>DASUVS010000183.1:0-29559 GCA_036378835.1 Binatia bacterium | reverse complement strand
GGATATGCTCGAAGCGACGTATGGCGAAGCACGCAGCTACATCGAGACAGTTCCCTATGCGACGAAAAAAGGACTCGAAGCCATCATCAGTGAATTGGCATCGGCCGAAACCAAGAGCAAGGCAGCGAAGCCCGATGATTTTCTAGACACGCGGTTCGTGAGTCAGTTGGAGAAGGAAGGTTTCTACAAACCAGCGGCCGCAAGATAGCGGTATCTCGGAAGCTCATTGCTTCGAGAAAAACATCGACGTCAATGAATCAACCATCGAGATCTGGGACTCATGTTCTTATAGCTTGGTTGATTTGAAGGGATCATTTTTATGTCGAACGTAAAACTGCCGAGCGGTGTTGATCTTTACTACGAATCCCACGGTCAGGGCGAGCCGTTGATTCTCGTGCCCTCGACCGCTTATTCCGGCGAGGTTTGGAAGCCGTCGCAGATGCCACTGACGAATTCTTTGAACCTGATTCTTTTCGATCCGCGCGGCTGTGGTCGATCCATACCGATACAAGAGGTTTATACTATCGAGCAAATGGCCGTGGACATAGTTGCTTTGATGGATCATTTGAAGATCGCCAGCGCGCACCTATTGGGCCACTCGATGGGCGGCAGGATCGCATTGTCCCTGACTCAGAACTTTCCGGGTCGGGTGAAAAGCCTGATCATGGCTGCGAGCGGTTCAGGTCCGGCGGCGCGTCTGGGAACGGATTGCATTCCCGGTCTGCCGCATCGGCTGGTTCTCGAAATGATTGAGCTGGGTTTCGAAAAATTTATCTACAATGAAATCTGTGAATCAGACACATTCTTTACCGAAGTTTATCGCAGGCAAAACCGCGACAAAGTCGAAGAGTTCTACAGATTGGCATGGGCAACTCATGCGAAGCTACCGGAGTTTATTCACCTCTGTATGGCGCGCCACAATTTCGAGGGTACGCATCGTTTGGGTGACGTGAAGGCGCCGACATTAGTGCTGATCGGCGATGCTGATAAGAGTGGCAGCAATCACGTCGCCCAATCCCAGATACTTGCGGATCGTATTCCCGGAGCAGTGATGAAAATCTTACACGGCCAATCGCACGGCTTTTTCTGGCAAGCGCCGGAAGAAACCAATACGGCCATCCTGGACTGGGTTAGACGGCACAGTTAATATTGGGCTCGACAAAGAAACTTTGACTACCCTGTTACCGCATTATCAACGTAAATTGCGAGGCGATCTTGAAGGAGACCCGCGATGGCAAAGTTAGTTGACCCTTGGGATCATCATGACTGGAGTTCGCAACAATACGTTAATCAATGGGCAGAGGGTCAAGATGAACGGGAGGTAGAACGGCAGGAGATCTTTCGCTTGATCGCGACAACTCTGTCTGACGATTCGCAAGCACCTCTTAACATACTGGATTTGGGCGCAGGCTACGGCGCCTTAGCCCAATTTCTGCTCAAGCATTTTCCCAACGGGAGAGCGCTCTGTCAGGACGGATCCGAAGAGATGGCGAAGCTCGGTCGTCAGCGTATGGAACATCTCACGGGACGATTCGACTATGTCCTCTGTGATTTCAGCAAACCCGGTTGGCGTCGTAAGATCGAAGGGCCTTTCGATGCGGTCGTATCAGCCATAGCGATCCATAATGTGAGATCACCAAAGATCATCAAATCGATCTACGCGGAAACGTTTTTGTTGATCAAAACCGGTGGTCTCTTTCTAAATTTCGATCGGATGACTCCTTCAAAAGAAGACCAACTCGCCTGGCTACAAGAGGCAGGCTTCAGGAATGTGAAATGTTTGTGGGATGGCGGCAGACGAGCGCTCGTCGGTGGTTACAGAACGTGAGTTGCCCGCAAGCCAAACTTTCAACCTCCGCTGCGCCATAAATAGTTTTGTTCAAGAGTTCACGAATATAGACTAAGAACCTTGGCCCTGCCGCTTGTCGACCCCGCGCATCGACGAAGCCACGATCGCAATCACCGTTAGCCCGGCGATAAGCAGCCAGGAATTCTGGAATGCCCTGATAAAGACTGCCGGGTTTTCTGCCCATTGCGTGTAGGGCGGCACTCCCGACTGATCCAGCCCATAACGATTAAGCCAGCGCAAAAACAACGCGCTGCCAATCGCAACGCCCACGGCGTTGGCGATATTGGCACTGGTTAACGATATCCCGCTCACTGCTCCTACGTAACGAGGCTCCACTGCGCTAAAAATGGCGCTTAGATTGGGAGCCTGAAAGATTGACCAACCTACTCCCAGGATCATCAGAGGAATCATAACGGCAATGTAACCGGAATCTGCTCCCAAACGGGAAAACCCAAGCATACTGATCAGGCTTAAGGCGGAACCGGTCGTGCAAAGCAATCGCGAGCCTAGGCGGTCTCCTAACCATCCGCCAAGCGGCGCTAGAAAAACGATCGCCAGAGAAAAGAAAATAACCGTGACGCCGACTTGGGTCGGAGAAAAATGCAGAATTCCCTGCAGGTAAAATGGCAACAGAAAGAATGTCGAGCTATGCGAGATCACCACGAATAGATGGCTTAGAACCCCAGCAGTGAGCACTCGTATCTTGAAAAGCGAGAGATCGAGCAACGGAGCAGAGCTTTTTCTCTCGAAGTGGAACAGCAATGCTCCGGCCACGACGGACAGTAAAAAGATTGCTAGCGGGACCCAGGTAATCCCGGATTTGGCAATCTGCTGTAAGCCCAGGATAAGGGTTACGGCCGTCGCAAACAGTGTGAGCATTCCTGGAAGATCCAGCGCATGGGTTTGGCGTTGGATAGGAGTTTCCGGTAGAACCTTTCGCGCCATATAAGCTGCCGTCAGCGCAACGGGCAGGTTCAGAAAAAAAATCCAACGCCAGCCCACGGTATCGATGAGAACTCCTGCAACCGAAGGGCCGCTTATATAACCCAAGTGGAAAGCCATCGAAGCGAATCCCAGGGCTCGGCCTCTCTCATGCTGGGCATAGACAATCGACAGGATGGCCCTGCCATTGGCCAAGACCATAGCCCCACCAACTCCGGCCAACACCCTGAACGCGATGATTTGCCATAAGCCGGTGCTTAGACCCGAACATGCAGAGCCCAGAGCAAGCAGCAGAAAGCCGGATCCGTAAATCTTCTTGCGGCCCCGCATGTCGCCAAGCCGAGCCAAGCTAAGCACAAAGCCAATAATAGTCAGCTGATAAGCCAGCGGGATCCACTGGACCACCGCCATCGAGCTATTGAAATAAATCGAAATGGTCGGTAGCGCAACAATGATCGAACGCGAGTCCAGGGCGGTCATAAATTGCCCGAGACAAACATTGATCAGCGCGAGCCGCTGCAATTTGGCGGGAAGATCTGTCACGGATACCAACTGCGAATAGGAACGGATTCAACTGAAGTTAGCCGGAATCGCGGCTGACTTCTGAGGGCGGAGGCCGATAGCTTTGCCGATATCCCGCGCAACGAACCAAACGGCTGGCCGAACCTTATCACGACCCTGGGAAAGAGCGAAAAGGAAACGGCGCATCTCATCGACATGAGCTTGCTCGACGAGCTTCAACGCGAGGTTTTTTCCAACCCATCAATAAATAGAAGTTGACATCCTACTTGACCGGCAGCAATCGTTCATCTCCATTGAACGGACCTCATCCAGAAAATTTTGGGGCTGCGTTGAGTTCCGCAATTCCGGTGTATAACCTTACCTGAGCTGCCTGTTCGCAGCCATTCAATCAAAGGAGTATTCATGCGCATGAAATTATTGGCGGTAGCCGCGGCTCTAGTAGTTCTCGGCGGCGCGTCCCCGGCACTTCTTAAATCCGCCGAAAAAACCAAACAGGAAAAAATCGTGAAGGACGGTTCCGTCGTTAGTCTTCAATATTCGCTCTCGGAGGAAGATGGCAAGCTCATTGAAACGAACAAAGGAAAAGATCCGCTGAAATACACCCAGGGCAATAGGCAGATCATCCCCGGTCTTGAAAAGGAATTAGCCGGCATGAAGGTGGGAGGCGAAAAACGGGTCAAGGTTAAACCTGAAGATGCCTATGGCGTCGTAAACGCGAAGGCTTTTCAAGAGGTGCCCAAGGAGCAGATTCCGGCTAATGGTTTAAAACTAGGAGCGACTCTTTCCGCCAAAGGGCCACAGGGGCAAGAAATCCCGGTGCGGGTTCATGAAATAAAAGAAAAAACCGTTGTGCTGGATCTGAATCATCCGATGGCCGGCAAAACGCTTCTGTTCGATGTCAAGATTCTCGATATCCAACCATCCGCGGCCTCCAGTTCGGCGCCGCCGCCAAAGCCGGCACAAACACCGCAGCCGAAGTAACCAGATTGTCGATAGAGATGGGCAGGCTGAAAACAATTTGACACGCGGAGTTTCGTGATCCTGTCGGTGAAGCGTGACCGATCATAACACGATCACATGGCACGAACACGAAAGCTTATTGTTGGTATCACGCCGCATCGACAGATGGGTGCGAGTAATTTTCCGCCCGTAACTGATCCAAACCATGGCGCAGATTCTCCAAGTGACTTTCGGTGGAGCCGCGCAATTCCATCACAGCATCGAGGATCTTGCTCAAGTTCTTTTCGTTGGCTTCCTCCCGCAAGCGCGCCGCTTCAAGCTCTCTTTCAAGCGCAGCAATCCGAGTGCTCATCGCTTGGAAGCGTTCGCGGCAGATCAGGTACAGCGCCACCATCGCCAGCGCCGTGCCTAGAGTAAAAAGTGCCGCCCACAAAGTCCATTCCGCCATGTTAACCTTCTTCCCGGCCGCCTGTTTTCTAGAGCGTCACAGCTCCCTGGGACGCGGACGAAACGAGCTTAGCGTATTTTGCCATAACACCGCTGGTGTAACGCGGCGCCGGCGGCGCCCATTGCCGTAAACGCGCGTTCATCTCTTCCTGTGAAATCTGCACATCGAGCCGCCGCGCGGCAATGTCGAAGACGATCGTGTCGCCGTCGCGCAGCGCGGCGATCGGACCGCCTTGGGCAGCTTCGGGGGCAACGTGCCCGGCCATCAGCCCATGAGTTGCCCCGGAGAAACGCCCATCCGTGAGGAGTGCAACCGAATCGCCTAAGCCGGCGCCCACCAGCGCTGCCGTAACGCCAAGCATCTCGCGCATCCCAGGCCCGCCCTTGGGTCCTTCGTAACGAATGACAACCACATCATCGGCTCTGATCCCTCCGTTTTGCACCGCCGCGAACGCGTCCTCCTCGCGATCGAACACTCGAGCCGGGCCTTTATGAATTAGTCTCTCGTGACCCGCGACTTTCACCACGCAACCTTCCGGCGCTAAATTACCCTTTAAGATTACCAATCCACCGGTGGGCTTGAGCGGATTAACCATCGGTCGAACGACTTCTTGTCCGGTCTCTTCTTGCACGTCTTGCGCCGCCTCTCTGAGGCTCTTGCCCGTGACCGTGAGCGTGTCCTCATGGATCAGCCCCGCTTCGATCAGCCGTTTGGCGACCAGTTTGATGCCACCCGCTTTGTAAAGATCGTTGGCGACGAAACGACCGCCCGGTTTTAGATCGGCGATCAACGGCGTGCGCGCGCTGATACGGTCGAAATCGTCGATGTTCAGTTCGATACCGGCTTCGCGCGCAATCGCGAGAAGATGCAGCACGGCGTTGGTCGAGCCGCCGGTGGCGGCAACCGATGCGATCGCATTCTCAATCGATTTGCGGGTGAGAATCTGCGACGGCCGCAGGTCGCGCCGCAAAAGTTCGACAACCAGCTTACCGGCGTTGAATGCCGCCTCGTCTTTCTCAGCGGCGGTAGCTGGAATGCCGTTGCTGCCCATCGGAGAAATCCCGAGAAACTCCATCACTGTCGACATGGTGTTGGCGGTAAACTGGCCGCCACACGCTCCGGCGCCGGGACAGGCGCTGTTTTCGACTGATTTGAATTGCTCTTCTTTGATGCGGCCGCTGCTGTATGCGCCCACTGCCTCGAAGACATCTTGGATGGTCAAATCGCGATCGCCGAGATGGCCCGGGGCAATCGAGCCGCCGTAAAGAGCGAGACCCGGAATATCGAGCCGTGCCAGCGCCATGACTACCCCCGGGTTGGTTTTGTCACAGCCTGATAGACACACCAAAGCATCGAAATGGTTACCCCGCGCGACCAGCTCTATGGAATCGGCGATGACTTCGCGGCTGATCAACGAGCATTTCATGCCTTCCGCACCCATGCTGATGCCGTCGGAGATGGAGACCGTGTTGAACTCCATCGGCGTAGCCCCGGCGGCTCGAATTCCCTCCTTCACTTTGGCGGCCAGCCGGCGCAAATGAAAATTACACGGGCCGATCTCGATCCAGGTGTTGGCGACGCCGATAATCGGTCGCGACAGATCATCATCGGTAAAGCCGACGGCTTTGAGCATCGCGCGCGTCGGCGCGCGATCCGGTCCATCGGTGATCACATGACTACGAGGCTTTAAATTCTCTGCCATCGATTTCTCCTACTGTAATAAGTGTTCAAATTAACTATGGCCCGGTCTAATTTGCAAGGCTCGCCTTGACCGGTAATTTCACGCGAAATCGCATCTGTGTGCAAAGTCTTTTGCCGGCTTCCCAGAAAATTCGGAACTTGGTACGATGTTGGAGATGAAAAAATCTTTGCTTCGCAATCTATCGGCTGTTTTTTTGTTGATCGTATTTGCCTCGAGCGGATTTGCCGTGGCCGTATCACAACAAGACGGCGACCGGCTTCAAGCCAAAATCGACGCGATAGTGAAAAATGCCGCAGCCAATCCGCCAAAATCGGGGGAATTCTCGATCCCCGAGCGAGAAGCGAACTCGTACCTGGTTTTCAATTTAAAGGAAAAATTCCCCAAAGGGCTAGCCAATCCGGAGATCACGATGATGGACGACGGGGCGCTTGCTGCGCGGGTGCTGGTCGACATGGATGAAGTCAGGCGGCGCAGACAATCGCCCGGCCTGTTCGATCCGTTGAACTACTTATCGGGACAGGTCCCGGTCAATGCACGCGGTATCTTGCGGACCCGCGAAGGGAGAGGACAACTCTATCTGCGCTCGGCTGATATCGGCGGGGTGCCCTTGCCTAAGCCGCTCCTACAGGAACTCGTGGGGTTCTTCTCGCGTACCGCGCAAAATCCCAAGGGCTTCGACATCGACGCGCCGTTCGATCTTCCGTCAAAGATCCGTGAAATTTCTGTTCGGGCGGGGGAGAGTGTGGTGGTTCAGTAGCGGTATGCAGTAGAAGCGAGAGTAATGCTCTCTTCCACAGACTATTCAGCCACCTGCGGAAGCCTTCGCTGCCGCGGCAATTTTTGACTCCTGCAGGCGCGAGCGCGCCAGCCATTCGATCGCGATCATAAACACGGCGAGCACCACACCCGCAGCATTGATCGCCCAAGTGAGGGTTGTGTAAGTTCCGGTCTCGGCCACTGGAATGAGCAAACCGGTCGCCGCAAGGAGGAAAAGCAGCCGCCTAAGAACGCCGATGGGGCGAAATAAATAACCTACCAAGCCGACTCCCAAGAGAACTGCGCCGACGATCGCCGTGGCGATCGAAATCACAACCGCATACCACGAGCCGATCAACAGCAGCGCCGGCGAGAAGACAAACAAGAACGGCACCACATAGGCGATCGCGCACAGACGCATCGCTTCCCATCCGGTTTTAACCGGATCGGTTTTGCCAATCGATGCCGCGGCATAGCTCGCCAGACAAACCGGCGGTGTGATCATGCTCAGCATGCCGAAATAAAAAATAAACAGATGAGCAGCGATGGGCAAAATGCCCAGTTTGGAAAGCCCCGGAGCGACCAGCACCGCCAGCAGCACATAAACCGCTGTGGTCGGCATGCCCATCCCCAAGATGATACTGACGATTGCGGTCAAGATAAGGAGCAAGATGGCGCTGTTCTGCCCGACGTTCAGTAAGGTCAGTGTCAAAGTAAATCCGAGACCCGTGAGCTGGAGCACCCCGATGACGACGCCTGCGAGACCGGTGATGGCGGCAATCTCGAGCATGCCTCGGCCGGTATTGATCAGAATATTCAGCAGCTCGCGCGGACCGAGGCTTATACCGGGAGTGAACAAGCCGACCAGGAGCGCCGAAGCGACAGCCAACAGCCCGGCCTCTTCAGGGCGGCGGTTTAGGAAGAACATCCAGATGATCAGAACTGTCAGCGGCACGACAAAGCCGGCGGAGCGTCGCAGCACCGGCAACAATCTGGGTAGCTCCGCCGGCGGTAGACCGTAGATGCCGTTACGTGCGGCGAGCAGATCCACCTGAATGAATAGCGCGATGTAATAGAGCAAAGCCGGCACGAACGCCGCCAGCGCGACCTGCGCATAAGGGATCGCCAGATATTCGGCAATCAGGAATGCCGCGGCGCCCATGACAGGCGGCATGATTTGCCCGCCGGTGGAAGCGACCGCCTCGATGGCTGCGGCGACCGGCGACGGGTAGCCGGCTTTTTTCATCATCGGAATCGTGAACGCGCCGTCAACCACGACGTTGGCGACCGCGCTGCCGCTGATGTTGCCGAACAAACTCGAGGAAACGATAGCGATCTTTGCCTGGCCGCCGCGAAAGCGACCCATCACCGCTAAAGCAAAATCGCTGAGGAAGGCGGCGCCGCCGATGGCGTAAAGCGCTTCGCCAAACAGGACGAACACCAGCACGATACTGGCGCCGATCTGCAGGGGCTGGCCGATAATCCCGTTGGCATCGAGATATAAATAGGTTCCGAGCCGGCCGATGGACCAGCCGCGACCGTAGAAATCGCCCGGAAACAGATAAGCGAAGAACGCATAAAAAATAAAAACGCCTGCAATGATGACGAGAGGCCAGCCCACCAATCGCCGGCACGCCTCGGCAAGCAGGATCACGGTGATCGCCCCCAGGATCACCCGCTCCGTATAAATATCGCCTAGAGAGTTGGAGATTTCCGGAAACTTAACGAAGATATACAAGCCAACGAACAAGCCGGCCGCCGCTCCAATATAATCGAACCACGGAATGCGTTGCGATTGTCCTTTTGAACCTGGAATCAGAAGAAAAATGGCAGCGAGAGTCAACGCGAGGAAGAGCCCGATGTACTGTTCATGAAAGACCTGCCAATCAAGCCGCTGCGGCACATCGAGCAAAAAGAACATACCGCTGACCGGAATCGCGATCAGAAGCGCCTGAGTGATCCAACCGGCAAGTCCGCTCAACTCACGTGAGCGAACATTTTCTTCGATCTCCACTTAATTCTCCGCGTCGGTTAGAGACGTAATCGTTTCTCAAAAGCAACGTAGACGTTGTGAATACATTTACCGCCGGCATTGTCCGATTAACGCAAGGACTCGACAAACGATTACCGCAGGTCTGCTTTGCACGCCCTCTCTGTTTGACCGGCCAAGCGCCCGTCTCCTGACAAAACTTTATCGCTCCGGAATGACAAGGGCACTGGAATAACCCCCCGGTCTCACGCCTCCCTGGTCTTGTCAGCTGGAGTTTCAATCAACTGCAGATTTCCTTGGTGCGAAGGTCATGTTTTTCCGTCCATACCCCGGCGTCCTTATAGAACTTCACCGCGCCCGAATGATAGGGGATCGTGAAATTGGTGATTGCCTGAACATCCTTGGTCCATTTTTTGAACTGCGGATGAATCGTCTGCAGTTCAGGCAGATTGTCCCACCACGCTTTGAGAACCGTCGCAACAGTTTTGTCGTTTACCTTGGTTGAGCTGGCGAGATGAAGCGGATAACCGATCACGTAGGTGTCGCCGCGAATGCCGGCGGTCGGATCTTGCTTGACGATCGATCCGCCATATTTTGACAGGATTTTGTTGGATGCGTCGGTATTGGGAAGGCTGAGGAATCGGATCGGCTCCATGGCGTTTACTTCCTCGTTGATACCAATGCCGATGGCGGCAAAAGTGGCGTCGACCCTGCCCTCGGGCACGGCGCGAATCGCGTCGTTGAGGTTGGAAAAACGAACCTGAACAACATCGCTGGGCTTCAAACCGCTAACTTCCATGGCGGCGTTTTGCCACGTCTGGGTAATCGCATGACCGCCGAAATCCCATGCCATCCGCTTCCCCTTAAGATCGCTGGGCTGTTTGATCTCGGACTTGTCACGCACCATGATGCTGCCGGTAAACGGAAACACACCGCCGGAGACCACGCGAAGGATCGGATATGGCTTCTTGTAATTGCCGGTGCCGGTCACCGCCATGTGCGAGTCGAGAATGTTGATGATGCCGAACTCGATCTCGCCATTTTCCATCAGCGGCATCCATGCATTCGGGCCGTTGTAGGGTTGGACTTTGGCGGCGATCGGCGTCGACCTGCTGGCCACCGCCGCCAACCCCGAAGCCAAAGCATGGGCGCCGGTTCCCGCCAGATTGGAAGCAATCGCAACCGTCCGGGGCAGATCGTTGCTGGTACTAGTGGTCGGACCGCACTGAAGCTTGGCAGCCGCGCTTGCGCCGGTTTGCCATTGCGGCAGGAACAGAAAAAAACTCGCCAAGAGGATTCGCACACCGATGGTTGTTAGATGCATCGCCGGTCCTCCCTCGTGCAGCAAATATTCAATCCGACAGTCGATAAAATCGTTTAGCGTTTCCGGCGAGAATTTTTTGCTTCGCGGAATCCGAGATATCGGCGCGCGCTTCGATGCCGGGGATATCCTCGAGATACTGGGACCTCTGGCGTTCGTGGGGATAGTCCGAAGCGAAAAAGATGTGATCCTCGCCGAACAGCTCTAGCACATAGGGCAAGGTGCGCTCCTCGGATTCCAATGAAACGAAGACCGAACCGCCTTTGATATATTCACTGGGGGCGCGCTTTAGTCGCGGCGCCCACTTCTTACCGCGCCTTTCGAAGTCTTCGTCGAGCCGGTCCATCATGAATGGAATCCAGCCGCAGCCGGCCTCGAGATAAGCGACCCGAAGATCCGGGTAGAGCTCGAACACACCCTGAAAAATCATATGGGTGAGCTGGATCATCAGCGGCAGCGGATGCTCCAGCGCGTGAACTTCGGCGAAGCTGTCGAAGAAATCAAATCCCAGTCCGCGGCTAGGCGCGCCATGAACCGCCAAGGGCATATCGAGGCGGCAGGCCTCTTCGTAGATCGGAAAGAAACTCTCGTGACCGTAACCTTTGCGCAGGTTGGTGACCGATGGCAGCATCGCCGCGGGCATGCCCAGTTCTTCTTTGACGCGGCGCAACTCCCTGACCGCGGCGGGAACATCGTGAATCGGGATCAGCGCCGCGCCAAGGATCCGGGAAGTTCGCTTGGTATAACTGGCGTGCAGCCAGGAGTTGTAAGCGCGGGCAATGTCGACCGCCCAGGCGGGATCCTGAATCAAACCGAAGGCAAGGGCGGCGGTCGGGTAGACGATGGTCGTCTGTATACCGCAGTCGTCAAGAAACGAGATCCAGGTGTCGCAATCTGGATAATCGCGCAGCCCCGGCGAGCTCATGCCCGACAGCCGCGCCCAACCGTCCAGAGACGGAAATGGCGAGAACGTATCGGCCCAGCTCTGGTCCTTGCTGGTGCCGCGGTAATTGCCGCCGAGAAACTCCAGAATCTCTTTGTTCCGTTCCGTGACGTGACCGTCGCCGTCGATCACAGGAAAGCGATTCTGTCTCATCGCAACGTTACCGCCTTTCGCGATTTCGCAGATTGAAAATTCGATTACCAGCGCCGTAATGTGTATTGCTCGAGTGCTTCGGAGTTGTCAAGCTCGGTCTGCGAAGATTGGTTCCTGCCTCGGTGTAGCGCACTTGATCCTTTCGCCTAGCTCGCAAACCACGATCAATCGGCACAACCTCGCGGCGGTTTGGCGAGAAACATGAACAACGTTGCCACCAAGCTGACGACAGCGAAAACGCCGAATGCGATGGTGTAGCTTTTAGTCACATCGTAGAAAAACCCGGCAATGATCGGCCCCAGAAAAGTGCCCGCAGTGACGACCGATCGGCTCATGCCTTGGATTGTCGCGAATGCCCTGGTGCCGAAATAGTCGGCGCGAATCGGTTCTTGTAAAGCGGCGAGCCCGCCGTAGGCTAGCGAATAGACAATCATACACGTGGTAAAAATAAACGCCTGGGCGGTATAGCCCATCAACAATACCGAGATGCTCAGGGCCAATAATAATCCCATCACCAAGCGGCGCTTATCGAGCAAATCTCCCAACCAACCCATGCCGATCCGCGCCGGCGCGCCGACCAATGCGGAGATCCCGAGCAAGGTGCTACCCGCTTCGGTGCTCCAACCCCGGTCCACCAGGAGAATAACAAAATGCACCGAGACTCCTTCGGTCACCAAATGGCGCATGCCCATCGCGACAGAAAGCAACCAAAAAGATCGATGACGTAATGCCTGCTTGAGAGTGAACTGCGGTTCGGTCGATGCATGCGGCGAATGTTTCAAATCGGCGCCGGAATGCTCCGCGGTTAAAATGGCGGCTTCTTCTTGGGAGTAAATTTTTCTTATGATGCAGGCCAGCGGTAAGCCTACGGCCAGCAGGACACACCCGGAGATCACCGCTGCGGTTCTCCATCCGTACAAGCCGATCATCCATCCGACCAACGGTACCATCGGCCCGGAAATCCCCGGTCCCATACGGAAGATGCCAAAGGCAAGGCTTCTTCTCTCGCGAAAAACCTTGGCGATCAGAACACTGATCGGCATGTTGTAGCCCAGGCTGGAACCGAGAACGATGCCGAGAACAATCACGGCGTAGAGCATCGGCAGCGAATCGACCAAACTCAGCGCCAAAAATCCACCGGCGCAGAGAAACAGCCCGATAAATATCATTCGCTGCGGTCCGACCCGGTCGGTGACATATCCTTCCATCGGTCCGAGGAGGCCGGATTCAATGCGCGCCAGAGAAAAAGCGCCTGAGATGGCCGTGCGGCTCCAACCGAACTCGCGCTCGAAGGAAGGAAAGTAGGCGCTCATGCCAAAATAACTCAAGCCGGTGTTCACCGCGTGGGTGATGCAACCAACGATCACGAGCCACCACTTTCTTGCCACGGCAACCGACCTCCGAAACTAAGTTGATGTCGAGCGAAGTTGTTAAACGTCCGCACGATAACTGAAATCGCCGCGGTACGAAAGTGAAGCGGACAGGATATTAGCGCGGGTAGAGGATGCTAGGGGAAGGAGGCCAGTTCATGATAATGAGCTTGCGAAAACCCGCCTCAGTTTATCTCTGATCGGAGCATCCATGCTCCTGCCTAAACGCGCGCCTTCTAAACGTCTAAAGAACGTAAGCGCCTCTGCATATTTGCTCATTGTATCCGGAGAAGTTGCGGGAACAGGGTATTCATTATACTTTTGGTCTGTGTCGCTGTACCCGACACCAATCGTTTAACAAACTGCCGCTGTCTGATCGGCCGTTCAAGCTGATCAGGATGCTCAATCCGCGATTAAAGTTGTTCGCGCTCTGTGCCTACCAGCTCTGCGCCCATCCTCCGGCACATCCATGCGGAAACGGGGCCAGGACCAAGACACCATTGTAAGTCGCAGCCGATGTTTCTGACCCGGTGCGCTTCAAGGGCTGGCTGACTGGCAACACCAACTCGCGACAGTTTCGGCTCTCTGGACCTAAGTCGCGTCCATAGTCGAATTTAGGAGAAGAACTAGGTGCCTCATAGCGTTACCTTAATCAGCACGATCGCCGCCGGCCTGGGGCTTGCCCTGGTGATGGGTTTTATTGCAGCCCGACTAAGGCTGCCCGTTCTCGTCGGCTATCTCACGGCCGGCATGATCATTGGTCCGGCAACACCGGGCTTTGTTGCCGACGTGGAGCTATCGAGTCAGCTCGCTGAAATCGGTGTGATGTTGTTGATGTTCGGCGTCGGACTGCATTTTTCACTCGATGACCTGTTGGCGGTGCGGCGGATCGCGTTGCCTGGCGCGGTTGTCCAAATAACGGTCGCCACGCTGCTGGGAATGGCTGTCTCCGCTACTTGGGGTTGGAGTCTTGCCGCCGGATTGGTGTTCGGTCTGGCGCTCTCGGTGGCCAGCACGGTCGTGCTTCTCAAAGCCTTGGAACATCGCGGTGTTCTTGATTCGGTCAATGGCCGCATTGCCATCGGCTGGCTGATCGTCGAAGATCTCGTGATGGTGTTGGTGCTAGTCCTGCTTCCAGCGATATCGGTGTGGCTGGGCGGTGCCACTGAATCTGCAGGAGATCGAAGCTTACTGAAAGCATTCGCGCTGACGGTCGGCAAAGTCTCGGTGTTTATCGTACTCATGCTTGTCGCAGGTCGCCGCTTATTTCCCTGGTTGCTGTGGCAGATTGCCCGGACCGGCTCTCGCGAGCTTTTCACTTTGTGCATCGTCGCAGCCGCGGTGGGCATTGCCTATGGGTCCGCCGAACTGTTTGGCGTGTCATTCGCGCTCGGCGCATTCTTCGCCGGCATGGTGATGAGAGAATCCCCCCTCAGCTATCGGGCGGCGGAAGAATCGTTGCCACTCAGAGACGCATTCTCGGTTTTGTTCTTCGTGTCCGTCGGCATGCTGTTTGAGCCCGACGTGCTGATTAGTGAACCGCTCCACGTTCTGATGGTGCTGGCGATCATCATCTTCGGCAAATCGCTGGCGGCTTTTTTTATCGTTCTCCTCTTCCGCTACCCGCTCAATACCGCGCTTACAGTCTCTGCAAGCCTGGCGCAAATCGGCGAGTTCTCGTTCATCCTGGTCGGTCTCGGGGTTTCACTTGGTTTATTGCCCACTGAAGGCCAGAGCCTGATCCTGTCTGGCGCCATCATTTCGATTGCTCTCAACCCTCTGTTGTTTGGAGCGATCGAGCCGGCGCAAGCCTGGATCCGTTCGCGTTCAAAACTCGCTCAAACTTTGGAACGCCCGGATGATCCGCTCGCGGCATTGCCGATGACCACAGATCTAAAGCGCCTGACCGGACATGTTGTCATCGTCGGCTACGGCCGGGTCGGCCGCCGCATCGGCGAGGCACTGACCGCGCATGGCATATCGATTGTCGTTGCCGAGGAGAACCGGGAGATCGTCGAGCGCCTGCGCTCGAGCGGCATAGCGGCAGTGTCAGGCGATGCCTCCGATCCCGCGGTTCTCCTCCAGGCCCATGTTCATCGAGCATCTATTTTGGTAATCGCCACTCCCGATACCCTCAACGTTCGAAAAATGATCGAGATCGCCCGCACTGTTAATCCGCACATTCAGACCGTCGTGCGCACCCACAGCGAAGAGGAGGCCGTGCTCCTGGAAAAAGAGCAGGCGGGCAAAGTGTTTCTTGGCGAGCACGAACTCGCAATCGGCATGATTCAGCATGTGCTCGAATGTCACGCGGCAAGAGTCGAACACGACAAACGACAAGCTTAGCGGATCTTCGTATGGCGAAAGCCGGCGGGTGGACGTGCTGGTATTCGCCCCTGATCCAAACGAAGGCCGCGGAATCGAGAATCGTGAGAACTTGCGACCTGTATCAAAACCTCCGGCTCGGTTTCACGCAGCGCTGCGGCCGTGATGATGGCCTCGGCCAAACGATCTTTGCTTTCGGCCAGCCTTTGGTTTGACTCGGCAAGCTGTTCGTCTTTTAGGCGGCGCCAAAAAAATTCCTCGTGCTCCCGGGCCGCGCGCACCGCTTCATCACTGACATCCTGCAATTCATGGCGCTTAACTATCTCGGCTCCGGGAGGAGGTGTTTCATTGGCCAGGACGATTCTCCCCGCAGCATCTCGGTAGATAAAGTACTCGGCGCCTTCCCCCAGCGAAGCGCTCGACATCAAAGCACAAGCAATCAATAACCAGGTTGTTCTCATCGTGATGCCCTCCTTTGATTCCTGTCTTATGCCTAGCCTGCCTTCTAGTTCCGGTCAATCCTTGTCCAGAGAACACTCATTCGGGTCATAGAGCCATTGGCAATAGCAACCTGTCGGGTTAAGAAGAAGCAGGGGCCCACGTACACAGGACTGAAAGAGAAACAATCGATGGAGCAGAGCTTTGGCCGAATTTCGATGAGCGGTTTTTTACTGCTGATGTCCCTGTTTGGCTGTAGTACCAGAGAAAGTGTCAGCTTACCTTCTGCCTCATCGCCGCTGGTTGGGCGATGGCGCCAAACATCGATTGCCACCGGCAATCAGTCGGCAAAATGTCCCGCCACTATGCCGTTGCCGGGCGGCTCGACGACTTCGTGTAGCGGCAACGATATGATCGAATTTGATCCGAATGGCACGTTCACCGCCACATTCTCCGGCAGTTCTGTTAAAGGTTCGGGAACCTGGCGTCTCACCGGCAATAATCTCGCGTTAACTTTCACGGCCCCGCCGAACGTTGCCGGCAGAAGCCAGTCGGCAACCATCCGATTCGGCGAAGGCGGCAAAACCATCAACATAAATTCCAAATTGGGCGAGACACGTACAACAGAAACATACACACGGCAATAATCACCGGCGATCTGTGCAGGTAGAGCTCAACTGAATAATCCGTTTTGTCCAAGGAACAGAGGCCCACGAGAGCAAAGCTCAACTCTCCTGTTCGCTTTACACTCTATGGTCGAGCCCGCAATCGAGCAGATCGCGTAACTCCGATCAGTTCTGATGAATTGCGAGACTTAGTCAAGTGCGCCGCTCGATAACCGGATTCAACCTCGACGAATACGGCGACTGGGTAGCTTTTCTGAGCTGCGGCCATAAGCAGCATGTCAGGCATCGGCCACCCTTTGAAGAACGGCCGTGGGTGATAAGTAAACTTGGGCGGAGCAAGAAGCTCGGTAAGCCGTTAGATTGCATCAGGTGTGATCGCTTCGAAATGCCGGACAATTTTAAAGTCTACCGCCAGACCGGCGAGTTCAACGAACGAACCATACCTCGGAGTCTGCGCAGGGATCACTCCACCAAGCCCGGTGTGTGGGCCAAGATCCAGGTGATCGAGGGAGAATTGAACTATAGAATCGACGCTCTGGGCGTGCAGTTTGAGTTATCTCCCGAACGGCCCGGAATCGTCATTCCAGAGATCCGGCACCATGTCGAACCAATCGGCGGCGTGCGCTTCTTCGTTGAATTCTACAAAAAGGCTGAGAGTGATCGCGATGATGATACCTGAAGCATGGACGGAAGCGCGCCGTGGCAGAAAAGTCATGGAAAGGAGGAGTCGTGTCCGATTGGATTACAGTCTTTGAAAACATGGGAACAGTCGGTGTTGCTCTTTTGATGTTCGCCGAAAATGTTTTCCCACCAATCCCGTCGGAACTGATCATGCCGCTGGCGGGGTTTTCGGCGGCTCAGGGCGAGCGCAACTTGCTGATCGTCATCATCGCGGGATCCATCGGTTCGCTGCTCGGAGCAGTTCTCTGGTACTACGTCGGTCAAAAAATAGGCGCCGAAAGGTTAGAGCGGTGGGCGGCAAAACATGGCCGCTGGCTCACGCTTTCGCCCAACGAAGTCGAGCAGGCGTGCGCCTGGTTTAATCGTCACGGAGGCAAAGCGGTGTTCATCGGGCGGCTTATTCCCGCCGTTCGAACCCTGATCTCCGTTCCCGCGGGCATTGCCGGGATGCCGCTCGGCTCCTTTCTTCTCTATTCTGCCGCCGGCACAATCTTATGGACCGCGCTCCTGGGTACGGCCGGGTACTTCCTCGAGAGCCAGTACGAAAAGGTGGCTCATTGGATGAATCCTATTTCGAATGTGGTCATCGGCCTAATCATCCTCGGATATCTTTATCGAGTAGTAAGCTTCCAGCGCCGGCGCGCCGGCTAAACTCTGCGGGGTAACGCTAGCGAAACTGGAAGTTCGGGTATGAGACTCGCCAGCTATAAAGATGTTAACTGGATCCGCGCTTGGTTGGACGAATCTCGTGACCGGCTATCGTATTCTCAGCAGCAATCACTGGTTCATCGTTGATCATACGCGTAATCGTTGTGCATCAGAATTGTTCCGCCGCCAGTGATTACCGCAACGGGCCTTAAACGTGAATTGTGGGAACCACGACTGCTTCGGCGGGAGATTGAGGCGCCACCTCGTCACAGGTTACGTGTGTGATGGTCTGGCGATTTGCTTAATTTCGTCGCTATTAAGGCCAAGCTTTTGCGCCTCCAGATGACAGGCGTAGCATACGACCACATCTAACAGGATTAGCCCGGAATCTTCAGTCCACACCCGATACGCTTTGTTGCCGAGGAGGATACCCTCACAATGCTCGCAAGTTGCCTCTGCTAAGCTCATCCGTCGTCAAAGCGCAAGATAGATGCCATCGTCGAACTGTCTAGCCAAAAAGTTAACTGGGCAACTTTAACTGAAAGCAGGTCCCTTTCTGACCCTTTTAGAATTGGACCATAGAAACATATGGGACTAGGTGTATCAATTCGTATCAGGCACGGGATTTACACTCGCTATTGCGATACTATCGCGACCACTGGGATAGCCGCCTTGCATGCAACGTTAAACGCGATCGAAGCTGTGCACAGTCGGCACCCCCTCATTGCCCTCAGTGGCTGGCAGTTAGATAAGATCATGCCATTGCCTTTAATCACCAGGATATTAGGAGATGGTGGTGAACTTATACCAAAAAGAATTTAGGCGGCTGTGTCTCGCGACGCAGCCACCTAAAACGACGACGTATTTTAATTCCTCAAACATTGACGTTTGAGGCGCGGGTCAATAGGTCCCGGATGCGAGGCACGCTAAGATCGACGCGGACGCGTACGTTGTAGTACGTTGGAGCGAGCCGGCCAAGCGTAACGCCGCGGTGGGCCTTTTTCACCGGGGCTCGTCCAGCCACATCAATTTCGCCGGATTCTCCTTCAACATCACCTTCACTTCATCCGGCTTAATGCCGAATCCGAGCAAAGCGCGAATGAAGACGCGCATACCGTCGACCGCATCCATGTGCAACACCTGGCCGAAGTCGCTGCCGATGATGCAGCGGTCGGGACCGATTTCTTTGATCGTGCGGATGGTCTCCATCGGATCGGCCACAGGCTGATAGAGACTCGGAATCATCGGCTGGCAGTAAGTGCCGACATAGACGCCGAGATCGCGCAGTTGTTTCATCTCATCCAATAGCAGCTTGTTCAACTCTAACAACGGATGATCCAGGGTCGCTCGGACACCGATATCTTTTGCAAGTCTCGCCAACGGCAGCAATTCTTGGAAGTCGGTGTGGCCGAAGCCGATGCCCACTCTCTTTTCCGCCGCCATCTCCATGATCTCTTTCACTTCGGGCAGGACCTTGCCGTCTTCAGCAACCAGGCGCACCCCTTCCTTTTCCGGATGGCCGGCGCCGCGCCAGAAGCCATAGGACGTGAAGGTCGGAAACCAGATCATTTTGAAATTAGGATACTGCAGTCCCACCCGGACATATTCGGGCCGCATGCCGAAGCACATACCGACCCCGCCGTAGACTTCAACTCGATGGCTAAGCTCGCCGCGGGCGATCATGTCGTCGATGTAGCGCTGCGTCAGATAAGCCGACGTCGCGCTTATGTTCCAGTGGTCTTTGAAAGCAATGGCACGCATGCCGCATTTTGAAGCCTCGATCGCGATCTGAATCATATCCTGTGAGCGGTGCACAAAATCCGGAAAAGCATGGATGTGACAGTCTATAGCCCCCTCAAGCAATTCGTTCTCGATGCCCGGATAAATCTTCAGCATCTCCGGATTGTCCTTGAGCATTTGATAAAAATAATCCTTGGCATTGAGCTGGCGCACCCGCTCCACACTTAGAGTGCGACCGACCATCAGTTGTTCCGCGGCCGCGGCGTCTGCAGCAAAATCACACATCATCTCCTCCTTCTAACGACTGTTTCAGATTGTGGTACTGAGTTGTTCTTCGGCGTTCGTGTTGATGGCACGTGTTCGTTTTCGGCATCCGATCCATCACGTTCCCGCGATCACGATCACGTCTTTCATGCCTTTCCCCACGCCTCCAGGAATCGCCTTGCGTCTTCCACCGGCTCGGTTACCGGCACGTAGGGGATTACCATGCGCGTCACTCCGGCTTCCTCGAACTCCTTCATCTTTTCCTTGATCTCTTTCACGTCGCTGGCCGGGACCACCGGCAGCTTATCCATATAGTCGTCGCTCAACGCGCCCATCGCCGCTTTGAAGCCGCCTTTCTGGAAAGCTTCGTGGATCGCGTTCACCTCTTTTTCGAATCCCATGCCGCGCAACATGTCACTGTAGTGATCGGCGATATTGTAAAACGTCAGTACCTGGCGCAGCTTGTTACGCGCCGCCTGTTTGTCGGGATTGAGTGAAACCCGCGACTTGGCGATGATCTCGATCTTGCTTGGATCACGGCCCGCTTCTACTGCTCCCTCGCGCACCCGCGCGGCAATCTCTTTGACTTTCGCCGGAGTTGCCATGTTGATGAAAACACCGTCGGATATTTTGCCAACCAGTTTGGTCATCTGCGGCCCGAGTCCGGCCAAGTAAACCGGCACATTCTGATGGGCAGGCTTCCACGAAAGCTGAAAACGTTTGCCGGTCTGATAAATCTCGCCTTCATATTCGACTCGCTCGCCGGCGGCAACTTTGCGGACGATATCGATGTATTCGCGGGCGCGCTTGAGCGGCCGGTCGAAGACTCCGCCATGCCATCCGGCAATGCTCTTATTCGCAACGCCTAATCCCAGCAGCAGTCTACCTCCCGATAAGTCTTGTAGAGTTGCCGCCTGGATTCCTAACGTAACCGGACTGCGGCCGTAGATATGGTAAATTGCCGTACCTAATTTGATGGTCTTGGTGCGGCTCGCCACAGCCGAAAGCATAACCACGGGATCGGTGCTGTTCGATTCGCCTTTCCAAAAAGCGCCGAAGCCGACCTGCTCAGCCAACACGACCAAGCCAGGGACTTCAGCCGCCGGATAGTGCGCCGCCGAATTTATTTCAACATCGTAAATCATTTCTTTTTGCACCCCTTGAAGGTTTGCCCTTCAGCCTCGAAATACGAGGTACAGTAGTCAGACGCATTCGCTCAAGTCAAATCATACGCCCGTGACTAGTCCGGATGACAGATGACTCAAGAAGAAGGACGAGACTGCGTCAATGTGAGGGGCGGACTGCCGCCGAACGGGGTTCCAAATGTTCAAGATGTTTAAGCCGTTCAACCCCCTCCTTAATCCTCCCCCGCGGTTCGCGGGGGAGGAAACAGGTGGAGGCTGGGAACGATTTGAAAGTATTTGAACGAGTTGAACCACGCATCACTGGCTCGCCTGCACCTGCAGGGCTCGTGCGTTAGTCGTGTTAAAGCGGGGAACAATCCAGGGTCCGGTTGTGACGATCTCGTCTTTCGCGCGGGAGGATACAGTTCTTCTTTCAAATGGTGAGTACTGTCGAATCGGAACCGATGATGGCGGTAAGCCAGAGTGCCTGCAAGCCGGAAAGATAAACTCGATCCACACCGGCCGCGGTACCGACCGTCAGCGATACGAGGATGGCCGCAAAAGCCAGAACAAAGTGTTGTCCACAATGAAAGCCGCAATAACTTTCTTCTTCGATCTGTTTTATTCGTTAATCATGGATCACGTCAGGGCGCCTGATCCGCAATTCCTATCACTTGCTCGGCCCGTACCTCTTCGATCGCCTGGTCCGAATAACCGAGCTCGCGCAAAATAGCATTCGTATGCTCGCCCAGGAGTGGCGGCGGCAGCGAAGGAGATTCGGTGAAATTGCGGTATCGCACCGGCGCGCCGACAAACTCCATCGGGCCGGCAATTGGATGCTCCACAGTTTCGATAAGTCGGAGATGACGAATCTGCGGGTCGGCTAAAGCCTCCGCGATGTCGTGCAGCGGCACGACCGGAACATCGCAGGCTTCGAGGCAGCGCAACCATTCTTTCCTGCTTTTGGTTTTAAATGTTGATGCCAGGGTTTCTTCGAGACATGCATAGTTTTGCCGGCGCGCATCTCGCGTAGCAAACCTTTGGTCGACGGCAATGTCCATCCTTCCCGTCGCTTCTAACAACGCGAGCCAAAATTTCTCCGGCACAGAACAATGGATCGCCAGCGGCAACCCGTCCCCGCATATAAACGCGAACGCGTGGGCATTTTTAACCCGCGCCATCCGATTCGGCACACTCCCGGTGCGCAGATAGCCCGCGGCGCTTTCGCCGATGAAAGAAAGTGTCGCCTGCAGCAGCGAGGTTTCCACGCGGCAACCTTCGCCGGACTGCTCGCGCGCCAGCAACGCGCCGAGAATGCCGTAGCCGGCTGACATTCCGGTAATATAGTCCGAAAGGGCCATGCCCATCACCTTTGGATCGTCTGAATCGTTGAGTAAGCTCAGCAATCCGCTAACAGCCTGCCCCAAGGTATCGAATCCCGGCTTATCGACATACGGCCCGCTTTGACCGAAGGCGGAAATTGAACAGTAAACTAACCGCGGATTGAGAGCGCGCAGAGTTTCGTACCCCAGGCCCAAACGTTCGACGGTTCCAGGACGAAAATTTTCGACGAAAACGTCCGCGCTTTTAAGCAGCTCGGAACAAATTTTTCTTCCACGCGCAGTTTTGAGATCGAGCACCAGGCTTTGTTTGTTCCGATTTAGATGCGCGAAATTGAAACTGTAATGCGGATCGGGAGCAAAATAACGGTACGGATCCCCTCGGGGCGGCGATTCAATTTTAATCACCCGAGCACCGAGGTTGGCCAACAGGGCCGAAGCGTACGGACCGGTAACAAAGGTCGCGCACTCAATCACCGTAACGTGTTGCAGGGCTTGGATCGGCATGAAACTTTCTTCCACGTGTCGAGGTTCGGAGGCGATAGGGCGGGATCAGCCATTTTGCGCAGATCGATACCCCTCGCTAAAGAAAACCGCGGATCTGTTTGCGGTTGCTCGACTACACGTCCCATCCCTTGACGGAAATGTCAACGCCGTTGCCTTCTGGATCGTGAAGCCGGACTTCGGCAAACGGAATTCTGCTTGGGCGGGCGGCGCCGCGGCGTGTCCCTGCCTTTTCGGCGCGATCGCGGATCTGCTCGAGGTCATCTACGCGGAAACCGAAATGATTAAAGCCATTTTTTTCCTCACGCACTCGCTGGTACAAGAGCGCGAGATTGAAGTAGCCATCCGAAACGAAGATCGACGAGCGATCGCTGTGAGCGACTTCCTTCATGCCAAACGCGTCGCCGTAAAAATTCGACAGTCGTTTCGGATCGGCGGTGTAAAGCGCGATATGCCGGATGGGATAGCGGGTTTTCTCCGGCGCAAGACCGAAGTCATTGGTCGTAAGATCGATCAGATTCTGATCGGGGTCGGCCACCTGAGCCTCGCTTTGCGGCAACGCCTGCCCGCCCTTTTCTGACTTCTGCGCAACCTTGCCCAAATCTTCGACTTGAAAGCCGCTGGCGTGGAGTCCGGTGGAATCCTCCTTACTCTCTTTGAGGACGGCAAGGGTGAACACGCCGTCCGAAAGACGAACCAACTCCGGATCTTCCGTGACGGTTTTCAGTTCGAAAACCGAGCGGTAAAAATCCGCAACGCGACTGGGCTCTTGCGCTTTGATTGTGAGACAACGTAGCTGAGACATAAATCCTCCTTGGTCCTATGATTAAGGCTCCCGGTCACGCCAGCTGATCATCGCGGCGCCACGAGTATTTCGTCACGCGGGAAGTAGTCCATGATCTCCGCGCCGTTTTTTGTTACCACTAACATGTTTTCCAGGCGCGCGCCGCCGACGCGGGTCTCTCCCTCGCGGGATTCCACCGCGATGGTCATGCCCTCTTCGAGAAGTTGCGGATGCTCGAATGACCACAACCGGTTAATGATCGGAGCGTCATAACCGGTGCTGGTGCCGAGGCCGATGCCGTGGCCGATTTCACTGGCGAGCACCTCGACTTCGCTCTTATAGCCCCATTTGCTCGCGGGCGGAAAATGCTTCGCCGCATCCGCTGTCGTCTTGCCCGGCTTGATCTCTTCGATCACCGCATCCAGGCGCTCGCGCACCTGTTTATACCAGTCTTTTTCTTTCGTCGTCGGATTGCGGCCAACCATGAATGTCCGATACGTGCAACTGCCATAGCCCATGTAAGTGGCGCCGCAGTACGAGCCGTACACTAGATCGCCTACCTGAATTATACGGTTGGTTGCGTGACAGCCGCGATCGAAAGTCATCGGCCCGCTGCGCCAGCCTCCCGGCACGGCGGCTTCCAAACCGATCTGATAGCCGGCGCTAGCACCGATCGTCATGAGATCCGTATCGCGCATCCCCGGCTTCAAGATCTCCCAGATTCGATACCAGACGCCATCAACCATCGCCGCGCAGGTCTTCAAGCAGCTGATCTCATCCTGATTTTTAACCATGCGCGCTTCGAGCAGGAGCTGCCGTGTATCGACGATGTTTTTAACGCCGGCATTGACCAACGCTTCGCGTGCATTGCCGTCGAAGCTGCCCAAACCCAGTTTCTCGCCAAGGAGCCCGCGTTTCTCGAGCTCGGTTTTGATTTCCGCGGCAAAGGCTTTGGCCTCCGCGGCGCAGGCTTCGGGACCCGGCGAACCGGTGAGCCAGGAGCGAGCCGGGCGCCACTCTTTGATCCAGGGGCATTGGTCCGGCATCTGATGATAGTAACCGTTATGCTCGTACATCACCGGATCGTGCTCGGCAAAAAACAGCACGTAGCGGCACATGGGATAGGCAAAACCCTTGAGCGCGGTGAGATAGCGAATGTTGTGGTGATTGGCTTCGAGCAGCGCGGCGACGCCGTATTTGCGCATCATTATCTGCGCGCGTTCAACCCGCTGCCGGCGCATACGATCCGGATTGAAACGCTCCTGCCAATCCGCTGCCTCGGGACCGAACGTCAACTTAGCTGCATAGTTAGGCATGGCTAACCTCCGGACTGTTCGCTTCCACTCGATGCTTCATCCCTGGCGCTGCAACTCTTGGCGCGAATCTATCTTGAACCACTCGCCGCTTGCAACAGTTCTTCGCGGCTACTCCTGCGATAACCCCTCACGGCTTTTACGTTGAAATGTTGAACGATTTAATTGTTAATTTCGCGTCACCTTCGATTGACCGTCATTACTTCCTGTAGTATGCAGCCAAACATGCGCGCTACTCTTATCTGGGTGAATGCATGAAGCGAACATCGGCCGCACTGACTTGGGCAAGTTTGATTCTGGTCATTGTCGCTGTTGTTCCCGCCTGGTGTGCCGAGAAAAGCCTCGAGAAAGTTCGCATCGCAGTATCGTCGAAGTCGCTGGGATTTTTGGATGTGTGGGCAGCGCGCGAGGGCGGCTTCTATCGCAACCACGGCATCGAAGCAGAGATCATCGCCATGCGCCCGCCGCTTACCATCGGCGCCATTCAAGCCGGCGAAATCGATTATGCCTTCGGCGCCAGCTCGATCTCCCGTGGCAGCATGTCGGGCGCACCGGTAAAGATCGTCAGCCTGTCGCTTAGGACTTCATTTCACACCCTGGTGGCGCGGTCGAGCATCAAATCGATGGCCGACATGAAAGGCAAAACCATCGCCGTCACCATCGGTGCTGCCGATGATTTCGTTGCGCGTCTTTTGGTGCGCCGCGGCGGGCTTGATGTGCGCGATGTCAGCTTCGTCAACATGGGCGGATCGGACACCCGTTTCCCGGCGCTCGCAACCGGCAGAATCGATGCCACCGCACTTTCACTGCCTTTCTTCGTGATTGCCAGACGGCAAGGCTACAATCTCTTGGGCAGCGCCGGCGATGTCATCGATATGGCGACGGTGGGCATCGGCACGTCGACGCGCAAGATCCAGCAGGAACGCGAACAGGTCAGGAAGATGGTGCGCGCGCAACTGGATACTCTGCACTGGATCAAAAACCAGAAAGCCGAAGTCGTGCCATTTCTTCAGAAGTATTTTGATCTGGAGCCGGATGTCGCTACCGAATCTCATGCCATCTACTCCCGGCTTATCGTCGACGACGCCAAACCCTTGGCGGAAGCAATCAAAACCGTTCTCGAGCAGCAAGGAAAACCTGACCTGCCGTTGGATCGGGTGGTGGATTCCAGCATCGTCGAAGAGGTTCTGCGCGAACGGAGATAAGAATGTCGGAGCAAGCAATGCGTGTCATCGATATCGACGGGCATGTTCGAGAGGCCGACGATCTATGGGCGCGTTATCTTGAACAGCCGTTTCGCGCCCGGGCGCCAAAGATCGAGAGAGTCGCCAATGGCCAGCTACTTTTTCTTCTGGAAGGCAAGCGCCACCATCGCAAGCCTGATGAAACACCTTTCCGTGAAAAGAATGACGGCTCACCGGTCAACGAGCATCGCGATCTGGCGATAGATCCGCGCGCCAGGCTCAAAGACATGGATCGCGACGGCATCGAACGGGGTCTGTTGTTTCCATCGGCCGGCTTGTACCTGACGTCGGTGGAAGAGGAAGCTTACGCAACGGCGTTGTGTCGCGCCTACAACAACTGGCTCTACGATTATTGCGGCGCCGATCGCGGGCGACTAATGGCAGTCGGCGCGATTCCCGTGCAGGACGTCAACGCCGCAGTTGCCGAAACCCGACGTGTAGTTAACGAACTCGGCTTCAAGGCAATTTTCGCCCGGCCCAATCCGGTCAAAGGCCGCACACTCGATGATCCCTACTACGATCCGCTGTACGATATGCTGCAAGAATTGGGTGTGCCATTGATGGTCCACGAGGGTTCCGGCTCTTATCTGCCCACCGCCGGTGTCGACCGTTTCGCCGGTCAGTGGTTTTTCACGCATACGATTTCCCATCCCTTCGAGCAGATGCTTGCCAGCTTGGGTTTGATCTGCAAGGGAACTCTGGAACGCCATCCCAAGCTGCAGGTCGTCTTTCTCGAGGCCGGCGCCGGCTGGCTGCCCTACTGGCTGTGGCGCATGGATGAGCATTACGAGATTCTACCGTTTCAAGTGCCATGGCTGAAAATGAAACCGAGCGACTATTTCCGCCGCCAGTGCTTCACCTCGTGCGAACCCGATGAAACCCGTTTAGGTGAGGTCATCGAGTCCATCGGCGCAGAGCGGGTTCTGTTCGCGTCCGATTATCCGCATTGGGATGCCAAGCTGTCCGGCTCGCCACAGGCAGTCATCGATCGTCCGGATATTCATGCTGATGACAAACGAAAGATCATGGGCGAGAACGCCGCCCGGCTGTTGCGTCTGGATTCGTGAGCCTCGACATCTTCATAGATTGTTCGTTAACTTGATTCTATATTCCCGGATAACTCGAAACCTGAAACATAAACTGGAGGATTAATGGCTGAAACAGAAAAATTGGTTTCCTCGATGGGCAAAGCCGAGCTCGATAAAATTTTCGTGCGCGGCTACGATTTGAATGAACAACTGCTCGGCAAAATCTCTTTTGCCCAAATGGTTTATTTAATGATCGCCGGCCGCATGCCGACAGCGGAAGAAGGCCGCATGATCGATACCATGCTGATCGTGCTGGTCGATCACGGCATGACCACCGGCGCGGCGGCGGCGCGGATGACGTTTCACTCGGCGCCTGAAGCAATCCAGGGAGCGGTTGCCGCGGCGATTCTCGGCGCCGGCAGCGTTCATCTCGGTTCTTCGGAACACTGCGCGAAAATGCTTCACGATGCGCTGCCGCCCGACTCGAAAGAAACGGATCTCGACGCCATCGCTCAAGCAGCCGTGGAAAAGCGGCTCGCCAATAAACAAGTCGTGCCGGGCATCGGCCATGGTATTCACACCGGCGGTGATCCGCGCGCCGAGAGATTATTTCAAGTTGCGCAAGAAACAAAAGTCTACGGCCGTTACTGCGAGCTGCTGCGAAAGATCGGCAAAGTCGCAGACCAACGGGTGGGCAGACATTTACCGGTAAACGTCACTGGCGCCATCGCGGCAATCTCGATGGACATGGGGTTGCATTGGCAGATGTCCAAGAGCTTTGCGATCTTGGGCCGCGCCCTAGGCGGGCTCGCTCATGTCGGCGAAGAAATCCGCCGGCCCATCGCCCGCGGCATCTCCAACCTGATCCGTGACAACTTGCAGTATGAACCGGAGAAGTAATACCACCCGGCAGGATACCGTAGTGAACGATGAATTGGAGTAATTGAACGGTCCTCGAAAAGGAAAGGCTCGCGCCCTAAACCATAGGCATGACCACAACTGAAATGTCTCCTGACAGTCACACCAGAATACCGGTCCTCATAGTCGGCGCCGGACCAGTTGGATTAAGCCTTGCGCTGGAGCTCGGCTGGCGCGGCATACGCTGTTTGCTAGTCGAACCGAATGAGCACTTCAGCGGCAATCCCAAAGCCAAGACGGTGCATCAGCGTACCTTGGAGCTGTTTCGTCGCTGGGGGCGAGGCATCCCCGATAAATTGCGTGCGGCGGCGCCTCTTGGCGCGGACTTTCCATCGACGATCTTGTACGTCACGCGGTTAACCGGCCAGCTGATCACCGCGTTGCACAATGCTACCCCGGCCGATAGCGGCAACCGCTTCAGTCCCGAACGAACATTGCGCATCCCGCAATCGTTTTTAGAACCCGTACTGCGCGAGGAAGTACGCGAGATGCCCGGTGTCATTCTCCGGCTCGGCTGGAAGCTCGAGGGCCTCGAGCAGCGGCGCGGCGAGGTGCGAGCGGAGATCGTGCACGTGGAGAGCGGAGCGCGCCAGGAAATTACCGCCGAGTACGTGGCCGGTTGCGACGGAGGCCGGAGCACAGTCCGCAAGCTGTTAGGCATCCGCCTGGATCATTGGCCAGGCCTCAAACACGCGCTCGGAGGCGTTTTCCGCGCGCCAACGCTATGGTCCACGCTGGCCTTTGAGAAAGCCTTCCATTACAACGTCTTGAATGACGATTTGCCGCACCTCGCGGTGGTAGGTCCGTTGCACCCGCCCGACGCATGGTTCTTCGACTTAATGGGCGTCGATCCTGACAGACTGGATCCAGCAGAGGTAATCCGCAACATCGTTGGCCAGCCGATCCCTTTTGAGTTACAGCACGTCGCACCATGGACTGTCCACAACGCCTTAGCGGAGCGTTATCATCAAGGCCGTGTCTTTCTCTTGGGCGATGCGGCTCATCTGCAGTCGCCGAGCGGCGGCTATGGGATGAACGGCGGCGTCGGCGATGCCGTCAACTTCGGCTGGAAGTTGGCCGCGGTCCTCCAAGGCTGGGGCGGCGAGGACTTGCTGGAGACGTACGAAATCGAGCGCCGTCAATTCCATATCAGAGCCTTGGAAGAATCGATCCAGAACTCAGAAGACAACGAACTCCTTACGCCGAGGCTCGAAGACCCCGTCCATGGTGCAACTGTACGCCAAACGTTGGCGGGGCGGATTCAGCTGACCAAGCCCAAGAACTTCCAGAGTTTGGGTGTAAGCCTCGGCTATCGCTACTCGACCTCCCCGGTTATTTTGCCGGACGGCACGCCACCGACGCCGTACGAGACCTCGCGCTACATCCCAACAGCTCAGCCGGGTCACCGCGCCCCTCATACCTGGCTACCCGATGGCACGGCGTTGTTCGACCACTTTGGTCAAGGCTTCACGCTTCTAAAGCTCGGACACAGCGAGATCGACTGCTCCAGCCTCGAACGTGCCGCGTGCAACCGTGGAGTGCCGCTCACCGTCTTGCGACGCTCCGAGCCCGAGCTTCGTGAGCTTTACCAGGGCCGGCTGGTCCTTATCCGCCCGGATCAGCACG
>DASUVS010000182.1:0-8886 GCA_036378835.1 Binatia bacterium | reverse complement strand
CGATGCCCCAGCGCTTGCGATACGCTTTGTCCCACTTTGCTTTGAAGGTTGAGAAGCGTGGCTGGCCATCGGGGACTGCCGAAAAAACCACTTCACGCAGCGGAAAGGTTTGTAAACGATCGTTGCCGAGAATACTCGCATACAGTTCTCGACCCTCGATGTACTCTTCGGCCAAAGCTTCCTGGTTCATGCGTTCATGAATGAAGCGGATCCGTTCCTCAAAAGCAGTATCGTCCTCGACGAACGAATCTTGCGAAATGCCGTAGGAAGCCTCCTCTTTCAACGGTTTAATAAAAAGCGGGAAGTTGAGTTTTTTTGGCCGGCGCAGTGTCGCGCCAAGCGGGAAGATCGCGAAATTGGGCACGCGAATATCGTGATAGGAGAGGATTTCCTTGGACATGCCCTTGTTCTTGCACAGGGTCAGTCCGGTGGGACTTGAGCCGGTATAGGGGACGTCCAACATCTCGAGTAGACCGGCCACGTTGCGGTCATGTTCCGATACCGCGTTAAAATGTTCCGTTAGATTGAACACGACGTCGGGCGGATAAGTTTTTATCTCGTCGACGATCATTCCAGGTTCATCATAAACACCGATGGTCCGCACATCGTGGCCAAGCTGGCTGAGCGCGGCGATGATATGCGCCTCCGCCGCCCAGTCATCGGTTTTCATTTCCTCAGTGAAGTCCTGCTTCGACGGCGGTGTTCCGGCGGTGTCGAAGAGCACTAGGACTTTGTATTTGCGCTTAGCCGACGCCATGACTCCTTACGTATCTTTGAATTTACCTGTCAAGCGATAGTGAGATGCCAAAGTTGCCAGATAGGCGCTGACCTCGACGCCGGCGGATTCGCTGCGCAGGCGAAGATCGAGATCCGCGCAACGTTGTGTGAGCGCGCGCAGCACGCGATTCAAGGTAAACTTCGGTTCTCCGGTCCAGGCCGACACGGCATTCAGGAGCATGTTGCTCGAACGTCGCAGAAATGCAGCGGCGCGCTCGTGAGTCGGCGCCAAGCTCCCGTCGATAAAAAGCTTCTTTAGATCGGCGTCAAAGAAATCAGGAAAATCTTGGGCGTAAAGGCGCCGGCGGCGCTTGTAATAGGCCTCCAGGCGCGAGCGCAACCGGGAGGCTTCGCTCATCTTTACTTTAGAAAGCACCTTAGGCGGTTCTCCGGCGAGTTTGCTCATCAATGCGTCCACGTACTCCAACTTAGCCAGTGCGGTCCAATCGCGATACTGCTGCCGCCAATCTACCCCGGGCGTAAGCCAGATAGCGACGGTCTCGGCGAAGTCTTCTTCGGGGTGGCTCTGCGCGTACCAACCGGCGAGATGCCGGACGAATCGTTTACTGTAAGGCCGCGCGCGAAAGCTTTCGGAGTATTCCAAGGACGGCGGCCCGAAGAGCTTCTGCCAGCCGCGATCTTTGTCGATCAGATACGCATGATTCAGCACATGGCCCATCTCATGCCGCAAGAGCCGCATGCACCAGGTTTCTGTGCCTCCTTCGACTTCCATCATCATGCGCTCTTCGAGCTTCTTCAGGCGCGGATGAGCCAGATAAAACGGTATCGCGATGGCTGCGGATCCTTCGGGACAAAACCATTCATCTCCCAGGTAACAAAGCGGCATGAATGAAATCCCTTTGGCCGCCAACTCGTCAAAGAATCTTTGAATGCGGGGTTCCAGTTCACTGCCGGCGATTTTCACCCTCAAGTCGCAGATGCGCATCTGCAAGAGCTCGTCATCAGACTTTCCGGAGAGGTCGGGTGCGGCAAACGGAGCATGAGCTGGCGCGGTCGGTTTGTGCTTATTCGCATCCTCCATTCTAGTCAGTTTAACAGAGAACGATCCGAGCGCCCATATGTTTGTGTCCGGTCCGATGGAACTTGAGCTGCCTCGGGGCTGAAATCCGCCGCTGCATTGATCAAGCCTATCCTCATCCTGCTCAACCCGTGAACACGGCCCTATAGCTTGGGAATCTTGAGCGTCTTGCTGATCATAGCGCTGCCGTTGATGAAAAATACCAGCGACGACGGATGCCACTCAAACGAGGCAATCTCGACAACGCCGAACGGTAAGTCGTTGCCGATGTGACCCAGATAGAAGCATAGGGCAAGCAAGGCAACGAGGATCAAGCTCGATGGGATGGGCGTCCCTTCAAAATAGCGCACCTTGCCTCCGGCATCGGCCAATTCTGCGGCGGTGACGTTGTATCGAGCCAGACGGCTTATTCCGCAGCTGACAAAAAATATGAGTATCACCACATCGAGAGCTCCGTTCATTCCCAGCCCATAAGCCAGCGCGGCTGGCGCAACGCCAAAGCTGACGATGTCCGCCAAAGAGTCGAGTTCCTGACCGAACACGGAATTCTTGTGCTGCCGGCGCGCTAGCCTGCCGTCCAAGATATCGAAGATAAATGCGGCGGGAATTAGCGATAGCGCCAGGTACACGCGCCAGTTCTCGGGTGTCTGGAGATAGCTCATGATCGAGAGAATTGCCGCCATGCCCGCCGCGCTGTTCGCAAGCGTAATCAGGTCCGCGGGTTGATAGCTCCGCAGCATCGAGAAATGGATCGTTCGGTTGGGTGATTTTGTTCTTGCCACGTGTCTTTACCTCCGGTTCCGTGCGCTGGCCGAAGATACATTCCCTATCCGCAGACGTCTACGCCGTGTCGTGCACTGGTAGCCCGGATCATGTAGTACTCCATTGTAATGGATCATGTAAGTCTTACGATCCGCTGTGTATATGGTCATACCTGCTGCGCAGGCACGGGCTCGCGCCCAAGCCACAAAAGCATGGATTCGACTTGAGCGATTACCATCTGCCGATAGACGCCGAAATCACCGGCACTCCGGCACAAACGATTAGACAGTTGAATCCCCGAGTTGCTGCAAAGCACTACTTCTCCGGGGAGAAAATCGTTTCGTGTCACGTTGTCATTGGGGAATGCGAGCGGAGGAGAAGCACCCTGAATAACGGATGCAAATAGCCTAACTCCTACTTCACGAGGTTCGACGAGGCGAGAATCTGCTCTCGATCGCACGCCGCTTCGGGCGAGAAGTTCGGCTTTTGGTAGAATTCAACGGCTTGCAAGGCTCTAGTTTACGGGTCGGACAGAAGCTAAGGGTACTGCTCCAGAGCTTGCGCGGCACGCTGCGTTAGCGCTGAACGCAAGCATGATTGGTTGAGCGCACGGGATCCCAAACGGCGTCGGAACTGTGCTCGCCAACTAAGTTCGTCGGTCCATCGCCACGTAATCGCGTTTATCTGCGCCGAGATAGACCTGTTTTGGACGGGCCAGCTTCTGGTCCGGATCCGTCAACATTTCTTCCCATTGCGCGATCCAGCCCGAGGTGCGTGGGATCGCAAATAGCACGGGAAACATGTCCATGGGCAGACCCATCGACTGATAAATTAGGCCGGAATAGAAATCGACATTGGGGTAGAGTTTTCGTTTGATGAAGTAATCATCTTCGAGTGCGATGCGTTCGAGTTCAAGAGCAATATCCAAAAGAGGATTACGTCCTCTGACTTCGAAGACCTGGTCGGCAATGATCTTGATGATTTTCGCGCGGGGGTCGTAATTCTTGTATACCCGATGCCCAAAGCCCATCAGCCGGCCCTCGCCGCCTTTAACCTTTTTCATAAAATCCGGCACTTTTTCTTTGGAGCCGATCGCCATGAGCATGCGTAATACCGCCTCGTTAGCGCCGCCATGCAGGGGTCCGTACAACGCGGCGCCGGCGGCCGCTACCGAAGAATATGGATCCACTTGCGAGCTCGAGACCCCGCGCATGGCATTGGTGCTGCAATTCTGCTCGTGATCCGCGTGCAGAATAAAAAGAACGTCGAGGGCTTTCTCCAACACCGGGTGCGGCTTATATTTGAGCTCGGTCATTTTAAACAGCATGTTGAGAAAATTCCCAGTGTAGCTCAAATCGTTGTCGGGATAAGAGTAAGGCAAGCCCAGGCTGTGACGGTAGGCAAAGGCGGCCAAAGTCGGCATCTTGCTGATCAGTCGATAGGTTTGGTCGCGGCGCGATTTAGCATCGAAGATTTTCTTGGCGTCGGGATAAAAAGTCGATAGCGCTGCAACGGTGCTGACCAGGATTCCCATGGGATGCGCATCATGATGAAACCCGTCTATGTGCTTTTTTATATTCTCGTGAATGATGGAATGAATAGTAATGTTGCCAATCCAGTCCGCGAGCTCGGATTTGCCGGGCAATTCACCATAGAGAATCAAGTAAGCAGTTTCGAGGTAAGTGCTCTGCTCGGCTAGCTGTTCGATAGGATAGCCGCGATAACGCAAGATTCCTTTATCACCATCGATATAGGTGATTTTGCTTTGGCATGACGCGGTATTCATGAAACCGGGGTCGTAGCTGACCAGCCCATCATCCTCAGAGACTTTAATCTGGAACAGATCGGTGGCCTTGATCGCGCCATTTTGAACCGGGATATCGTATTTCTTCCCGGTTCGATTATCGGTAATCGTCAGAGTGTCTGAAGCCATTGCGCTACCTTTCGAATTTCACCCAGGTTCTTGTTATCGATCCCTTTTAGACTATCCTCTTACGCCGGTCAACTTGCTCTACGCCGTTGTAGCCGTGAGTTTCCAAAGGATTGTCCAGCGATCATCCTCGCACGATAAACCGATCACGGTTGCGGGAGCGAACTCGACCAAGTTCCGATCGGCATCGCCGGTAACCAGAAGAGAAGTTAGCCGGCTGACGTGTGGCAAGTGACCAACGAGCATCAGCGAAATGGTCGACGACTCGAGTTCGGCCTTGGCGACGGCTGGATCGTCATCGGGCCTCAACCCGACGAGTTCACGTACTCCTGCCGCGGGGTCGAGACTGTCACTCAGGATTTCCGCCGTTTGCTGAGCCCGGAGAAGCCCTGAGTGAAAAATTTGGCCTGGTTTAATCCCACGTTCCGCCGCCGCCCGGCCGATGCGTTCCACGTCGCGCCGACCGCTCGTCGTCAGTGGACGGTCACCGTTAACGGGCTGTGAAGCTGCTTCGCCGTGACGGACTAAATAGAATTCCATCGTCGACTTAACTTAACACCGCTGCCGGACACAGCAATATGTCGCGGATAAGATCTCTGTGAACGCTCGATAGCGATCGGAATTCCAGTATTTCGAGCCGCATGAGATCCGGTTGCAAAAAGCACATGTTGATATAGGATGCCGGGGTTCAACAATTCTATTTTGCTTTTTGGTTTACCTCGTAACGTGATCGAATTTCATCAAGTCAACAAATGGTTTGGATCGCTGCACGTGTTGAGAAATATCGATCTCAACATCGAAGCGGGAGAAGTCGTCGTCGTTTGCGGTCCCAGCGGCAGCGGCAAGAGCACTCTTATCCGGTGCATCAACCGGCTGGAAACGATCCAGTCGGGCGAACTGACGGTTGACGGGCTTTCTTTGGGCGATTCCAATCTCGATACCGCAAAGTTGCGCGCCAACGTCGGCATGGTTTTTCAATCTTTCAATCTCTATCCGCACATGACGGCGCTGCAGAATATCACTCTGGCGCCGGTCAAAGTCAAAGGAATGGGCCGCTCGGATGCTGAAAAACAGGCTAGAGATCTGCTCGAACGGGTCGGCATTCCCGATAAAGTAAGCGCTTATCCTGCCAATCTCTCAGGCGGTCAGCAGCAGCGGGTTGCCATTGCTCGCGCGCTTGCCATGCGTCCCAAAATCATGCTCTTCGATGAGCCTACCTCCGCCTTGGACCCGGAAATGATCAAAGAGGTCTTGGACGTGATCAGCGCTCTGGCCCGGGAGGGCATGACGATGGTGGTCGTAACGCATGAAATGGGCTTCGCGCGCCGCGTCGCGAATCGCATCGTATTTATGGACGAAGGAAACATTGTCGAGATTGGCGAGCCGGAGAAGTTCTATACGGCGCCGCAATCGCCGCGCGCGCAACAATTTCTGAGCAAAATTCTCTCGCATTAGGAGTCAATATGAGAAAAATTTCCCGCGCTATGCTCCTTGTCCTCCTGCTGACTGGTGTGAGCGGATCGGCCGGAGCCGAAACAACTTTGGAGAAGATCGCACGCACGGGCACCCTGACGATTGGCGCTCGCACGGGATCGCCGCCCTTCGGCTATGTTAACAAGAATAATGAGTGGGTCGGGTTTTCTATCGAGCTCGTTGAAAGCGCGATTGCGCCGGTGTTGTCCAAGAAAATCGGCAAAAAAATCAAAGTCGAAAAGAAAGAATCAGCACCGCAAACCCGCATTCCGCTGCTCTCCTCCAATGCCGTGGACTTGATTGCGGAGACGATGACGGATACGCAATCACGCCGGGAGAGCGTGGATTTTAGCATTACCTATTTTATCACCGGGGCGCAGTTTCTGGTCAAGAGAGGAAATGCCATCAATGGCCTGAAGGCCACCGCCGGCAAACGAATTGCGGCGCAGCAAGGTTCGACCAACGCGCGCATTATCCGGGAACGCGTTCCCACAGCCAAGCTGGTGGAATTTCCGGATCAACCGGCGGCTTTTCAAGCGCTGGCGCAGGGCCAAGTGCAAGCCTACACCAACGACGGTATCCAACTCGCCGGACTGAAGGCCAAAGCACCGAAGCCGGACGAATGGATGGTGGTCGGTGAATTTTTTTCTTATGAGCCCTATGGCATGGCCATGAGAAAAAACGAGTCCGATTTTCGGAATGTGATCAATGTTGGATTGATGGATGCTATCGAATCGGGCCGCTATTTCGAAATTTACGATAAGTGGCTTGGGCAAAAAGGCGAGGTCCCGTATCCTGTGACCGCGGAAACCAAACGCTTCCTGCAGATGCAAGTGGTGCCCAAATGATTGAGGTGCCGGGTTAGCCAGGATATAGATAGAGTTCTATCCTGGCTCCGCACCTGCCTCGCGCATGCACTACCAGTTTAATTGGAGCGTCTTATGGAGCGGCCAATCCGGCGCTTGGCTGCTGCAGGGCGTGATCACGACCCTTCAGCTAAGCCTGCTGGCGTGGTGTCTTGCGGTCATGCTCGGCATCGTTGCCGGTGCGTTTCGCACAATCTCATTCGCGCCGCTACGCTGGCTAGGCTCGTTCTACGTGGAATTTTTCCGCAATGTCCCGCTGCTGGTCTGGATGTTCTTCTGGTATTTCGCCGGTCCACCGCTATTGCCTCAACCCGCGCAGGATTGGCTGTTCGACCACAGCGCGGAATTCTGGGCCGGCATGTTCGCGCTCGGGGTCTATCACGGCGCGCGTTTTTCCGAAGTCATTCGGGCCGGAATCCAATCGATCCCGCGAAACCAGTACGAGTCTGCGGTTTCCACCGGTTTGACCCTCGCACAGACATACCGCCTGGTTATCATTCCCATCGCACTACGATTGATTATTCCGCCCGCCACCAACGAAACATTGAACCTCCTCAAAAATTCATCGGTGGCGTTGACCATCGGCGTTGCCGAACTGACATTTCAGACACGGCAGATCGAGACCTACACTGCCAAGGCGATCGAAGCGCTGACTGCCGGCACAGTGATCTATTTATTACTCTGCCTCGGCATCGCAGTTCTGGCATCACGTCTTGAAAGGCGCTTCGCTATTCCCGGCATGATCGTTCAGGTCAAAACCGATTAGAGTTGTCCATGGACTTTGAAGTCATCGTTGATAATTTCCGGTTCCTTTTCGTCCAGGGGTTTTTAGGGTTCGGCGAGTTTGCCGGAGGAACGCTGCGCCTGGCAATACCAGCCATTGTGCTTGGCTTCGCACTGGGTATTGTCATCGGTCTTGGGAGAATCGCCAAAACGCCGGCTGTCCGGTTGCTCGCGACGACTTATGTCGAATTCTTTCGCGGCGTGCCGCTGGTGATGGTGATTTTCTGGTTCTGGTTTATCATCCCCAATCTTTTAAAAATCTCGTTGCCTGAGTATGGCATCGCGCTTACCGCCTTCGTCATTTTTGAAGCGGCCTATCTAGGCGAGATCATCCGCGCCGGCATCCAATCGGTTCCCCGAGGGCAGATGGAAGCGGCGGTGGCAACCGGGCTCTCCCGCGGCTCCACGATGCGCCATATCGTGCTGCCGCAGGCGTTGCGCAATATGATTCCCGCTCTGGTTACCCAATTTATCGTTCTTCTCAAAGACACGTCACTGGCATCGATCATCGGCTACATCGATCTCACCAAAGCGGCCCAGATCGTCAACAACCGGGAGATCCGACCGTTTGAGCTGTACCTGTTTATTGCCGTCGTTTACTGGTGTTTCAGCTATGCGATGTCGCGCTACGCCCGGCGCCTTGAACGCCAGCTGAATCCGGCGTGAACCGCGCGATCGTTGCCGCTTTTCCAATCCGAGTTCACAGTCGATTCGAATCGTTCAGGCTCATATCGGATGAGACCACTTTGGAGGTGCGATGCTTTTTATCAAAAACACGCCGGTAGATCAGATTCTCAGCATGACGGAAATGATCGAAGCCATCGAAGAGGCCCTGAAAGAACTCCGCTTGGGGCGCGGCTTTGACCTGCCGCGCAGGCGTATTCACCATCCCAATCGCATGATTTTCGGACTGCTGCCGGGCTCGGTTGATGGTATCATGGGCGCCTATTTGCAGACCGACTTGGATCGACGCCGGCACAATGAAACCGTCATCCTCTATAGCGTCGAAACCGGCGAGCCTTTGATTCTGTTTCAGAACTGTTCCATCAACGAAGCTCGTACCGGAGCCGCGGGGGGAATCGGCGCCAAATACCTGGCGCGCAAAGACTCCCGGGTCGCGGCGGTTCTGGGAAGCCAGGCTCACGCGGTGATGCAGCTTCAAGCGGCGCACGCAGTCAGACCTTTGGCCGCGGCAACTGTTTTTAGCCCGACGGAATCTCACCGGCGCGCCTGCGTCGAGAAAATAAAGCGACAGA
>DASUVS010000181.1:0-3954 GCA_036378835.1 Binatia bacterium | reverse complement strand
AGGCGATGAGGTGCTGATTCGCACCGGTTGGGGAACGCGCGAGCGGGCCTACCAACTGGGGATCGATTACTACAAAAGAACGCCGAGCATCCATTTCGACGCGGCATCCATATTGGCGAAGAAAATGGACGAGATGGACAGCGGGTTTTTTATGACCGATTGCGGCCTGGTGAATCCGCCGAGGGTGCAAGGCAACAACTGGTTTCGTGGCGAGAGTCCTCTGGTTCCCCACCCCAAGCCGTGGCCTTCAGCCGAAGCACGGGAACGCGTACTGGATCTCGGTGCTCACCGGCACGGCAGCCCGCATCCGAGCAGCTACGGCGCGCTGATTAAGAAATCGATCGCCGGCTGCAAATGCTTGGTTGATTGCGACAAGATAACCAAGCCCCGGGTGAAAATGATCATTCTTCCGCTGTTGATCAAGCAGGGCGGCGCATCGCCGTGCCGTTTCATCGCCGTGGAGGATTGAGGTGTCGTGTTTTGAGCTTCTGTTGCCCGCTTGAAGCATCGAAGCTGAACCGTCAGCGGGTAGAGGGGTGCAGGTACTGTTGAGAGCCTTGTAGAACTTGGTTCACGCTTCAACCGATTTAAAACCTCGGCCATTTCGACGAGTTTCGTTGATTATCTGCCGTTCAACACTGAACTGTTGAACCGTTGAACAAGTTCGATTTTTCTACGACTTGAACGGAGCGATGCGGTGGAACGATTGGAAGGCTCGATTCTACGATGAACGTAGCGAAGCGTGGCACTACGGGAACGACTGTCTACAGCCTGAAGGGCGTGCGCTGTTTTTCCTTGCAAGATAATTTGGTTTGTATCATATCTACGCGAGAGAGGGTTTTCGATAAACATTATGTTTTTAAGAAGACACCCATCTCGCCTGGGCATAGCCTGCACCATTCTCCTTTTTGATCTGATTCTAGGCTCCGGCGCATTGGCGCAGACGCCGCGTGGCCAGGACGCAAAGACGATTACCTTGGGAATAATAGCGGACACAAATCAGAAAAAGGTCGAGGCGAATTTCCAAGATTTTGTCCGCTATGTCGGAAGAAATCTATCCGCGTCATCGGGGATCCAAGGGAAAGTCATGATCGCTCCAACGCAGTCCCGGCTCGCAAGCCTGCTTACGGAGAGGAGGGCGGACTTTTACATGGAGAGTCCCTACCCGACGTATTTGATCAATGACGTCTATGGGGCCGGAAAGTTACTTCTCAGGCGTTGGAAAGGCGGCATGGCCGACTACCACTCCTTGATTTTCACAAGAACGGACGGTGAGACCAAGCGTCTCGAAGACTTAAAGGGAAAGATCATCGCTTTTGAAGATCCCCAATCGACGTCGGGCTATTTCCTACCGAAGTTATTTCTTACAAGGAAGGGATTTACCCTATCGCGCATGGGTCAAATCGACGCCAAGGTTCGTCCGGGCGAAATCGGTTACGTTTTCGCTACTTCTCAGCGAAAACTGTTTGACCTGGTTCTCACGAAAAAGGTCGCTGCGGGAGCTTTCAGCAACGATGATTATGCCGCACTGGAAGAAAGTAAAAAACCAGCGATAACGATCCTGGCGGAAACGGCCAGTTTGCCGCGCCACCTGGTCTCTGTTCGGAAAGGTTTGCCTCCTGCTCTGGTCAACGGCTTGGAAAAGGTTCTGCTGTCGATGCATCGAGATTCCGAAGGCCGATCGATTATGCAAAAAGCCGCCGGCACGACAAAGTTCGATGCCCTCCCGGGTGGAGAGTCGGCGATCAGCCGCCGCCTCTTGGAAATCTACTACTCTCCGGAAAAAAAATAGCCGTCAGTCAGCAATGGGCTCGCCGCTTCGGATAGGCTCTCGATCCCGTGCTCGGCTCTTCCTATTCCGCGCCCCCTTTATTGCACATATAAGTTGCCGCCAGTTCACCTGGGCCAGTTCTTACAATCCAGTAAAGCGGTAGCCGCCCCGCTGACTTTGTACCTCACCTGGCTCGTAGGTCCGAAGATCTCATCTTCCGGAATTCTCGAACGTGGAAGTTCCTCTCTTTCGTTGAACTGTTGAACTATTGAACCGTTGAACGGTTGCGATCTGCAATATTTGAATTGTTGAACGGTTGAGCGAGTTCGCTTCCGTGTGCCGACTTGAACGGAGCGATGCGCTCGAACTATTGGAACGGTTGGAACGCGCGATCTGATAAAGAGCGGCCCTTAGTCGTTGGGCAGCAAGAACTGCAGCTGATGGCCATCGGGATCGTGGAAGTAGATACAACGCGGATCGCCCTTGCGGCCGTGGACTTCGATGCCGGCGTCCTCCAGCGTCGCTTTGACCCGTTCGTATTCGCCCGAGTCGAGCCGCAGCGCCATATGATTGACCTCGCTGCCGCCGTGCACTTCTTCGCCGTCATCGACTTCAAAGAGCGCGATGCCCTGGTTGCCGCATTTGAGGAAGCACTGCCAATCCCGCTCATGCTCGACTTCTAGTCCGAGGAAATCGACGTAAAATTTCCTGGCGCGCGGGAGATCTTTGACGTGAAAGACCACATGATCGATACCGCTTACTTTGAGAGCTGCGTTCATGATCGTCCTCCGTAAAATGATTTAGCCCGGATTATTCGCTGGTGACGGTGAGCGACGGGCGAGCCCTCCGGAACGAAGACAAATGGGCCTGTGCCTCGGAGCGGCCTGCATAACACAGTTGTGGAGCGGACGCCTGGGAAAAGTGCGAGCAGAGAATCAAGCACCAAAGGGTTCATTGAAGCTGTTCGTCTAGATGTCTTCACTCCTCCAGGCTCACCCTTCGATCGACATAGTGTCGTGGTTTTTCCTCTAAACATGGATAATCCGGGCTAGCCACTTTTACTATTTCAGAAAAATCTTCTGGTACTCCCGGGTTTTTTCCTTGAATCCCTGAGCATCGAAGTCATCCATCTCCACGGCTTGAATCTTGTCCGCGTCGGGTAAGGACGGATAGATGCCTTGGCGATTTACGAATTCTCCTTGTTTGGCGAGCATGCGCATACTCTCATCGCCGAGAAAAAAATCGATGAATGCCTTGCCGCTGTTAGGTCGTGACGCCTTGCTGCTGAGCGCGATGTATTGCCCCAGGCTGAGCATTTTGCCGAGCCTGACGTAGTCGACCGGCGCGCCCTTCTCCGAAAAGGTCACGACATATCTTACCAAGCTGATACCCAGGGGAGTCTCGGCCGTGGATACCCGTTCAGCCGCGGGCGCCAGAGACTCCACCAGAAGCGGCTTGGTGGCGCCGAGCTCGCGGGTGAACTTTTCCGCCTTCTCTTTACCCATTATCTTATACAGGCTGGCGATCCATTGCAGCGTCGTCGTGTGTTGCGTCGGGTCGGGCATGACGAATTTGCCCTTGTATTTAGGATGGAGCAGATCCTCGAGCGACTTGGGCGCATCGGCGGGTTTAATCGCGCCGGTATTGTAGACGATACCGATCGGAGTATTGCGGTAGATCGGGCCCAGTTGCGGATCGGTGATTTCTTTGGGGAAAGCGGCAGTTGCCGGAGAACTGTACGGGATAAACATCCCTTCTTTTTTGAGCACGTGCATCGCGCCGCTGTTGTTCAACATTACGTCAAACAGCGCCTTGCCGGCGCGCGTTTCGCTCAGCGCCCGATCCATCACCTTGGTGGCTGAAGCGCGCCAGTATTCCACCGCGATGCCGGTCTTCTTTTGAAAAGCCTCGGCAATAGGCTCGACGGTAAATGACTCCAACGAGCCGTAGACGATCAGTTTACCGCCTTCCTTCTTGGCCTGTTCGATGAGCTTGGCGTCCTGCGCTGCGGCGCTAATCGAAATCGACAGGCTAATCAACAGGGCAAAAATCGATGGACGAATCATCACAAGCTCTCCATGAGAAGTTCACCACGAGTCCGCAGCTCGAGCCATGTAGGCGTTCATGGTCTGGGGTTTGGATTGTTTCATCGACCTACATATGGATCAGATCGAGCGCGTTAT
>DASUVS010000180.1:0-4447 GCA_036378835.1 Binatia bacterium | reverse complement strand
AATTGGGAACGACCCGAGCTAAACTAGAACTTACAAAGGTTTGATCAGCAGCGAATTTCAGGAACTTCAAAGTGGATGAGATGTGCTTCTTTGTCGAGGCGCAGTGTTTGAAATACTTGAGGGTCAGAGGTGGCCAGGGACGGAATCGAACCGCCGACACGAGGATTTTCAGTCCTCTGCTCTACCGACTGAGCTACCTGGCCATACGCGTAAAAGCATTTACCTAACGGGTTTGCTGTGGGGATTCAAGGGGTCGTACGGAAAACTCTGCACATCTGCGCATCTCTTGCATCATTGCGGGAAATAGCAGCACCAGTTGCGTCATCGATTCTGGAATCTCAGCGTCATTCTTTTGCGTTAAGCCGCTTCTCTGCCGTCGAACAACTCGGTGATTGACGGACGAACCTGTTCTTTAGTTTGGCTTGGGAGCATTTCCCACGCCATTGCCTCCACGTCGCCGCCGAAGACGATCGCCCGATGATCGACTGGTTGCCGAGCCACCGGAAACGAGCCAGCTATGGAGATGTAGAAGCGCGGCCGCAACCTTTACTATTTTGCTATCGGGCACGAATTCACCCCCTGGCATAGTGTCCGGGTGCTGCTGAGCATAATTCAGCGCCACTGGCGGATGCGGTTGCTCCCAAGCACCGGGTGGTCTCAAACACCAATAAGATTCGCCGCACTCAATTTAGATCCTCAGGTGGATACATGGATGGGTACAATGTTTAAACCTTGACGAAGCTCAAGTGGGTCTATAGTTTGCCCTTGCGCGCATTTTCAGAAATCCATATCAAGAAGCCGGACACAAAAGACGCGAATCACGATAAACGAAAGGGGCTGGAGTGGGACTATTCTACGAAGATTTGATTGAACCGGTGATTGTCAAGCAGGTGAGCAAAGAAGTTGCGTACTGCCGCTGCACCCGGAGCAAGAATTTGCCTTTTTGCGATGGTTCTCATGCCGGCACAAATATTAGCCCGCGCATGCTGGAATTCGACGAACCAAGAACGATTGCCATTTGCCGATGTTGGAGATCAAAGGACCATCCTTATTGCGATGGCACCCACGGTCGTTTAGTGAAGCCCAAAGAGCGTCCGAAGCGGGCCCTCGAATGAGTTGCCCTTTACACGATCTGAGTGATCGCAAACGCTGGAACGAGTTAACCGAAAAGGAGGATTTATGGTGGAGATGAAGAATCCGATCAATGAAGCTGACGCCCATCCGGAGATCCGGCATTTGAGTTTGTGGAGAACCAAGCTCGCCTATGCATGGGTGATCAACTGCGAACCGGGAATCCAAGACGACATGCATTATCACGAGAACGATGATCATATCTTTATGGTCCTGGAAGGTGAGTGCACCGTACGCACACCGCACAAGGAATTCGTGCTTAAACAGCACGACACGGTGATGCTGGAATCCAAGCAGCCGTATCAATTGTGTAACACTGGAAAGGGAAGATTGCTGCTACTCGGAGCTGGAAATGCCGGAGTCAATGGTGTGCCTCGAAGCCGAGTTCCGGACGTGGCGAGTCATACGCCGGTACAGGAACCGGTAGTGGCTTAGCTAAATGGATCAAATCAAGATCGGCATCGGTGTTTCCAGTATCGGGCGCTTTCTACCATTCATCGGGCTGGCGGCGGGACTATTTGAGAAGCAGAATATCTTGGTCGAGCTGGTCAATCGACAGGATGAAGAGAAGATCGTCGACGATATTGTAGCCGGTGTAACTCCAATAGGAACGCCCAACGCTCCCTCTTTGGTCTTTTCACTACTCGAGAGTAACGATCTGGTGATTGTCGGCGGCGTCTTGAATTGCCCGGCGTTCTTTTTAGCCGGCAATCACTCGATCAAAAGCATCGCCGATCTAAAAGGCAAGCGAATCGGTATCAACCAGCCGCGCCGCATGGCGGGTATGGTCATGCTCGCATTGCTCAGGCGCTGGGGCTTTGATATTCAAAGGGATTTAACGCTGGTCGACCTCGGTCTCAATGATCGAAGTCTGGAAGCGCTCAGAGATAACCAGCTCGACGCCGCCCTACTGCCGCCCGAGAAAGCGTTTTTAGCGGCATCGGAAGGCTGTCACATTATCGCCGATAGTTTCGAGCTCGACTTTCATTGGGTGCCGCTTGCCACCACCCGGCGATTTCTGTCCGATAACAGAGCACTGGTAGCTAGAATTGCCGGTGTTTACGTTGAGAGCATTCGAATCTTTAAAACTCAGCCAGAGAAGACAAAGCAGGCGATCGGTCGTTGGCTGCCGTTTCTAGCAAACAAGCCGGAAGTGTTAGCCGAGTGCTATCGTCTCTTCGCCGACCGCTTCGAAGAATCGTTGAGGCCTTCGTTGACCTCCATTAGCTCGATCCTCAAGAATGCGGCATTACAGGATTCGAGGGCTTACGGGATCAGAGCTGAATCAATAATCGAAAACGTTCTCTAAAAAAGTCCTATGTTAGACATCATCAGAACCGTCGGTGTTCTCGGGTTGGGTGTGATGGGGTTCGATATCGCTTTTCTGTACGCGCAGAAAGGTTATCGAACCTTGGTTTACGACGACTCTCAAGTGGCCATGCAAAATCTAGTGTCCCGTCGCGATCAAACCATCGAGCGACTAAAGAGACGCAACAGGATTTCCGAAACTGAAACTGAAAGTGTTAAGAACGGCCTAGTCCCGGTTGCGAGCCTGTCGGACATGACGAGCGCCGTCTTGGTGACAGAAGCCGTATCGGAGTCGGCCAAGATCAAAAAGTCCGTATACAAGGCGTTACGCAAAACCGGCTTCACCGGAGTTCTCACCACGAATACATCGTCATTGACGCGGACAAGCCTGCTCGATCATAACGAATATCCCGACGAGAAATTTGCCACGACGCACTTTTTTAATCCCGTGCTCTACACACAGATGGTCGAAGTCGTTAGAGGAGGCATAAACGATTTGAACTATGCGACTCTGATGTCATTCCTGATCGATCTCGGCCGCAAGCCGATTGAGACTAGAGACATTTCGGGCTTCGTATCTAACAGCGTATTGATGATCTACGCCGTCATGGCGCTTCGCTTGGTCGAGGCCGGTGCGACCATCGAGGCCGTGGACGGGGCAGCTAAAGAAATGCAGTCATTGCCGCCTCTGTTCAGTTTCGATAGCTGGAAACCATCGATTGTCGAAGATGTCACGCGGGTCATGTCCGAATTTCGCGGCGACGATTTCTTGCGGTCGTCCACGCTGCTTACCACATTAGCCAAAACGAATCCGGTGTTTTACTCCAATCAAATACCTAACGCGGCAATCTACAATCTAATCGAAAAACGCCGCAGCGGAGTCGATCCCTCGATGCTCAAGCTGGCTCTTCTGACTTCGATCCGGGTTGCGGCCGCGAGAACGGTTGAGCTTGGTGAATCGCCCGCAACGGTCGACTTCATTTCCACCGAAGGTTTAAAGCTTCCACGCGCACCGCTGGCTGAAATCGATGAGCTCGGTCCTGAGGCGGTCTTGGACGATCTGGCAAAAGTGAACCAAGCGATCCCAGGAGGCAAGATGAAACCGCCCGAGCTTTTGACAACTATGGCGCAGGAGCGGCAGACCTTCTTCAAAGACGGTAAATCCAATCCGGCGATCGCTACTTTGCTCAGAGGGAGTGCTCATGCGCGCCATTGATGTTCACGTTCACCCGAGCACGCGCGGGCTCGATACTCATGCCTGCAACTATTTTCGACGGAACCTGAGCGAAGTGCCGCAATCGGCGGACGGGTTCGCCGATGTCTATCTGCAACATGACGTCAAAGCATTGCTGATCGGCTGGCATCCGTCGACGGTGAGTGAGGGCGCGCACAATTCCAACGAGCATGCGGTTGAGCTCGTGTCCAACTATCCCAAATCATTTTGCGGCGTCCTAGCATCGCTGGATACGAATTCGACGGATTTGCCAGGCATCGCCCGCTACGCCGAAGAGCTGGTCCGAAGTCCAAAGGTAATCGGCTTTAAATTTCATCCGCCCGATCAGGGCTTCTATCCCAGCGATAAGCGCTTTTACGACATCTGGGAAGTTTTGCAGGCGGGCGGCAAACCGGCGATGTTCCACATCGGTTTCACTGTGCTCGGCGCAAACACGCCTGGTGGAAGCGGCATCGGTCTCGATTATGGACGTCCGATTCATCTAGACACACTGGCCAAGGATTTTCCGCGGTTGAAAATTCTCGCCGCACATCCGGGTTGGCCATGGGTGGAAGAAACAGTCGGCGTGGTGACACACAAACAAAACGTCTATGTCGACACTTCCGGTTATCTTGCAGAGCAGCTGCCGGAATTGTTTCAAAGGGCGATCGGCGGCAGGCTGCAAGACAAGGCGCTTTTCGGCACGGACTTCCCTTACGTCGACTTAGGAAAGGCGCTTGTAAGTTTCGACAAAATGAACTTCAAAGATGCGGTCAAAGAAAAGTTGCTTTTAGC
>DASUVS010000179.1:0-28507 GCA_036378835.1 Binatia bacterium | reverse complement strand
GTCGCTGTCGGACAGATTACCGGTTTCGGTGTGCAGAGTTATCTATTGGGCTTGAGAGCGGCAGCGGAATGCTTATAGACCGCTCTGGGTCAGGACAGTGTTGCTGCTTTGGTTTCCTCTTTCGAGCTGTCTACCCGATTTAACTGCCTCATCTTCATCAAATTCCCAGCGGTCGACTCCCCATCGTGGCGTTTACAGTGTTCTCGGTTCGTGTTAGCGTCTACTCACTGGAGTACCCGCCATGAAGTTGATTTTTCTCCGGTGTGCATTCCTCGCGACTTTTGTGCTTTCCCTGCTTAGCCGGCCTTTTCCATTAGTCAGCGCAGAAGCCAAAGTGCAGATTCACTCACCAAAAGACGGCGCTACGATCAACCAGGAACAGAATCTAGTCTTCGTAAGCGGCAAGGTGGCTACGACCGCGGCCCGTTCAGCCAACGTTGACATTATGCTTCTTCTGGATGCATCAGGGAGTACCGCTAACTACGCCGGGGTCGATTTGACAGGTATGGAACAGCTGCCGGGAACTGGTTCAGGATTCACCACTCCGCAGATATTCATCGGCGGCATGAGCGTAGGCGGGCCCGCGATGAGAAACCTCAGGAACTCTATACTTGCGGCGGAGGTGATTGCAGCCCGTAGGCTTTTGCCGCAACTGAACTCGCAAACGACCCGGGTGGGTGTGGTGAGTTTCGGCGAGAGTGCAAAACTGGTTCAGCCACTCACGCATGAGTTCGACCGGGTTCGCGTCGCTCTCGATGAAGTGTATAAGGCAGGGCCTTATGGTGGCACCAACATGGTCGAAGGAATTCGTACCGGCATCACCGAACTGATGGGAATGGGAAGCAGTGAAAAGAAAACTGATGCGGTAAAAGTGGAGTTTCTTTTGACAGATGGGTTTCCGACGATGCCCATCGGCGGAGGCAAAAGCGCCACGCCGCAAGATACTGACCTAGCCATCAATGCGGCGCGACTGGCGGGAAGAGCCGGAATCAAGGTTCACGTTTTTGCGTTAGGCGACGAGGCGCTCTCTTATCCAAGAGCCGCCGTCGGCATCGCCAAACAAAGTGGCGGCATCTATACACCGGTTTCACGGCCGGTAGATATCCTGTCCGTCGTGGAGAACATATCCGCGGTCGGCGTGGACTACGTTCAAATCGTCAATCAGAGCAGCGGCCAAAAAGCCAACCAACTGAGAGTCGCGGCCGACGGTTTTTTTTCCGCCGCGGTGCCGGTGATCGAAGGGCGTAACCAGATCGACGTTTTCGCCCGAGCGAGCGATGGTTCCAACGGCAAGGACTCGGTTACCGTTAATTATCAGTCTGGAAATCAAAAGTCTTTGGAGTTGGAAGTCTTCCTCGAAAGAGAAAAAAACCTCAAGTTAGAGGTTGAACGATTAGGAAAGAGCCAAGCCGAGATCCAACAAGATATAGAACGCGCAAGGCAAGATGGCCTCGGACGCTCGCAACGGCCGCTGCCACCCGACCAGGGGACGCAAGTACGATAGAATCGACGGCCTACTAGCGGGATTTTTCGGTTTCGGCGGCAATGGCAATCTCGGATGCGCCGGCGCGTTTGATGATCGACATAATCTTAACGGTATCGCCCAAGAGCACGTCCTTATCACCTCGCAAAATGACAACCTTATCAACGCTTCCAGCTAGCGCTTCCTTGAGAGCCGGTTCTAATTTATCCTCACTGATCTGTTTCTGATTGACGAAAATCTCACGTTTTGGAGTAAGGGTGACAGTCGTGCCGCGGCTCTCGGACTGAGTAGCGACAGCTTTGGGCAGATTCACTTTGCCGCCGGATTCGATCATTGCCGAGCTAGTGATCATGAAAATGATCAGTAAGACGAGAAAGATGTCGGTCAGAGGGGTAATGTTGATTTCGGCGACAATGTCCGGGTTCTCTTCGTTGCTGCCAAGCGGCGTCAGTGCCATGTATGCCTCAGGGGTTGAAGTGGCGGAGAACTCTTGCGACTTGGATGCGAAACAGAGCTGTCAAGCTGCCAATCCGGGTCTGGAAGTAATTGTAAAAAACCAACGCGATAATCGCTACCGCTAAGCCCAAAGCGGTGGCGACCAGCGCTTCGGAAATACCTGCCGCGACTACGGCGAAGCCGCCGGTTCCACTGACCGCCATACTTTCGAAAGCTTTGATGATTCCGACGACGGTTCCAAATAGGCCTATGAACGGCGCGCTGCTTGCCACGGTTCCCAAGATCCAAAGATGTTTTCTCAAATGCTGGGTTTCTTCAAACATCGCTTCCACCGCGACATTGCTACCGGTTTCGGGCCGGTGGCTTTCGGCTCCCTCGATGACACTGTGGAAAATTCTTCCCGCCGGACAGTGCGAATTCTGTTTGCAAATAGCCAGTGCCAGATCGCGTTGACCTTTTTGAACTGGATCGATCAGGGATTCAGCGATCCTCAGAGTCGTCGATCTAATATTTCTCAATGACCATAACCGTTCAAACACCACCGTTACGCTTATGACGGAAAGTAGGATCAGTGGATAAGTTGCTAGGGCGCCTTTGTGAATGATCTCGATGAGATTCAGCCCTTGTTGTTCCATTATGCATTCCTTCGGAAATCTCCGGTGAGATTACCTTAGTTCATAATTAATTCAACGAGAGTTAGGAAGATGAAAATGCAGTCTTCATCCGCGGACGCGGATAGCGACCTCGAACCTGATGATCATAGGTTCATTGGCGAGATCTTTCAAACTTTCCGGAATAGGTGGAAAGGGCGACGCTCGCCTGATCGCTTCGACGGCGCTGGTGTTAAGTCTAGAATCAGAAGAATCCAGGACTTCCGCCAAAGTCAGCTTGCCCGCGCGATCAAGAATGAAACGGACGGCCACCTTTTGGATTCCGGTGACGTCGTCGGGATACTTCCAAACCGATTCCACTCTTCTCTTAAGTTGCTGCAGATATTGATTGTAATCAGAATTTGCGATTCCCTTTAGGCCTGTACTACTGCCGCCGCCTGTACCGGAGCCAGTGCCGCCGCCCGACAAACCAGTGCCGCTCCTACTTCCACCCGGAACGCCGTACGGACCGGCTCCAGTTCCCACGCCTTTTAAAGAACCCGGAATTTGTTCGGCTTCCCTTAGCGCCTTGATCCCTGCCCCGGAATCTGTGCTCTTCAGCGCAGCTAAGCTCTTCTGGCTGGTTTCCGAATCAATCGCCACAGCGCCAGGCAGATTGGTTGCCGACTCCTTGGTCGGCAGCCGCACCAGGGAATCCGGTGAAGTCTCTTTTACATTGACAGCCTCCCGAGTCGAGTCGCTAGACAGAAGTTTAGGGCCTGGAAGCGGCATCGGTTTCGGCGCGGGTGTCGCTTCAACGGTGTCACTCGGCTTTGATTCTTCGACAGAACCGCTGTCCAATTTGCCGCTCCGCTGGGCTGGAGCCACGGTAGTGCCGCGCTTTGGCAAGCTGCGCTGACCACCGGGGCCTTTGTTCGAACCAATGCTTTTGTCGCGGGAACCGCCCTCGTTTACCTCCATCAGTTGGACTGAGATAGGCGGATCGAATCCGGGCCGTGGTACCGATAAACCGGCGGCACGGAACAGCAGACCTAGGAGCAATGCGTGCAGGAGCAGCGAGGGCACTAAAAAGGCGCTGCGGAATAGTGAGAGAACTGAATCTTCCCAGGCCGAGGCTAGGTCGTTCATAATGTCAGTTGCCGGGAACCTGAATCTGTTTTACGTCATCGCTCGGCAATGAAATCTGTTCCTGTTTGGCAAGGAGTTCCAAGCCCAGCGCGCTGACATCACGTCGGACCACCCGCCCGTTCTCATAGTAGGTCCACAGATCCGCAATACCATCTCCATTCATATCTTTTTCATCTTTGATGATGATTTCTTCGGTGCCGTTAGTGTCGTAGTGAATCCAAAGGTCGATTTTACCTTCTCCGCGCGTATCCTTTTCGACCTGAGCAAGGCGACCGTTTTGATAGATGGCGCGATAACTGATCCGACCGGTGCCTGATTCATCACGTTCTTCCCGGGCGATCTTATCGTCGGCATAGTAAAAGATCGTATCCGGTCTTCCCTGACCCCGGGTATCGACGTCGCGCCGGACCAGTTTGCCATCTTTGAAATAGCTCCAGGCATCGACCGTGCCGTCGTATTTCGTGGACTCTTCCTGACGGACGATCTCGCCGGGGTTTCGCGGGTTATGATACGTCCACAGATCCGGCACTCCGTCCCCATTGATATCTTTCACTTCGACATTTTTGAACTGCGTGGGAGGGATAGACCCAGGACTCTTGTTGACCGACGCCACCGCAACATTACCACTTGCCGTACGAACGGGTGGAACTGTCGGCGCCACGCTTGCTTGCTCCCCGGGCAGGGCGGCTGGTTTATCCTGAGGAGTGCCTGCGGAGGTAAGAGTTGCTTGAGTCACCTGGTTCTCAAAACCTGACTGCCGTTGAAGTTCTTGTTCGATCGCTGCTTCAAGCTGCCGGTCTTTTTCCTGTTCCGACTGAATTTGCGCATTCAACACGCCATAATGAGACTCGGCTGTGATTAGTCCGGTAAGCAGCCCCAAAGTGAATCCGCCCGCGCCGCCGAAAGGACCGCCGATATTCAGGCCGACGAAGGCGCCCTCCATTGCCTTATTCCATGCGTGATTCCATCTTTGCGAGCTGGTCACCTGTGATTGCGTAGGGTACTGCGGCATGCTTGGATTGCTTATCGCGGGTCCGGAATAAGGCGGTTGAACAGAGCCCGGCGGATATTGAACTGCAGCAGGTTCACACCCGAGCAATGTTAATAAGATCACGTACGATATCGATCCAAATCGCCGGTTCATCTTCTAACCGCCAGTTTCCATTTCGTTCCGCTACCCTACTGCAGCCCGGCAGTTGCCGCAGTCGCTCGACGCTCGTCCGTCTGTACGCCGGTGGAAGCGGTCATCGATCGCAGCTCATCTTCGGCCGCCACGAAGGGAAGCGCCATCGGAGCGGGTTGCGCATCCGCGATTGCCTGCTGTTCGACGACCTGTCCATTCTTAAAGATATAGCGCGCGCTGATCATCCCGCGAGAATGCTGGTCCTCAAGCTGCTCGATTCGTTCCCCGTTCTCGAATATAACCCAAACATCGACACGCCGGTCGCCGTTGGTGTCCCCTTCCTGCCGCCTGATCTGTCCATCGGCATAGAAGATTCGCAAGTCGAAAATACCATCCGCGTCAGTGTCCCGTTCTTCGCGTACGACCTGGTCATTCTCGAAAACATAAACCGCGTCCCATTTTCCTGTGCCTTTGGTGTCCCGTAGACGTTTGGTCAACTTGCCTTGAGTAAACGAGTCTATGGTATCCATTCGTTGCCGCCCCATCGTATCTTCCTCCCGGCGCACAACGATCTGATTTTGGAAATAAACAATCCGGCTGACTGTGCCGTCGCCGCGAAGGTCCTCTTCCTGCTTCACCAATCGGTTGTCTTGATAGTACCCCCAAAGATCTGTTTTGCCGGTGTGCTTGCGGTCCAGCTCTTTTCTGACCAACTGGCCGTTGTCGTAAAAGGCGAAGCTATCGGGTTTACCATCGGCGTCCGTATCCTCCTCGACCCGACTTATTTTACCATCGCGAAAATAAACATGCCGATTGGCTACGCCGGAAGGACCGTTCTGTTCTTCGGCCCGTAGCGGCTGGCCGTCTTGATAGTAGACCCACACGGTTGGCTTACCCGTTCTATTTGGATCTTCGCCTTTGCGCTCGACTTTTCCATCTGGATCAAGCAGATACCAGAGATTGATTCGTCCGTCGTTATTATTAGCGACTTCTTGGCGCCGGGGCTTGCCGTTCTCGTAATAGACGAACGCATCCGGCTTGCCGTCGAAATTCATGTCTTGTTCTACTCGTTCTATTTGTCCTCGCTCATTATAATGGGTCCAACGGTCCATCTTGCCGTCCCCATTAGTGTCCCGTGCTTGTTGCGTCACATGTCCTTGATCATCGTAGAAAAAGCTGGCTACGGGTTGTTGGGCATAAAGGAGATTGGAAGTTGGCGTTAGAAATGTCGACAGAAATAAAAGTATAATTGTCGCGACTTTGATTGGGTGCCGCTTCATTGGTCGAGAACCCCGGACTTTACGGCACAAACTGGAAGGTGAAGGCCTGGTTGACTGGCGTTGAACTGCCAGATCTTTCAATCGCCCATCTGACAAAGTCGGTTAGTGTTTTCATTGAACCACGAATCGATAAGCCCAGAGATTTTCGGAAATCAGGAAAGTTGGCGGGATCGAAGACCACGAGGGCGATCACCGAAACGATAAGCAGCTCCGGGATTCGGATAAGTCCAAACATAAGGCACCCCCTGATTACGGCTCAAGCTACGTCAGCCCCCCGAGGTTGTCAATCTCAATCCATGATCCCATAACCAGGCTTCTACGGACGGTTGCGCGCAACTCGCTGTTATCTTGTAATTCGGTGATTCTCGGGTAAACCTTGTCGAACACGTCCTACAGATCAGTTCCGGTGAGCGCTACTACGCAACCTTCAATCAACATCCGACTCGAGTCCGATATCATTGAGCCGCCACGCCGCTGGTTGCCCTGGCTGTTGTTAGCCGTCGGCTTAACATCTCTCTTCTACCAACTTGGAACGGCGGGCTTGTTCGAACCGGATGAAGGTCGGAACGCGGAGAAAGCAAGAGAAATTCTACTACTAAACGATTGGGTAACGCCGCATGAGGATTTCTTTCCGGTTCTTGACAAACCAATGTTTTTTTATTGGCTGATCGCGATCTCTTACAAAGCCTTCGGCGTGAATGAATGGGCAGCCCGATTACCATCTGTCCTGGCGGCATTGGGCTGCTTTGCGCTGGTTTATAGTTTTGCACGAATTCGATGGGGTCCCTGGGAAGCGCTATGGAGCGGGCTGATACTGATCAGCGGCGTGGAATTTTTTATTTTGTCTCGCGTCGTCATCTTCGACATGAGCCTAACTTTTTGCATCAGCCTGGCACTCTATTCGTTTTACCAAGCAGCGCATGCCGACGCGGCGATGCAGCGCAGGATCTACTGCCTCCTGATGTATGGCGCGTTAGCCGCCGGTACGCTAATCAAAGGTCTAGTGGGATTGCTGATCCCCGGGTTGATCATTTTCTTTTACCTTTTGATCGCGAACCGGTGGTCAAATCTTGGCTCGGTTTATCTAATTCCTGGTGCATTATTGTTTCTGGCGCTCGTTACTCCGTGGTATCTTCTGGCCGAGGCCCGTAACTCCGGTTTTATTCGTTACTATCTATGGGACGAACACTTCGGACGCTTTGCGACAGCTAGCTTTGATCGGGAAGAACCCTGGTATTTTTTTTTAGGAGTCCTCGTTGTTGGGTTTCTTCCCTGGAGCGCGCTGCTTCCGAGCGTCATTCGACGGTACTGGTCACAATCGTTGGATGACAGAAAAATCTTTCTGATAGTCTGGAGCACCGTACCGTTAGTTCTTTTTTCGGTCTCTCGTTCGAAACTGCCGCATTATATTCTGCCGATCTTTCCCGCTTTGTCGATCCTGACCGCAACCACGCTAAGTAGCATGTTTCAGAACCGCGCTCATAACCTCAAGCGGCCGCTTGCGTTTTTTTGGGCGCTACAGAGCCTTAGCATTTGGTACCTCGTCCTGGGATTGATCTGGCCGGTGATTCTGCCAGACCGGATTCGCGGCGCTTTTATTTCTATGAAATGGTCCATCGTCGTCTATGCGATTATCTGCCTTGCGGTTTTGATCGCGCTTGGCTGGGGTAAGATTGCTCAACTTTGGCGAAGCCAGTCAACCGTCTTTGCCCTACATGCCGCAGGAGCGTTTTTCTTCTCGGTCCTCCTCGCGCAGATCATGGTCTCCGTATCACGGGACAGGTCAGCCCAAGAAATCGCCGGCGCCGTTGCCGCGCGAACCTATGCGGACACCCAAGTGGTTTTGTATGACACTTATCTTACAGGAATGCCCTTCTATCTACGTGCGCAAAGACCTGTTTGGATCGTCACCCATGCTAACAAGAAAAAGACAGTGCTCGGTAACTTCTATGTGGCTACTCATCGGGCTTGGCCCGACACGCGCTGGGGAAAGGCACTTTTTGACTTGGATGAATTTCGTCGAGTCTGGGAAAGAAACGATACGCCGTTGCTGATCATCGTCAAACAAAAAAATATCTCTCGCATGGAGAGGGAAATCGGAGCTTCGCCGCGCAAGCTAACCAGCATTGATGAGTACGTGCTGATGTCGAATCGCCAATTGAGCGACAATCAAGGGCATGAATAGGGAAACTCCGCAGGTCGAATTTTCGTCCTAGGGCAGTAAACTAGAAAGGGAAACATGGAAGGCTGGGCAGTTGCTGTAATTTTGGGTGTGGTTGAAGGGTTAACCGAATTCATCCCGGTATCATCGACCGGGCATCTTATCATTGCGAGCCATCTTCTAGGCTTCTTCGGAGAAAAGGCCGCGATCTTCCAAGTTGCCATCCAATTTGGCGCTATTCTAGCTGTGCTGCTGCTGTATTGGCGTCGCTTTACCGATTTGCTCCCGGTGAGCAACAACTCCACTCGATTTCGATGCGAAGATTCAAACCTCCTCGGATGGGCGGGGATCTGGCGCCTAACCGCGGCAACGTTACCCGCCCTTGTGGTTGGCTTCTTAACGAAAGACTTGATCAAAACCCATCTTTTCACACCGTGGGCGGTAACTGTAGCGTTGGCCGGAGGTGGGCTAGCGATGTTAATCGCCGAACGTCTGCTTAAGCGAAGAACGTCGAAACCGCTGGAAACCGTGACAATAGCCCAGGCCATTGGAGTGGGGCTATTTCAGGTTCTTGCCCTGTGGCCCGGCACTTCACGATCCGCTGCGACAATCGTCGGCGGCATGCTTTTGGGCCTTGACCGGAAGGGAGCCGCGGAATTTTCGTTTTTGATCGCGGTGCCGATTATGCTTGTCGTTGAATGTTATGAATTGATGAAAATGGGCACGTTGTTCAGCGCCCAAGACGCGACGAATTTTATGATTGGATTCCTCGTTTCGTTTATCGTCGCGCTGATGGCTGTGAAAACATTTATTTTTTTCCTTAGTAAATGGACTCTTGTACCGTTCGCCTGGTACCGGATTATTGTTGCTCCAATTTTTTTTCTTCTCACCGGTGAAACGAGGCTCTAGCTGATGCACTGGGAACCGGCGCAGAAGAGTGTGCGTGCCAGCGGCCGATTTGACGCCTTTAGATTTCGTGGCGGTGCTTCATCCAGCTGAAAATTCGACCGCGATAAAGATAGGCGATTAGCAAGATAACCGCGGAGACCACGGCGAAGATAATTGCCGTGTAGTACTCCTGATTTCGGATGCTGGCGCCTTGCATCGTGAGAAAGTAAGTCCCGGGGATTCTTCCAACGATTGTCACAAACAAGAACGTCGCCAGCTTCATTCGGCTCAGGCCAAGCACATAGCAGAGATAATCCTTCGGAAAACCCGGAAACAAAAATAATAGAAAGCAGATCGCCGCTCCGGTATTGGTGGTTAAAAAATCGAACCGGTGCAAGACATCTTGTTTGACAAAACGTTCGACAAACGGTCTCCCTAAAATGCTTGCCAATTCAAACGCAACCCATGAACCGAGCGTAAGTCCTATGGTCGAGAGAATGAAACCCAGAGTTTCCCCATAAACGTATCCACCTGCCACTCCGGTCAGCTCGCCTGGAAAGGGCGCGGCAATGACTTGCGAAACCTGGAAGAGAACGAATACCGCCGGCGAATAAGGACCGAGCGAACGAAGAAAGTTACCTAACTTGTCGCTGCTGGAATAGATCCCTTCGAAGTCATCAATCTCCTCGCCCGGCGGAACCAAAGCGGAAAACGGTTGCGGTAAATAGCGGCTGAAGAGAAACAACAGTCCGATCAGAACAACAAAAATCAAACCCCTGATTGCGAGCTGTCGCTGTTGCCCCGTCATCGCGGCTTTATAACAGTAAAATTCATAAGAAACGAGGTCGAGGGAGTTGCTGCAATCCCAGGACGGGTGCATTTGCTTCATCAGCGCTTGGTGAGCGATTCAACCAGCAATCTGGCTCAATTGATTTCTGATAAGCACTGACTGCGATATGATGTGCGCGGATACGGTTCCACTCTTGCCGATTCCGTTTCAGGATGCAAAAGACTCATTGCCTGATTAACGTCCTTGCTGCATATCACGTAAGATTGCTTCAAGCCTTTTCTGCTCCTCACCATACCCGGCCCAATTTCCTTGACGTAAAAATTCTTGGGAACGGGAAAAATGCTGCAGCGCCCGTTGGGCCAAAGTACTGTCGATCCGGGCTTCTTTAACGCTCGCCGCCACTGGCGTAGGCTCGGTACTTGCCTTTCCACCAAACACGCGTTGGAGGGATTGATCGAGAGTCTCTTCCATTGCGATCTGGTTGCCGAAGGCGACAATGACTCGCTTTAGCTCCGGTAAAGACCCCTTTTCTGCTGCTAGGAATAGGGGTTGGACATAGAGGAGGGACTTTTCTATAGGGATGGCCAGTAAGCTTCCACGGATCACCTGTCCCCTCTGTCCCCACAAACTCAATTGCTGCGATATAAAGGCGTCTTGTTCGATACGGGCGTCGATCTGTTTCGGACCATAAACGAGTTTTGCCTTGGGAAAATCGAGTGCGATGAGTTTCCCATAGTGCGGTGGATCGCTGCGCGCGGCCAGCCATGCGCGCATATTGTCACGATTGTTCGGGGTGAAGGGCAGAAGCAGAACGAACTCCTCTTTGGTCTCGCCTGGTAGACGCATGATGGTGTAGTACGGCGCCATTTCCCGCTCGCTGCCGCTTGTGGTCTGCCGCGGGATGCTTAACAAATCCTCTTTGTTATAAAAAACCTGCGGATCCCGCATGTGATAGGTTGCGTACATTTGAGCTTGAATGGTGAAAAGATCCTCGGGATAACGTATGTGCGCGCGCAGATCCTCAGGCATTTTTTCGAGCGGCTTGAAAAGTTGCGGGAAAATCTTCTGATAGGATTGAACGATCGGATCGTCGGGATCACTCATGTAAAAGTCAACGGTACCGTTGTAGGCGTCAACCACTGCCTTGACGGAATTGCGAATATAGTTCGTGCCTCGACGGCGTATCGGCGCCGAGTACGGAAATCGATCCGAGGTGGTGTAGCCGTCGATCATCCAGAACAGCCTGCCGCCTTGGGCAATGACCATGTAAGCGTCGCGATCGAAGGTGACGAACGGCAGGATCTTTTTAACTCGCTCTTGAATTTGCCGTTGATATAGAATCCGGCTCTCTTGAACAATGTCCTCTGAGAGCACGATCCTTAAAGTCGCAAAATGCGCCGAAAAGATAAGCTTGCGCCACAACGAGCCGATGGATACACCGCCGCTGCCGCTGTACTGAGTGTAGATATTCTGGTCGCCCGATGGATAATCCAGCTCTCGCGCGCCACTCTTGACGAATACATAATCGTTGGCGAGCTCGCCGTAGTAAATCTCCGGCCGTGTTACCTTGATGCTGCCCTCCGAAACCGGTGGTATATCCTTGATGAAAAACTCCGGAAGCCCTTCCGGCGTGACCTGATTCACCGGCCCGAAGACAACCCCATAGCCGTGCGTGTAAGTTAAATGTTCGTTGATCCAAATCCGACTTGGCAAGTGTTGATGCGATAGTTCACGGGCAGAAAGCATGATCTGACGATAGGTGCCGTCGATGTTATAGCGATCGTTGTCGACGTCGACAAACTTGTAGTAGGTCCGTATTTCCTGCAATTGCGCGTAGGTTGCCAATAACGGCTGATGTTCCCAAAGGCGTATGTTTTTGATCGTCGCATCATTCCGTTGAAGGTCGGCGGCATTCAGGGTTTCGTCAGCCGGAAAATCCTCGTTCTCGATTTTATCGAGGCCATAGGCGGTTCGGGTAAATTTAATGTTGTGTTCGATAAAGGGACGTTCCGAATCCACCTCGTTTGGAACTACACGAAAGTGCTGAACCATCGCAGGGGCGGCGCTGAGTCCGATCACATGGACCACAACCAACCCCGCTATGCCAACAAGCAGATAGCCAAAACCGGGGCGAGTGATCTGAGCGACGGAGAGCGCAGCCGCGATCAAAGCAGCGACCGTCAAGATCCTCAAGGCCGGGAGTCTTACATAAACATCCGTATAGCCAGCGCCAAAGGCGGCACCGCCGGAAGCATACAGCAGATCGTACGTATCCAAGACATAGCCTGCTGCTTTAACAGCAAATAACGCTGCGATCAGGATCAACAAGTGGAGTCTGGCCCGCGGGGCGAGAAAAATGCCGCGCGGACTATACTGCAGGCTTCGATAAAGTACGTAAACGATCGCGGTCAATGCCAGAGAAAGCGCCAAAGCCGCCATCAGCCAATTGTAGAGTGTCCGCAGCGCCGGTAACTGAAACACAAAAAAGCTAAGGTCTTTATTGAATAACGGATCCTCTAGGCCAAAGGACGTTGGATTGAGCAGCAGCAGGAATGATTCCCAATGCTTGGCAGCCTGGGGCGCGGCAAAAAGCCCCAGAACCAATGCCGCGGGTAGAAGCAATCGTTGGACTAAGGGATCGATTAGCTCAGGTCGCGGCAGGTCAAGAAAGTTCTCTTGATCGAGGAACCGGATTCCTCTGACCAACCGAGCCGCTATTCGGACATTAGCGTAGATCAGGAGCGCAAAAATACCACCGCCCACGAGAGCCAGAACAGTTTTGAAAAATAGGCTAGTGGTAAAAACCTGCGTATAACCCACTTCGTGAAACCAGAGCCAATCGACATAAAGCGAAATGAGTTGACCAATGGAAATCAGCACTAAAAAGATTGCGAATAGGAATAGCCCACCCAGTCCCTTCATGAGATTGCCTCTGTTCAGCTAGAATTTTCCAGGATGCCCGATTAGAACGAGTTCCGTAGGGAATAGCATCAAGAGCGATGCTAAGCTACGAGCGATTGATTGTTCGTGGAAGGAAATGCCGGATGGAACAGGTGGCTCCCGATTCGGGAGCCACCCTGATGGTGCGTGATGGCTGCTTAAGCGACAGCTCCGACCTTGGGACGCCACTTGTCAAATCGGGATTCGAGCCGGGTCAGAAGCTCCATGGCGATCATTCCCGAGATCGCGAAGATGAGTACGCCCACAAATACTTTATCGGTTTGAAACGTGGCACCCGCCACCGTGATCATAAAGCCGATGCCCGCCGTTGCGGCATAAAGCTCGCCAACCATGACGCCGATCAACGCCCTGCCCACCCCGAGTCTTAATCCGGTGAGAATAAAAGGGAGAGTGGAGGGCAGAACGACGCTTTTGAAAATCTGCCATTCTGAAGCACCGAAGCTCCTTGCGGCGGTCAAGAGGTTGTATGGGGTGGTTTTTACGCCGTCGCGCGCATTGATCAAGATGGGAAAGACGGCGCCAAGAAAGATGATTCCGACCTTGGACAGGATGCCGATCCCGAGCCAGATGATAACCAACGGCAACAACGCGACTCTGGGCGTCGCGTTCATGGCATTGATAAAAGGATCGAATATGTAAGCAAACTTCTTATACCAACCGCAGGCGATGCCAAACGGCACTCCGACGGCGACGGACAACAAATAGCCCCAGGCGAACTCAAGCCCGCTGACATATAGATCGTTATAAATCTCTCCCGATGAGAACATCTGAATCGCCGCTTTGAAGATCAGCGACGGCGCGCTCATAAACATCGGGTTAATCATCCCGAGCACGTTTCCAACCAACTCCCAGGCGGTTAAAAATAAGACGACCGCCGAGGTGCCTAGTATCTTCTTTTCATTGTTCAGATAGAACTTATAGGCGGCAGATGCCTCCGCAACGCTAACGTCTAAAAGTTGCTCCTCTGCGGCTTGATCAGCCATATTTTGTCCTCCTGGTGGTTTATAGTCACTCTCGGGCAGCAACGCGAACGTGTAGCAAACGGGGTAGTGCTTGTCAATACTAGTGCTGGCCCGATCAAAGCCGCTTTTCAGCGCGACGGTTCCAGGTCGTGACAAGCTGATTTATACGCGAATCTTGACAATCGTTGAGGTCTTAAATATTTTGGTTTCAACCATCAATTTTCCTTCCGCGGGTCGAGGAGATACATGAAAATTCTTTTCGTTACGCCCCCCATGGGCAACTGGGCCCCCTGGGGTGATCGCCACGTCGCTGTCAACTCACTGCATGCGCAGCTTGCGGGCTTCGTCAGAGAACACAACGCTACTGAGGTTGAGGTGCTCGACTGCCGCGCGCTAGCACTCGATGACGATGGCATGCTCGAAAAAATCAAACAAACCCGCCCCGATGTGGCTTTTTTTGGCAACATGATCGCTGCCGCGGGCGGCGCCGCGCAACTCAATCGGTTTCACGCAGCCATGAGCCGAATCAAGGATATTCTACCCGACACTATTACCGTCGGCGGTGGTTTGATGTACACGGCTGTTCCGCAGAAGATCATGGCCGATAATCCTCAATTGGATTTTGCGATCGTCGGCGTGTTCGGCGATAACGAGCACACGCTTTGCGAATTGTTGGAAGCCTTGAAAATGCCGTCTCCGAGATTTGCAACGATCAAAGGGCTGGCTTACCGTGAAAATGGAGAAGTCGTTCTCAATCCGCCGCGCCCGCTTATTTCTAATCTCGACGATTTGCCTCTACCGGCTTACGATCTCTTTCCGATGGACCGTTACTGTGGGTATTCGGTGATTCCGAATTACAACGAAACCGTAACTTCGAGAGGTTGCGAAGGCGCTTGCCACTTTTGTTATGAATGGTGGCTGGTCGATCAGCGTAATCCTCGCGATTTTAGCTCGCATCGAACCAAGGGCGGCAAGAAGGTCGTGGAGGAAATGGAGCTTCTCAATCAGAAATATGGAGTTAAAGCGCTTACTTTCATGGACGATGATTTCAATTCCGATCGACAAAAGATGGTAGATATGCTCGAAGAGCTGGAAAAGAAAAGATTGGACATGAGTTGGTTTATGCTCAGCAGAGCGCAGAACTTGATTCGTGATGCCGATCTGATTCCGCGTTTGAGAAAAGTCGGTCTGTACCAGGTACTCATTGGTATCGATGGCGGGACCGATGAGGAAATCGCCGAAGCTCGCAAAGGACCGATGAAGGTGGGAGTCCAGGAACTAAAAGAACTTATCAAATTTCTGCGTAAGAACGATATCTCGACCATCTCCACCTACTTGAATGGCTTTTGGGAGGATGATGAGGCAAAGATTCGTCAGCGCGCCAAGGCTGTGGATGAAATTGATCCGGATATCGTTATGATCCAGTTGCTCAACCCGATTCCCGGATCGCCGATCTACAAGAAAGCGGTGAAAGAAAATCTGATCGAGATCGACAACCTGAGCTTGTACGATTTAGAGCATTGCGTCATGCCGACCAAGTATCTCTCGCGTCAGCAACTCGGCGAACTCACCGGCTGGGCATTTCAATCCTTCTACAGTAAACCGGGCCGGATCGAGCGGATCCTAAATGGTTATACTTCTCCCTATGTAAAGATGAAGTTCCTGTCCTTCAAGAATAACGCAGCCAAATACGAAAAGGGCGCCTCCGAAGATGCCGTGGCGATCTAATTGCTCTTAGCTCCATGACCGAGCAAGACAAACATTTGCAGCTTCGGGAAAAGGTCGTTCTTGTTACCGGCGCGAGTCGAGGCATCGGCGCGGCCGCGGCTAAGCGGTTGGCTCAATCCGGCGCATCGGTGATCATCAACTATCTTCGAAACCGGGAAGCCGCGAAAAGAGTTCTTGACGAAATCCGAGGGGCGGGCGGCGAGGGAATGGTCTTTCAAGCTGATGTAAGGCGCAAAGATCAGGTTGATCTGATGATCAAAGGCGTTCGGGAGCATTATCGCGCCATCGATGTTCTGGTTAACAACGCTTACTTTCCTTTTCAGGTGGGTCAGCTGCACGAGTTATCTTGGGACGACTTTCATCGCGCCATCGAACATGAGCTCATCGCTTTCCATAACTGCGTTCAGGCCTGCTTGCCGGATATGATCGAGAAAAAATCCGGTAAGATTGTCGTGGTCAGCACGCGCCTGGCGCAACAGCCGCTGCCCAAGATGGGCGCTTACGCTGCTGCGAAATCGGCCCTCGAATCTATGGCTGACACCATGGCGATAGAGTTGGGGCCGGTTGGGATCAACGTGAATGTTGTCACACCGGCTTTTACGTTGACCGAGGCGTCCTCGATTATGCCTGATGCGTATAGAGAAAGGGTCCGTGAAAACAGGCCGCTCAAAAAGCATCTCTATCCTGAAGATGTGGCGGGTGCCATCGCCTTCTTGGCCGGCGACCAAGCGAGTATGCTCACCGGCAGCCATGTCCTGATTACCGGGGGCAGTCACCTTCAGCTCTAAACCGCAACATCAGCAGCTCGAGTTCGCTCCGGAACGGATCGTGTGTTGTTGTCTATGCCGCCGGTTTTCTCCTGGCTCTGCCAATTAGATGATGCAGTGAATCGCATGCTCAGTCTCGATGAGATGGTCGTCAGACTTAAGGAGATCGCCGGCGGTCGGTTGGTTTCGACAAACCCGATCGACAAAATCAATTATCAGCACACGCTCGCTTATGGCGCTTACCGAGCCTTGCCGGACGTGATCGTACGGGTCGAATCGGACGCCCAAGGCAATCATGCGCTGGCAAAGATCCTCAGCTTTGCCAATGAGCATAAAATCCCGATCGTCGCCAAAGGCGGGGTGGGAATGGGAATCAGCTCACCGCTGAAGGGCGGCATCCTGCTCGACATGCTCGGCATGGACAAGATTCTCGAAGTGAACCCCTCGATGCAATACATTATCGCCGAAGGCGGCGCCAGCGTTTATGCGATTCACCATGCATTACGCCAGCATGGCCTGATGCTGCCTAACTTTGGCACTTACGGTCCTGCGGTCGTGATCGGCGCGATGATCAATAAGGGCGGTATCGGCTACGGTATGACGCGCTACGGCTGGATTGCCGATATGGTTCTCGGTTTGGAAGTGATTCTGGCCAATGGCGAAACCGTCAGGTTGGGAGCGCTGGCGAATCAAGGAACCACATTTGGTCCATTTCAGAAATGGATCCATTTGCCGGATTTGCTCGGCCTCTTTACCCTAGCAGCGGGTTCCATGGGAATGATTAGCAAAGTATGCTTGCGCGCCATTGAAGGTAAGCGCGAGTGGCTGCATGACTACTGCTACACGTTTCGTCGTGACCAGCTGCTGAATGCTCAAGAAGCGTTGATGCAGCTCGTCAAGAGTGAGGTCGTTTACGACATCCACTTCACCGACCGCTGGCAATATCATTGGCCAATGGAAGAAGGACTCTACCATAAGAGCCGGATTCCGGATGACGCCTGGTTTTTTTTGAAGACCGTTATCATGGCGCGGGACGCAGAAGAAATCGCTTTCAAAGAACAAAGGATGCGCCGTATTTACCATAACGCGGGCGGCATTGACGTTCCGGAGATTGCCGCGAAGGCCATGGGCGCCAAGGCGCAAGAGCACGGGCTGCACGGCTGGCCCGACTATCACGTCATGGGACCGGACGGTTGGTGCGGCGCGGTCGCGCGTCACAGCGGCATGTTTGCGGTGACTTCCAAGATGTACCCATTGACGTTCTTGAAAGAGATGTACGATCTCGATGAGGCGGCAAAAAGGGAGTGCGGCATATGGGATGCTGAACATTCGCCGCAGCATGATAGTTATGTTACGCGCGATCTGGCGATCAAAGAAGAATATTTTGTTTTCTATAACCCCTACGATGACGAAGACGTGGGCAAGCTGCGCAAATGGATGAGCATGGTGCAACGATTCGGCAACGAGCGTGGGGTGGTTTGGACCGCTCCCACGCTGAGTACCAAGGGTCCGTTACCCTATGAAAGATTGACTAACTTATACGACCTGGTGAAAGAGATAAAACAACTGGTGGATCCTAATAATATCTTGAACCCGGGCGCGCTTTATTGATTTAACGGGAGAACGATATGCCGGAGCTCGAGGGTAAAGATTACTCGGGAAAGCGATTGTCGCCGCAAGAAGCCGATGCGGCAATCGCGGATCTAAAAAAATATTTGCTTGAGTTGGCCGATCGCTGGCTGTTTAAGGGCCGATTTCATACAGACATGAGCGCCGGCACCTTGCCAATGGAGGCGATTAAGGTTTTCTGGCAAAACTGGTACGGCTTTGTCGCTGAAATCAATAATTTCCATGGCGTGGCGTACCAACGCCAATTGCCTTTCTTCAAACGGCACCCGGAATTGCAAAAACATTTTGCCAATCACGTTGCCGACGAAATGATCCATCCGACGCCGCCGGGTCACATTCAAATCGTTCTTGAACAGGGAAGAAATTTTGGCCTCACCCATGATCAGATGATCGAATACGAAATGCTCGCCGAGTGCCGCGCTTTTCTCGAATATTATCGAGGTGTGCTTTACGAGGGCACCATGGCCGAATGGTGGGCTTCTTTCTGCGTAGAAGAAGCCGTCGGACATTGGGCCAGGTTTTTCGGCAGCGCGTTGCGCCAAAATTACCATTTGCCCGAAGAAAAAGTCGTTTACTTTCGGGTCCATGCTCAAGCCGATCTGGAGGAACACCAAGGCGTCATGGCGCATGCCGAGCTCGATTGGACGGTCTTGAGAAAGCTGCTCGAGGAGGGCCGCGCCGAGACTCGACCGGGATTCAACCTGGCGTATTGCCTGCGAATGGGGACCGCTTACTTCGCCTGGTTTTTCGAAGGTGTTTACCAGCACATCAAAAAGGAAGGTCTGTACAAAACCTGATCATGCCTGAATTACCAGCAACGCAAGCCGATCTTTCACCGCGGTCCTTGATGCGGATCTTGGGCGATTTCGCCAATAGCCAGATTCTTGACGCGTCCATCGAGTACGATTTTTTTACCCTGATCGACAACGGCTTCCACACGGCGAACGAAATCGCTAGACAGGCCGGAACCGATCCGCGGGCGACTCGTATCGTGCTCGATAGCCTGCTCGCCACGGCGTTGGTCCAAAAGCGAAATAGTCTCTACCAGCTAACGCCGGTCAGCGAAGCTTTTTTGGTTCGAGGTAAACCTTCTTATGTCGGCGATTTCCGCCATGTTGCACTGGCGCTGTGGGACGGGATGGCTCATCTCAAAGAATCCCTCAAGACCGGGAAACCCTTCAGCCGCTTGGACACGGTCGACGCGCTTGAAGTCTGGGAAAAGCTGGTTCTGGGAATTATTGTTATTGCCGAGCCTGCCGCCAGAGCCCTATGCGATGTTCTTAAGATCGGCACAGAGCGTAAAGCCGTTAACGTGCTGGACATCGCTGGCGGTTCAAGCATCTTCGGAATGACGATTCTTTCACGGGATCCATCGGCGAAAGTGACGCAGTTGGATTGGCCTAACGTCAACGCCGTAGCGAAGAAGCTCAACAAAGAGCGCGGTCTGGAAGGCAAAATCCGCTTCATCGATGGCGAGCACCACTCCGCAAGAATTGAAACCAACCATTACGACCTGGTTCTCGCCAGCAACTTCTGCCGGTTCGAGTCGCCAAAGCGGAATCAAGAGCTGTTCGCCAAGGCTTACAGCGCACTAAAACCGGGCGGGTACTTCATTGTCAATGACTTCGTGCCCAATGAAGAGAGAACGGAGCCGACTTTTGCCCTGCGCTTTTCGGTTTATACGCTGACACACACTCCTGAGGGAGAATGCTGGACCCTATCCCAGTATGCGGAATGGATGGACGAGGCCGGATTTGGGGCACTCGAAACCCATGGCGATATTCCAGGAACATTGCCCGGGACAATGCTAATTTTAGCGAGGAGGTAAGTAGTACTCGGTTTCACAGGATCTGGGTTGCGCGCCGGCCGTCAACCAGGTTCGGGGTTTGCCGGCCGCGCTCCCATGTTGTTTGTCGCGCCTATCACGCCATCCTAAGTTCCTATCGTCGAGCCTAGACTGGATTCCCTCAGGGCTAAGTGCTAAAGTTTCCGCCGTGTTAACGAGCGTCTACACGTTCAACCTCGCCGGCTGCAAGCTTCCTCGATAGTCCCTCGTAGGGACGACCATGCAATATCTAGCCATCTGCGAGGACGATCTCCTGTTCCAGTTTATGCGCGACGTCGCAACTGAACACGGCGAGGTTCGCTTTCTAGTTCAAGAGGAGACCGTTGCGCGTCGGATCAAGCGTATGGGCGGTAAGGCCTGGTACGGAGATCTCCTCAAAGAAGAGACTTACAAGAAGGTCAAATTACATCATATCGACCAAGCGGTTGTCTTTCTTCGTGACCCTGAATCTCAGGATCGACTCTGCAAACTGCTGCGAACCATGGACAAGGCTTTGCCCGTGGTTTTACTTACCAACGACAAAAACTGTAAGAAAGACGAGAACGACCCGCTCGTTCGGCAGATTCAGCTGACCCATACCTTCCGGGAGTTTTGGGCGGCACACCTCCTAGACACCCTTAACCGGAAAAAAGTTGAAAGCATCAGGGCGCTTTTTGGTGAAGAAAAGGTTCATATTCTTTTGCAGCATGATCCCGATCCGGACGCCATCGGCAGCGCTCTAGCACTGCGCGAACTCTTGGGAAGAAATCGCGCAACCACGCCGATTGTGACTTTTGGCGGCGTCGCCCGACCTGAAAACCTCGCTATGATCCGGTTGCTGGACGTTCAGATCGATCGGATCACCCATGACGACTTGCATAAAGAGGGGGCCAAGCTGGCAATGGTCGACGTGCAACCGCCCTATTTTGACAAACCGCTGGGAAAAGTGGATTTAGTAGTCGATCATCATCCTAAACGAGCCAACTTCAAAGCCCGGTTCACCGATCTGCGAACCCCATACGGCGCGACCTCTACAATTTTCACCGAGTACCTGCGCGCTGCCGGTATCGAACCCTCGCAGCGCCTCGCCACCGCGCTACTCTACGGCATCAAGACTGATACGTTGTTTCTGGAGAGGGGCAGCAACCTTGCCGATCTCAGCGCTTTTACCTATCTTTATCCGTTTGCGAACAAGGCAATGATCTCGCGGATCGAGCGCCCGGCTTTGCCGCGGGAAGACCTCGAAGCGCTCGGCCGCGCGCTTAGCCGTTTGCGGCTCGACAATGGCGTTGCCGTGATCCACATGGGGGAAATCAACCGTGAGGATGTGATCCCGCAAATGGCCGAGTTTTGCTTGCAGATCGAAGGTGTTGAATGGGGCGTTGTCTCCGGTCTGGTGAACGAGCGAGTAGTTATTTCCGTGCGCAACGTCGGCTATGTCAAAAGCGCCGGAGAAATCATGAAAAAGCTTTATGACGAGATTGGCAGCGCCGGCGGCCACCGCGCCATGGCTAAGGCGGTGATTCCGCTCGACCGTTTCAAGGAACGCTTCGGCGAGGTCAGCGATCGGGTGATCCGAGATGCGATGTTGCCGCTGATCGTCGAGCGCGAAACCGAACATTCCGCGCATGGTTAGCTCCTGTTGGAAAACAAGTACCGCCGTCACCCATGATTTTGCGAGTTACTCCTTCCGTTCGTTATTGAACCTCTCATTCGGTAAGACTTGCCGTCGCATGCGTCACAGCTGGTCGAGTGCACCGGGGCGCACTTCCGTCGATTCGTAGTCGACACAACGCAAAATTTTTCTCGATCAATCAGCCGTCAATCGCGCTTCCCGAAATTGGTTTATACAGCGCGGGAATACCTGGCTTGACAAGCTCATCGGTCGGGCATAAGGGTTGAATGAAATTCGCGCAGGAGGAAAGCCATGCCTAAGCTTCGTCATTTAGCAATTCGAACTGAGGATACTGGAAAGCTTGCCACGTTCTACATGGATGTTTTCGAAATGCAGGTGTTGCACAAAGATAAAAATGAGGGAGGAGCCATCTATCTTACGGACGGATATTTCAATTTGGCGATCCTGCCCAATCACGAGCAACAATCGCCGAATGGCTTGTATCATTTCGGCTTCGAAGTCGAAAATGGAGAAAAGATCGTAGAGAGATTGCAGAAATTCAATCCAAACAAGTTGCCTAAGCAGCGTCCGAACGGGCGACCCTATGCCGAAACCCGCACTTCTGACATTGACGGCAATTACTTCGACATTTCGGAGCATGGATTTCTGACTGTTGAACCTGTGGGCGAAAAGAAGCCCAATTAAGACCCTTCGACGCAGAGGGAGGCAACATTTCGATGGCTACTTACCATCGGAAATTTCTTTGTGTCTTTGCCTTGGCAGTCGGTTTTTTACCGACTCAATCTCCTGCCCAGATTAAATCCAATTTATCTTCGAGCATCACGAGTGAAAGCATGGCCGCGGTCTGGATTGCCAGAGACCGCGGCCTGTTCAAGAAGTACGGACTGGATGTCCAATACATTCTAATGCCGCGTTCGCCGTTGGCTGTTTCCGCGTTGGTCGGAGGCGAGATCGATATGGCGGTGATCGGGCCGGGACACTTGGTCAACGCCGCCGCCGGCGGCACCGATGTGATCGGGATAGCCAATTTCGCGCAGAAACTCGATTATCGTCTCAACACGAGGCCCGAGATCAAGAAAAAGGAAGAGCTTCGCGGTAAACGGATCGCCATCAGCGGCCCCGGCTCAACATCTCATTTGGTTTCATTGCTGGCATTGCAGCACCTGGCGCTCGATCCCAATGCAGCCAAGATCGCTTTTTTTACGATTTCGGGCACCGAAATCAACCGCCGGCTAGCACTTGAAAGCGGCAGTATTGACGCCACGACACTGAACGGCTCGGTCGGCGATCTCTATGGGCAGAAGGGCTATCCGGTGATGTTCAATTTCAAAGGCTCGGGAGTGACGATGCCGCAAACTATGCTCGTCACCACACGCCGATTGGCAATCACCAAACCCCAAGTCGTCGACGCCTACGCCAAGACGATTGTCGAAGCGATCGCGGTGATGTTCGATCCCGCCAACAAAGAAAGCGTCACACGCACCATCGCTTCCAACTTGCGCCTATCCAATCCGAGTGACAGCGAGCAAGCTTATCAGTCAGTCATTAATTCTTATGAACGGGTGCCCTATCCTTCACCGGAAGGAATGCAACGCCTGCACGGCTTGCTTACTACCATTAATCCGAAGCTGGCCGGTGTGAAGATCGATACCGTGGTCGATGACTCGTTTATCAGAAAACTCGATAGCTCCGGCTTCGTGGAAAGCGTCTCGAAGAAGCATTAACTGAAATTGTTAAGACCATTCGTGATCCTCCGCACGTTTCTATGACAATTAAGCATGCTTCGGTAGTTGTCGTCGGCGGCGGCAGCGCAGCTTTCGAGGCGGCGGTTGCCGCCAAACAGGCCGGCGCGCCGTCGGTGATCATGTTGGAAAAGGCACCGGAGGCGGAATTCGGCGGCAATGCTCGCTTCTCTCATACCGGCTTTCGCTTCGTTTATTCAGGGGCGGATGAGATCCGCCGGTTTTTGCCCGACATGGATGAGGCAAGCTTTAGCCATCTGCAATTACCCGGCTATCATCCCGAGCATTTCACCGCCGATCTACTGCGCGTAACCCGCGGCCGCATCAACAAAGATTTGGCCGAAGTGTTGGTCAATGAGTCGAACGGAGCGATCCACTGGATGCGCGAACTTGGAATTCAGTGGGAGCCGGCCGGCTCGGTCGAGATCGATGGCAAACGCTACTTCGAACCCGGGATTGTGATTCATCCTACCGGTGGAGTTGGCGGCGGGGTCAGTCAACTCAATCAATGGCGTGCCATCGCAAGCCGCATGGGAATTGAAATTTACTTTGATTCTCGGGTACGTGAACTTTTGGGCAATGACCGCCATATCGAAGGCGTCCGGGTGTCGGATTTCAATGAGGAATACGAGTTGCGCGCCGGAGCCGTAATTCTCTGCTCCGGCGGGTTTCAAGCCAATCCGGAAATGCGCGCGAGATATTTGGGTGCGAATGCAGATCTGATGAAGGTGCGCGGCAGCCGCCATGACACCGGCGAGGTGTTGCAAATGGCGCTCGGTTTAGGCTGCAAGGCGTCCGGCCACTGGCAGGGGGCGCATGCCACACCGATTGATGCGACATTTCCCGATGTAGAGCTTAGCAACAAAGCCAATCGTTACGGCTATACCTTCGGCATTACCGTGAACTCGCTGGGGCAGCGTTTCTTCGATGAAGGCGAGGCGCACCACTCCTACACCTATGCGAAAACGGGATGGGCGGTTTTAGGTGAGCCGGGCGGAGTCGCCTATCAAATTTACGATCGCAAAGGTGTGGCGTTTTGCGATAAGAGCTATTATGCGTTTGCCACTCCTGTTGAAGCTTCGACGATCGCGGAACTCGCTTCGAAGATCGGCATCGATGCCGCGATCCTGAGACACACGGTCGACGAGTTCAACCGGGCGGTGCGCGGTGAGATGCCGTTCGATGCCACTCGCGCCGACGGCCGCTGCACCGAGGGAATTACGCCGCGCAAATCCAATTGGGCACTGCGCATCGATGAGCCGCCATTCCACGCCTATCCAGTAACCGGTGGCATCACCTTCACCTTCGGCGGCCTTGAAGTAAATCGGCAGGCGCAGGTGCTTAACACCGGCGGCCGGCCGATTCGCGGCCTGTTTGCATCCGGAGATATTCTCGGATTATTTTTTCACAATTATCCATCCTGCACAGGTCAAACACGGAACGTCGTCTTTTCGCGGCTGGCCGGCAGGCACGCGGCGGCGCAAGGCTTGTGATCGACAGACGGCAATAACCTAGTCATGTGCTCTATTACAAAGGAGGATTGAACCATGCCGAAACTTAAACATCTTGCTATTCGCACGGAAGACACCGGCAAGCTCGCGACCTTTTATATGGACGTTTTTGAAATGCAGGTGCTGCACAAGGACAAAAACGAAGGCGGCGCGATCTTTCTCACCGACGGCTATTTTAATTTGGCGATATTACCGAATCACGAGCAGCAGGCGCCGAACGGCCTTTACCATTTTGGTTTCGAAGTCGAGAGCGGAGAGAAGATCGTCGAGAGACTGAAAAAAGTTAATCCCAACAAATTGCCAAAGCCGCGGCCCAATGGCCGTCCCTATGCGGAGACGCGTGGTTCCGATCCGGACGGCAACTATTTCGACATCTCCGAGCACGGGTTTTCCAATGCCGTTCCCCTGGGCGAGAACAAGGACAGAGCTAATTAATCTGCTCGTAGGGGCGGGTTTTAAACCCGCCCTACATCCTAAATCACGTTATTGAAAATTTCTTGCCATGAAACATGAAACCATACCGGTGGTTGTTGTCGGCGGCGGTAGCGCCGCTTTCGAAGCGGCGGTGGCGGCAAAACAGGCCGGCGCGCCTCGAGTCGTCATGTTGGAAAAAGCGCCGGAGCCCGAGTTTGGCGGCAACGCCCGCTATTCACATACCGGCTTTCGCTGGGTATTTTCCGGGGCGGAGGAGGTGCGCAGATTTTTGCCGGACCTCGACGAGCAGACGTTTAACAAGCTGCATCTGCCGGCTTATTCCGCCGAGCAGTTCACCGCCGACCTGCAGCGGGTGACTCGAGGTCGGATCGATACGGAGCTTGCCGATGTCATGGTGCAACAATCCAACGCTGCCATGCATTGGATGCGCGAGCTCGGGATCAAATGGGAGATCGACAGCCATGTGATGATTGAAGGCCGTTACTATTTTGAGCCCGGCTTGGTGATCCATCCGGTCGGCGGTGTCGGCGGCGGCTTGGGTCAACTGATGCAGTGGCGCGAGATCGCGATGCGGATGGGCATCGAGATCCGCTATGAATCACGGGTCAAGCAGTTGCTTGGCAACGACAGGCGCATCGAAGGCGTCGCGGTGTCGGATGCCAAGGAAGAATACGACATCCGCACGGGGTCCTTGATACTTTGCGCTGGCGGGTTTCAAGCCAACCCTGAAATGCGCGCGCGCTACCTAGGCGCTAACGCCGATCTGATGAAAGTGCGCGGCAGCCGGCATGACACCGGCGAGGTGCTGATGATGGCCTTGGACTTGGGGTGCAAAGCTTCGGGGCACTGGCAGGGCGCCCACGCCACACCCATCGATTCAACTTTTCCAGACGTGGAGATCGGCAGCAAGGCCAATCGCTATGGTTATCCGTACAGCATTACCGTTAATTCATTGGGGCAACGTTTTTTCGATGAAGGCGAAGCGCGCCATTCCTATACTTATGCCAAGACGGGATGGGCTGTGCTCGGTCAACCAGGAGCGATCGCGTATCAAATCTACGATCAGAAAACGATTCCGTTGCTCGGGACGAGATACGAATTCTCAACGCCAATTGTCGCAAGCACGATTCACGAACTGGCCGGCAAGATCGGTGTTGAGCCGGCGGTGCTCGACCACACCGTGAAAGAGTTCAACAATTCGGCGCGAGGCGACATTGCGTTCGATCCGACCAAATTGGACGGCAAGTGCACCGAAGGCATCACGCCGAAGAAATCCAATTGGGCAAGTCCCGTCGACCAGCCCCCCTACTGGGCTTATTCGATCACCGGCGGCATCACCTTCACGTTCGGCGGCCTGCAGATAAACGAGAGCGCCCAGGCGCTCAATACTTCAGGCAACCCGATCCGCGGTCTGTACGCCTCGGGTGACATCGTCGGTCTGTTCTATCACAACTATCCGTCCTGCACCGGACAAACACGTAACGTCGTTTTCTCCCGTTTGGCGGGACGCCATGCCGCAGCCCAGGGGCTGTGATGAACCGAGATTTTCCTTCTCACGCTCTCTGTCCCTCAGCAGAATTCCAGCCATAATCATTGCAACTTGCACCTTGAAAATCGCTCATCGCCTGGCGTATATCAAAGTTTTCTGATGGTGCGACGCAGTCGAGACCGCTGCTTCCGAGGAAAAGGGATTACCATGAAACGATTCGTGAATTCTCTGATGGCATGTGCCGTGTTGGCAATGAGTGCGGTTGATTCATTATACGCAGCCGCCACCCAATCTCCGGAACAGCTATTTGCAGAACTCGCCAAGTTGAAGCCGGATCAGCGCCTCAAGCGCCTCGAAGAAGGATCACGCAAGGAGGGGAAGCTCAATTTCATCCACACCTTTAGAGGCAAGCTCGCGCGCGAGCATGTGCGTCTGTTCGAGAAGCGCTACCCGTTTGTCAAAGTGGAAATGGCCGATATGGGGTCTCAAGATGCAGCCGAGCGCTTCATTGCCGAGGAAACCGCAGGACGCCATCTCACCGACACCATTAGCCTTGCCGTTCCGGATCTGCCGGTCATTCTGAAACAGGACCTACTCGCCGATTATCCAACCCCGGCTACCAGCAGAATCCCGAAGCAGTTTGAGGGGTTTTTGGATAAGCAAAACCGCTGGGTGCCGTATTATTGGAGCGAGCACGGCATTTCCTACAACACCAATCTCATACCGCCGGACAAAGCGCCGAAGAGCTGGCAAGATCTTTGTAATCCGGCGTACAAAGGTCAGGTCTCCTTCGATCCTCCCGAGACCCGCTTCATGGTCGGACTTTATGTCTTGATGGGAGAGGAGAAATTCCAGGAATGGCTTAAGTGCATGGGGCAAAATCAACCGATCATTCAGCGCGGTCACACGCAGCGAATGAACCTGATGCTTTCTGGCGACCATGCACTTCAGGGCGATAACTTCCTTTACGTCGGCGCGGAGGAAAAGAAAAAAGATCCAAAGACCCCTTACGCGATCGTTTATTCCGCGCCGATTCTGGCCTATGCCGGCGTGATGATCATCAACAAAAATACTCGGAGCCCGCATGCGGCGGCGCTATTCAGCGATTGGACGCTTTCTGAAGAAAGCCAAAAATATATCGCCGCTGAGTTTCGCGGGCCGCTAATCGGCAAGCATCCTTATCTGCCCGACAACATTAAAGTTGTCACGTTCGGTTATGTCAGCGACGATATCGTCGACCGTTTGCACGGCTATTGGAACCAGTACATCGGCAAGAAAAAATAACCCTGCCATCGACAATCGGTTGAATATGGGACCGGCTCGTCAGTGATGGTGCGGCGGCTTTCGTTAGATGGCGGCAATCTCGCGCTCGCCCTCGTTATTGCAATCCTGATTTATCAGGTGGTCATTCCGCTGCTGATGGTGGTCTGGACCAGTCTCAAGGTCGAACGGCCCGGAGAGGTGGGATTCTTCGAGCTGAGTTTCTCGCTGACCAATTATGCTCGAGCCTTCGGTTCAGCATACTTTTGGCAGGCGACCTGGAACACCCTCTACTTCGCTGTTGCCTCCACTATCGTTTCATTCGGCTTCGGAACTTTTCTCGCGTGGGTGGTGCATCGGACCAACACTCCTTTGGCGCGGCTGATCGGTGTCATTACCCTTGGCCGGATCATCATCCCCGGCATTCTGATCACAGTATCCTGGATCCTCTTGGCGAGCCCGAGCATCGGGGTTCTGAACCACGCCCTGGAGGGAGCCACCGGGATTAAAGGAATACTGAACGTGTACTCTTTCTGGGGAATGGTTTGGGTCCACTCGCTGGAGATGACCCCGCTCGCCTATCTGCTGCTCTCCGCCGCACTGCAATCCATGGACCCGCGCCTCGAAGAGGCGTCAGGCGCG
>DASUVS010000178.1:0-24378 GCA_036378835.1 Binatia bacterium | reverse complement strand
CAATTCATGCCATAGTTATCGGTGGAGAGAAAGAGGCGATTCTCTGCTAAAGGACCCAACACCAAACCGAGCAACACCGGCGGGCGCGGCCACTCCATCTTCTCCATGATCCAACCCAGCCCGCCGAACAGAAGCACCACCACCATGTCGGCAAATGCGTTCTTTTCGGCGTAAGCGCCCAGGTAGATCAGCACCAAGATCAGCGGAATGATAATACCGCCACGTACCTGAGTCACCTTGGCGAGCGGTTTCAAGAACAGAAAGCAGATCGCAACCGTGATGATGTTGGAAAGAATGATCACCCATACGAACGAAAAGGTAAGGTCGAGTTTACCTTTGGGCGGAGGAATCAGCATGTCCGGACCGGGGACGATTCCCTGAATGATAAATGCTCCGAGCAAGATCGCCATGGTAACGCTGGCGGGAACACCGAAAGCAATCGTCGTAATCAAACTTCCGCCCAAGGTTGAATTATTGGCCGCCCCGGGACCCAAAACACCGCGAACATCGCCCTTGCCGAAGCGTTCTTTGTTGGGCGAGCTCTGCACGGCGTGGGCGTAGGCAAGCCACTGCGTGGTCGCAGCTCCCATGCCTGGAATGATTGCGATAAAACAGCCCAGCGCGCTGCAGCGGATTACCAGCCAAAAGTGACGAAAGGTATCTTTCACTCCTTCCATGACGCCGCCGAGTTTTCCTACTTCCTGCTTAGCAATACTGGTCCCCAAGACAGCAAGCTCAATGGTTTCAGGAATGGCGTAAAAGCCGATCGTGATCGGCACCAGACCGATACCGTCCCAAAGAAACAACTGCCCGAAGGTATAGCGTTGGATTCCGGAGATCGGATCCAGGCCGATGGTGGCGAGCAATAGGCCGATGCCGCCGGCGACGATTCCTTTGAGCTGGTCTTCGCCGCTCAGAGAAGCGACGAACGAGATGCCGAGGAGCGCCAGCATGAAAAATTCGGGAGAACCGAACGAGAGAACCAGAGGACGGATGATCGGGATAGCGATCGCGAGAGCGACGGCGGCGAAAATGGCGCCGACCAGCGAACTCATCAGCACGGCGCCGAGCGCGCGGCCGGCTTCACCGTTGCGCGCCATTGAGTGACCGTCGACAATCGTCGAAGCGGTCGTCGGTTCGCCCGGAACACCAAACAGGACAGACGTGATATCTCCAGTGGTGGCCGTAACCGCGGTCATCCCCAGAAGAAAGGCGAACGCTTCGACTGCGTTCATTTTGAAAACGAAGGGTAACATCAAAGCCATCGCGGTGGGCCCGCCCAAGCCGGGAAGAATCCCGACGACGAAGCCCACGGCGATACCGATCATCATCAAACTGAAGGTAGACCAGTTGAAAACTTGAACCAGTCCGGAACTCAGCGCGCTGAACATTTCCACCATGAGGGACTACCTCGACGCGATACAGCGATTTAACATGACGGTCAATCCCGAGTTTTCAGTTGTAAAGAATCTCTTTCAGTTTGCTGATCAGCGACTGATCGAGCTTGAAGAGGCCGGCGATCACTTTCTCCACTTCTTCGACGTCCACAGGATCGACGTTCAACTTCGACTTCTTTGCATCTGCCAGGAATTCAGGATCTTTTAGCGTCTCATCGAATGCTTTGCGCAGCAATTGAACTCGATCCTTCGGAGTTCCCGGCGGTAGCGTGTAAGTGCGAACGATATCGCTATCGCCGTGAATTCCCACTTCGATCATTTTGCGACCCTCTTCTGTTTTGGCCAGCTTGATTGCTTGGGGGACTTTAGGAAGGTCGGGGTGATTTCGGCGGTTTGCCTGGAGGACAACCACGGCATCGCCACTGGCGAGTGCTTTCTGCCAAGTCACGCTGACCGAATCCCAGCCCCAGCAGCCGCCGGCGATCTCGCCGCTTTCGGCAGCCAATCTGATATCGGCCGTGCCTTTGTAGCCCGATACGATTTGAATCGGCAGTCCAAGCGCTTCCTTCAAGATCCGTGTCGCGTTGTCGGGAGTCGACGTGCCGGGCGCAATCCCACCCATTTTTATCGGGGTTTTGGATGCCATCCATGCTTCCACGCTGGTGATGCCGCTGGCTTTGGTTAGCGCGCACACGACGTGATCGGTAATGGGCGCGCCGATGAATTCGAATTTGCGGGCATCAAATTCTATGCCCTTTTGCCCCAACACCTGACCTAAGAATAAGCCGCCGATGAAGTGGCCGATGGTGAGGCCATCCGGTTTGGCAACCTTGTAGACGTGATTCGCTGCAATCAGGCTGCCGGCGCCAGTCATGTTTTCCACGATGATTGCCGGTTCCCCAGGAATATGTTTGCCCATGTGCCGGGCGATGGCGCGGGCGTAAGTGTCGAATCCTCCGCCGGCGGAAAACCCGACGACGATTCTGATGGTTTTGCCCTTATAAAAGTCTTCTGCCGCGGCGGCGGGTCGGAGCGCAAACAATCCGATGACTGCTGCCGTGAACAAACAAGAAAGTTGCCGCATAGAGATCTCCTTCTCCTCGCTAGTTTTGGCCGCTCGATCCGATAGTCTCCACCGGCGAGTTGCCAGAAGCTAACTGATTGATTGTCAAAAATCAACGAATTACACGAGTTTAGACATCCTCACGGATCAGTAACGTTTGTGTTCACGCTGGGCCGGCTCTAGAATGATTTTGCTTCGTCATCAGTGATGAGGCTTGGTATCTGAAGTCAGAGAAACGAACACGCGGAGCTTCGTTATGTCTGAAGTATTTAAAAACTATATCGATGGCAAATGGCTGCCGGCGCAAGCCGGAGAGATTATCGAAAACCGCAATCCGGCCAACCGCAACGATCTGGTCGGTCTTTTTCCAGCCTCGGATCAGAATGATGTCGATACCGCGGTCGCGGCGGCGAAGAAGGCTTTTGCTGGGTGGCGTCTTGTGCCCGCGCCCAAACGCGGGGAATTGCTCTATCGAGTCGGTGAACTCTTAAGGGCGCACAAAGAAGAGATTGCTCGGATCATGACTCGCGAGATGGGCAAGGTCTTGAAAGAGACCCGCGGCGATGTGCAGGAAGGCATCGATACTGCTTTTTATGTGGCGGGTGAGGGCCGGCGGCTTTTCGGTGAAACGACGCCGTCGGAACTGCCGGATAAGTTCGCCATGTCGGTGCGCGCGCCAGTCGGTGTTTGCGCGTTGATCACGCCGTGGAATTTTCCCATGGCGATTCCAACATGGAAAATGTTTCCGGCGCTGATTTGTGGCAACACGGTGGTGCTCAAGCCTGCTGAAGATACCCCCTATACCGCGGTTAAGCTCTTTGAAATCCTGGAACGTGCCGGCGTGCCTCCCGGCGTGGTTAACCTGGTTCAGGGGCGTGGGGAGGAAGTGGGCGCCGCGCTGGTGCGTCATCGGGACGTGCAGTTGGTTTCCTTCACCGGTTCCGCGGCGGTTGGCCGAGAAGTTGCCGCTGCCTGCGGGCAGTCGCTCAAGCGTGTCTCCCTTGAGCTCGGCGGAAAAAATGCTCAGATCGTTATGGAGGATGCCGACCTGGCCCTTGCCGTCGACGGTGCGCTCTGGGGCGCGTTCGGCACGACCGGACAGCGCTGCACCGCCACCAGCCGGCTTATTCTGCATCGTACTATCAAGACTGATTTCATCGATAGGCTGGTGGCGCGAATCGAAAAGATCAAGATCGGCGACGGTTTGGATGAAAGCGTCGAAATCGGGCCACTGATCAATCAATCGGCGCGCGACAAGGTGCAAGCCTATATGGAAATTGGCCGGCAAGAAGGGGCGCGCGTGCTGATCGGCGGTTCGAGCTATGATACCGGCGCATGCGCCAACGGTTTCTTCTTCCAGCCGACGATATTGGATCGAGTCACGCCGAGTATGCGTGTGGCTCAAGAAGAAATATTCGGACCGGTGCTTTCAGTTATCGAAGTACCGGATTTTGATGCGGCCATCGCCGTGCTAAACGACACGCGGTACGGGCTCTCCAGTTCCATTTACACCGCTGACGTTAACCGCGCCTTCCGCGCCATGCGCGATATCGAGGCAGGAATCACATACGTCAATGGGCCCACGATCGGCGCGGAAGTGCATCTGCCGTTCGGCGGCGTCAAAGATACCGGCAACGGCCATCGTGAAGCCGGCACCACCGTCTATGACATCTTCAGTGAATGGAAATCTATTTATGTCGATTACTCGGGCAGATTGCAGAAGGCGCAGATCGATAATGCGGAATGACTTTCGTCCGGCTCAAGATTGTTTGCTATTCAACCTGCAAGAGCCACGGAGAACTCCATGAAGGTACCTTCGATCAGGACAAAACTTCCCGGACCCAACGCGCAGGCAATTATCGATAAGGATCGCCAGTATACTGCGCCGGCTTATGGGCGGGTTTATCCGCTGGTCGTGAAGCAAGGTCGAGGGATGGTGGTCGAAGATGTCGATGAGAATCTTTTTCTCGATTTTATGGCCGGCATTGCCGTTGCCAATACCGGCCATTCTCACCCGCGCGTGGTTCAAGCCATCGAAGAGCAGGCGCGCAAATTTTTGCATATCTGTGGCAGTGACTTCTATTACCAACCGATGATGGAGCTAGCCGAGAAACTCAACGAGCTGGCGCCTGGAACCGGGACCAAAAAAATTTTTTTCACCAATTCAGGTACCGAAACGGTGGAAGCCGCGCTCAAACTGGCGCGCTACGCCACCAAAAGGCAGCACGTGATCGCCTTTCATGGCGCTTTTCACGGCCGCACGATGGGTGCCCTATCATTGACCGCCAGTCGCTCATCGCACCGGGCGCGGTTTTCTCCACTGCTGCCCGGAGTTCATCATGCTCCTTACGCCTTCTGCCATCGCTGTCCCTATCATCTCAATTATGGTTCCTGTGACGTCGGATGCGTCAGTTATTTGGAACAAGTCCTATTCCGGTACGAAGTGACACCACAGGAAGTCGCCGCGATTTTTGTCGAGCCGATTCAAGGCGAGGGAGGGTATATCGTCCCGCCTCCCGAGTACCTCGGCATGCTTCAAGATCTCTGCCGCCGTCACGGTATCTTACTCGTCGCTGATGAGATTCAGTCGGGCTTCGGTCGAACTGGAAAGATGTTTGCGTGTGAACATTGGAACATTGAGCCCGATATCCTCTGCGTGGGCAAGGGCATTGCGAGCGGCATGCCGCTGGGCGCTATGATCGCTCGCAGCGAGATCAGCACGTGGACACCGGGCACTCATGGTTCCACCTTCGGCGGTAATCCAGTGGCATGCGCCGCGGCGCTCGCGAGCATAGCTGTGATCGAAGCAGGACTTCTCCATAATGCCACAGACGTCGGGGCCTATTTGATGGAGAAACTCATTCAGCTAAAGAACAAACACGCCGTTATCGACGATGTGCGTGGTTTGGGGCTGATGATCGGCGTGGAATTCGCCCGTGCGGACGGAAATCGTACCCCCGACGCCGCGCTTCGCGATAAGGTGATGAAGAATTGCTTCGAAAGAGGTCTGCTCCTGCTTGGTTGCGGCGAGAGCACTCTGCGCTTTTGCCCCCCGCTGATCGTTACCCGCGAAGAGAGCACCGCCGCAGCTGAAATCTTCGACCTGGCGATTAGCGAGCTCGCGTAGCGCAGGCCGATGATACGGCGAGACTCCTGGAGCCATGCATGAATGCGCGCTGCGGCGACTTCATCCCCGCTGCAGAGGTTGGAGCTCCGCTCAGGTTCCCGCGACCCGGCTCAAAGTAGCGCTTTAAATCACTGTAACTTGGTTTCGAGTTCTTCCAGTAACTGGACAAGCTCCGTATCCGCCGGATTGAGTCTCACCGCGCCGCGGAATTCCTCGATAGCCTTCTGGAGCATCCCTTTAGTCATATAAACTCGACCGAGATTGATGTACGGAAAGTGGCGCGGCTCATAACGTTGCGCTTGCTTGGCTCGTTCTAACCAGGGAATTGCTTCATCAAACTTTTGCTGTTGCATCAAATAAACACCGAGATCGTTGTAAGGATTGCCGAACTGGGGATCGAGCTGAATGGCGATTTCGCATTGTGCAATAGCTTCGTCAATTCGCCCTTGGAAGCTATAGGCCCAGCCCAGGTACGTATGCGCATCCGCGGTCGGATGAAGCGCGATGGATTCCCGGTAGAGCCGGATAGAATCATCGATCTCTCCCGCCATTTGGCGGTTCATTGCCTGCTGCACGAGCTCCAATGCTTTGGTATGAACTTCAGAGCAAGTCATAGATTTAAACTCCCCAGGCGCCGCTTATCTGAATATTGGCGCCATTGATATAGCGAGCTTCGTCAGAAAGTAAGAAACGCACCACAGCCGCTGTCTCTTCCACCGTCCCGATATAGCCGGCCGGAATGCGTTTGACTGCGGCTTGCAGCTCCTCCTTGGACGCGCTGCCGGAATCTATGTAACCCGGCGCGATGCAGTTTGCCGTGATGCCATACGGCGCAACCAGGCGAGCCAGCGAGCGCATCAGGACGATGACTCCGACCTTAGAGATGTAGTGTGCGGTCAGTTGCGGCTGAGCGATCAGTTGCTCTGCATTGGACATGCTGAAGCAAATGATGCGCCCCCAATTGCGTTGCTTCATCAATGGAACCACTGCCTTGCTCAAATAAAAAACCGGATGAAGGTTGTTGTCGAACATCGAATGCCAACCCTCGTTGGTTTCCTCCAACAAAGGAATGCGATGATAAGGACCGGCGCCGTTTATCAGCGCGTCAATGCGCCCCCATAGGTTTCCGAGATCATGGACCATCGCGGTGGCCGCGCTTGGGTCCGAGACATCGCATTGAAACGCAAGTGCGGCTGTGCCGTGGCGCCTTGCGGCGTCAACCACTTCATGCGCCGCGCCTGCGCTGGTGCGGTAGCAAATGGCCACGGACCAGCCGCGGGACGCCAAATCCAGGGCCACTGCGCGACCGATGCCGCGGGCACCGCCGGTGATTAAGGCAGCTTTGCTCTCCATTGTTGCACACTGATGATATCAGCTTTTGACGATCGGCTTCCAGTCTCGACGGCTTGGATGCAGAGAATTGGACAAGGTCGCTGCGCGTGATTGGATCACCGTGATGGCGATCAACGGATTAGATTCCCAGAGTTGACGTAGAAAGGCCGCCATCGCTGTGTGATCATCGATTTCACCAATGCGCTCAAACCCCTGCGGCAGAACATTGGCCCAGACGCCCTATAACAATTTTGTATAAAATAGCCCCACTGTGCTATGATCGGTCATGGTCATTGAACCTCTCACTTTTGAGAGTCGTCCCAATCTAAAGAATCCCATTCTCATTTTATCTTTTGCCGGTTGGAGTGATGCTGGCTCGGCGGCGACAACGGCCTCTCGCTATATGTGCGATCAACTCCTAGCGAAAAGATTCGCCAGCATCGACCCGGAAGAGTTTTATGACTTCTCTGTGCAGCGTCCGATGGTTCGATTGAACGATAACAAGGAACGTGAAATTCACTGGCCTTCATACGATTTCTTTTATGGCGAGGGCATTGGCGCTCAGGCGGATTTCGTGTTTGGGGTTGGCATGGAGCCGCAGTTACGATGGCGAGCCTTTACGGACACGATGCTGCGCTTCATCCGCGAATGTCAAATTGGAATGCTGGTCACTTTGGGTGCGTATCTCGACGAGGTTCTATACACGCGTCCGGTGCCGCTTTCCGGTTTCTCTACCGATCCGAAGCTGATGGAACAACTCGACTTGGTACCGTCACGCTATCAAGGACCCACCGGCATCATTGGTGTCTTAAACGAAGTATGCCGTAAGGCTGCGATACCCGGTTTAAGTCTCTGGGCTGCGTTGCCCCACTATCTTTCGGTGTCGCCCAATCCACGAGGTACATTGGCGCTATTGCTGCGTCTAACCCAATGGCTCGGCATTCGGCTCGATATGAGCCCTCTTGAACGAGCCGCCGCCGATTTCCAAGCTAAACTCAACGAAGCCGTCAGCGCCGACCCCAAGCTCTCCGCGTATATCCGCGAGCTTAAAAAACGCGAATTCGAGCAGTGAAGCTGTCAGTTTTAATCCCGGTCTATAACGAAGAGCGCACGCTGGAAGAGGTCGTACGCAGAGTACGTTCTATCGAGTTACCCAAGGAAATTATCCTGGTCGATGACGGCTCGAAAGATCGAAGCCGGGAAATTTTGACGCAACTGCAGAAAGAGGGTGAGCAAGCGCCGGACCCGCTGAACGAGATTAGAGTTTTTTTGCAGCCAAATAATCAGGGAAAAGGCGCGGCGATTAAAGTTGCCCTGGATCACGCCCGGGGCGACGTCATCATCATTCAGGACGCCGATCTCGAATATGATCCACACGATTATCCCGCGCTGTTGGAACCCATCGAGCGAGGTCTTGCCGACGTGGTTTATGGAACGCGATTCGCCGGAGGCGGCGCGCACCGCGTTTTATTCTTCTGGCACTCGCTGGGAAATCGGATGCTCACGCTGATCTCGAACATGCTGACCAATTTGAATCTTTCGGATATGGAAGTGGGTTACAAAATGTTTCGGGGTGAAGTCCTGAGAAGTATCAAATTGGAATCGAAGCGCTTCGGATTCGAGCCCGAAGTCACTCTGAAGTTAGCCAAGAAAGGCTATCGCTTCTATGAAGTGCCTATCTCCTATTATGGTCGGACCTACCAAGAGGGCAAGAAGATTACCTGGAAAGACGGCGTTTCGGCTTTATATTACATGTTGCGCTTCAGATTGATGAGCTGAGCGGACTAGCAGCTAGCTTATCCGCGCGAACCCTCCTTCCATAATTCATCCATATAGTCCCGTAACGCTTCCTTCAATGGGAAGCGCGGCGCATAACCCAGCTCCGCCTTCGACACACTAAGATCCAGCGGAATTGCCTTGTTCCTATCGGCTTTGACGGCGCCCGAAACAGTGACTTTGACGTTAGGTGATAATTCTCTGACAATCTGGGCGAGCTCTTCAGGTCCGGTCACTATGCCGGTGCCGGCGTTGTAGATTCGCTGCTTGAGATTGTCTTTCTGGCAGGCGAGGAAAACCGCCAAACCGACATCTTTGCCATAGGTATACTCGTTGAGTCCATAGGCGTTGGCATCGAGGATAATAGGATCACCCTTGATGATGTTGAGCGCGAGATCGCGCATGATTTTTCCGACAGTGGAACCGCCGACGTAGAAACCTCGACCGAAAACGCCGCCCGGCCGAAGGATTACCGTGTCGAGCTTATACAAGGCGGCGTAGGCATGAACCAGGTGCTCGGAGCACACTTTGGTCGTCGCATACAGATTGTGGCCCCCGATGGGATGGCTCTCACGAACGACACTGTCATCGATCTTCGACCGATCATAAACGCCAAAGGTGCTTATGTAGACCACCCGGCGGAGTTGTCGCAGCCGAGCTGCTTCCAAGACATTGATGGTGCCAAGAATATTGTTGGTTGCGCCGGTATAAGAATTCTCCTGAACACGCGAGCCGATCAGGCCGGCTGTGTGCACCACGGTGTCGATTTTAAATTGTTCTAACGCGCTGAGCAGCGCCGGCAAGTCGCGAATATCGGCCGCCACCACGTCGACCGGATCGGTGCCGACGATCTCATGAATATAGTTCCGGTTCGGCGATAAATCGTACAGAACAATTTTATGGCCGGCATCGACGGCACGGCGGGCCGCGTGGGCGCCAATGAGTCCTGCGCCGGTGATGAGAATATTCATTTTTCCTCCTACTGCTTGGAAGCCCTACCTTAAGTTGGAGGAAGAGGGCTGTCAAATAGCAACCGTCTTGCGTATCGGCCAGCGCTCGGACTATGCTAGGCTCGCTCGCGGTTATTTTGGTTCCGGAGAGGAGATGTTCATGAAAAAGTCGAGTCAGTGGATCGTCAGCGAGATCGCCGCAGTTTCATTGCTAACACTGATGCTCGCGATCCACGCATCTGCGCAATCCGTCAAAATCGGCAGGACCGTCGGGGGAAGTGGTTTTCACATTCCATCCTACGTTGGCGTTGATAAGGGGCTTTTTAAAGCCGAGGGTTTGGATGCGAGTTTTATTGCTGCGACTGCGGGTGTGCTGGTCAGAGCGACCATCGCCAAAGAGATCGAGTTCACGCCGATTCCCGGCGGCGGTTCGGAAGCGATGCTCAAAGGTGCGCCACTGGTTTTCTTTGTGGGGCAATCTCTAATTTCGCAGTGGACGTTGACGACGACGCCGGACATCAAGCGGGTCGAGGATCTTCGCGGCAAAACCTTGGGCCTGGGTCGCCCTGGTTCCGCTGATTACAGCGAGATTGTGATCACACTCGGGAAACACTTCAAAATGCAGCCCGGAAAAGATTACCGAGTGATCAGCTTTACGGGAGAACCCGACCGCATTGCGGCGCTGATTCAGGGCTCAATTCAGGGCGGTGTGCTGTCATTTCCTCATGCGGCGCGTGCGGAGAAAGAGGGCATGAAGATTCTTATGCGAACCGGCGACTATATCCCGCGTCTGGGAGGGACATTCCTTACCCATCGAGACGTCATCAAAGAAAAGCGCGACGTCGTCAAGCGCTTCACCCGAGGTATTATCAAAGCAGAGGATTACATCCGGACCAATAAGAAGGGGACCATGGAGGTGATTGAAAAATATTTCGAGATCAAGGATCCCAAAGTGGTCGAGAGCATTTACGCTCAGGTCTATGACAAGTACAGCCCCGAGATGCCGCCCGATTTGATCCAGGATCTTTTTGAATCCCGAACCACTCCTGAACTCGGCTGGCCGCAGGGAAAACCGTTGCCGGATCTGAATCAGTTCACTGATCGTAGCATCGTCAATGAAGTCCTAAAGGAGATGGGACGCAAGCCGGGAGGAAAATGATCCATTTTAAAGCCCAAATCTGAGCGCTAGCTCTAGAAGCTCTTTGCCGCTTCAGGGCGCCACACGGCCAATCGGGATTCCAGCTGTTTGATAGCTAAGGTTAAGAGCACCGACATCGCCATAAAGATTGCAACACCGACGAAGACAACATCGACTTTGTAGTTGGTCGCGGCGGACGCGATCATATAACCCAAGCCATGGCTAGAGCCAAAAAATTCGCCGACAACCACTCCGAGAATCGCTCTGCCTATGGCCAATCTCAGCCCGGCTATAATGTACGGGACCGAATTGGGCAGCACCACGATTTTCATCACTTGCCATTCATTAGCGCCAAACGATCTCACGACATTGACTAGAACTCGGTTGACGTTCTTGACGCCGACATAGGTGTTAATGAGCAATGGAAACAGTGCGCCGATAAAAACAATCAAGATCTTGGACCAAATGCCGATGCCGAACCAGAGGATCAATAATGGCAAGAAGACGATCCGCGGCGTGGCATTGGCTGCCGTCACATAGGGATCCAACAACTGCTCGAGAGTCACTGACCTGCCCATGAGGAGTCCTAACGGCAATCCGACGATGATGGATAAACCTAGTCCCGCGAGGAAGGCAACTGCGCTGACGTAAAAGTGTTTTTCAATGGTGCCATCGAGAAGTAATTGGTAAAACGCCGACGCGATTCGTGACGGCGTGGTGAAAAAGAGCGCCATCCCTTTCGGCAGGGTGTACCAGAGCGGAACGCTTTCCCAAAGGACAAGTAATAGCACGATAAACCCGGTCCCGAATATCAGAGATTCGTGCTCTGCAAAGATCTTTTTAGCTTTCATTCAGCGTCCCTCTTCGGTTGCGCGCCACGGCGCAAGCGTGAGCTCGAGGCGGCGCATCAGCTCGGTCAGAATGATCGCAATTAGCGACAGAATGATGATGCCGACGAACATGTCCGGCAGACGGTAGGTATCGCCGGCTTGGGAGATCGCAAATCCGATCCCCTCGGAAGCGGCATAGAATTCACCGACAATGATTCCAACCAACCCTCGGCCAATTGCAATGCGCGAGCCGGCGATAATGTAAGGCATCGTGCTCGGCAAAATGACTTTCAAGTAGAGATCCTTCTCAGTCCCGCCGAACGAGCGAATGACATTAATTAATAGCGCGTCAGTCGACTTTACTCCGGCAAATGTGTTGAAGATGAATGGAAAAATCGCAAGCAAGAAAACCAGCGCTGCCTTGCCGAGCACGCCAACGCCAAAAACGATAATGAACAATGGCGCCAGGGCAACCAGAGGGCTCGCGTAAAGCGCCGTCAGGAACGGATCGAGTGAGTACTCGACCCGTTTTCGCCACCCCATTACGAGACCAACAGGAATGCCGACGATCACGGCGAACGTGAAGCCCCACAGGAAAGCCTGGCTGCTTACCGCCAGATCGTGCCACAATTTGCCGCCTTGCACTTGCTCTTTAAACGCCGCGCCAATCAGTGAAGGTTTGGTAAAGAAGAAGGGATCTACCGGGAAGATATATGTCAGAACAAATTCCCAGGATACGATCATGAATAAAATGGAGCCGAGTCCCAACCAGAGTCGTCGGTGTTCGCTAAAAGCTTGTGCCGCCATTTCTAACCTCGAGAGGTCAGCTCTTCTCTCAAGACTTCCCAGATGCGAAGCTTGATGTCATTGAATTTGGGCGTAAGCCGCATTTCATAATCTCTCGGGCGGGGCAAATCGATCCGGATGAGGTCTTTGGTCCGGCCCGGTCTCGCCGTCATAACGATGACTCGGTCTGAAAGATAAGCAGCCTCTTCGATGCTGTGGGTGACGAAGAGCACGGTTTTTTTTGAACGTTCCCAGATCTGCAGTAGTTCCGTTTGCATCAAGTCGCGCGTCTGCGCATCGAGCGCGGCAAAGGGCTCATCCATAAGCAGTACTTCCGGCTCGGTTGCCAGCGCGCGAGCAAGGCCGACGCGCTGCTTCATACCACCGGAAAGCTCATGCGGATAATGATTTTCAAAGCCCTTCAATCCGACCAAATTGATCAGTTCTGTTGCCCTTGCCGCTCTTTTCGCAGATGGAATACCCTTCAACTCAAGTCCGAGTTCTACGTTGGTGGTAACGCTTCGCCAGGGTAGCAGCCCGAACTCTTGAAACACCATCGCGCGCTCTTGGCCCGGACCACTAATGCGCGTGCCGTTCAACTCAATGACGCCGCTGGCTGGTTCAATCAGACCCAAGACGATATTGAGGAAAGTACTTTTTCCACAGCCCGATGGCCCGACAATACTGACAAACTCGCCTTTGGCAATGTCGAGGCTGAAGTTGGTCAGCGCCGTGACGGGCTCTCGATCCTTGGCTTTGAAGACTAGACAGACGTTCTGAGCTCTAATGAAAGATGCCATAGAAAAGCTTACGTGTCGCAATGCACCAGCTTAATTAGACTATTGTTCTCTGTACTATCGTCTATGACTTCATCTATAGATTTCTATCCTGTCGATGTCTAGTTATTCCGCTGGTCCGTGATTTTTCTGTCGGCATTCTTAGACTTGCCGATGATGATCTGTCAAGGAGATTGCCGATGAAGACCAGCTGCTCTTTGAGTACCTGGAGCTATTGGAAATCCCTCGCTCGTTGCAGTATAGACAGGAACACAAGGAGGTGACTCATGAAAATAAAGCAAATTTACCATATCGGCTTGCCGTGCAACGATCTGGAGCGGGCAACCAAGTTCTACACGGATGTGCTGGGAATGAAGTGCACTAAAGTCGGCTTTGACACAGAAAGCGGCGGTCCGTACAAAGATGTTTATGGCATGTTTCCCGAGATCTCCCGGCTGTTCATGGAAGATGGCATGTGTTTAGTTCTGTTTCAGCGCCCAAAGCCTATCGAACGGGGTGATTTCGACGAGGGGACATCGCATATTGCGCTGGAAGTCAGCTCGGATGATTTCGATAAGGCGGCTGATGAGCTGAAGAAGGCCGGCGTGAAAGTGCTGATAGACCAACCGGTCGTTCGTCCTACCGGCAAAGCGATCTATTTCTTTGACCCTGAAATGAACTACATCCAGCTTTGGTCAAGACCTTAGTCATATCGATGAGTTTGACATTGCCCGAGCCGCCGTCAGGGAGCTCGGGGAATGTCTCTTTCACCATTTGCTAAGCGGCGCGCAGCAGTCAAAAAACCCGTATGGGCGATCATGCGGTGTTGAGGCCGGACGCTCATGCCTTTTATGTGCCAAAACCGCATCATTGTCTCCATGGTTTCGACACAGGCAAAGCGTTTGTCGGCGCGCAGGCCATCGACCAAACTCTTTACCTGGATTATCGTGGGGAGATAGCTGAGCAAGATGCCACCGGGTTTGAGGGCCTTCCAAGCGCGCTCGATCACTTTCCAGGGTTCCGGCAAATCCAGAAGAACGCGATCAACATCGATTTCCTCTAGTTCACTTTCGATGTCCCCTATCTTTAATCTCCAATTGGGCGTTGGACCAAAGTATTTGCTGACCGTCTTTCGCGCCATATCGGCAAAATCTTCACGGATTTCATAAGTAATGAGTTGACCGGAGCTGCCGATGGCGCGCAGCAAGGTCATGCTGAGAGCGCCAGCGCCGACGCCGGCTTCAACGACGCGCGCTCCCGGAAAAAGGTCGGCCCAAATGAGAATCGGTCCCAGATCCTTCGGATAAACCACCTGCGCGTTGCGCGGCAAATTGGGAATCAACTGGGGCAGACTCGGGCGAAAAACCAGGAAGGGTTCGTTGACAGAAGAACGCACCGTGCAACCTTCGTCGCGGCCGATCAATTCTTGAACGCAAACTTTTCCGCCACGGATGGCCAGCGGCCGTTCTGGGTCGAGGCGAGCGAGATACTCTCGGTCTTTGCGGTCGAGCAAAACGACGGGTTCGCCTTCGCGCAATGGACCTTTGGGATAATTGATATCCACGAGATTACAGTCAGCGGCCTGATCTGAACGAGTCGATGGTATAAGAGGCGTAGCCTCTTTTCTTTAGTTCTTCGACTAACTCGCGCACCTCTTGTGAGCGCTTGAGATCTGCGACAAGTAACGCGTCCGGCGTATCGACGATGATCGCATCTCGCATGCCTAATACAACGACCAGACGATCGGGGGCGTGAATCAGGCAATTCTTGGCGTCAAGCCCGAGCCAGTTTCCGTTACCGGCATTGCCGTTGGCGTCCCGCGGCGACATCTGATGCACCGCCGCCCAACTACCGACATCGCTCCAACCAAAATTGCCGGGCACCGTCAAAACTCTGCCTTCCGACGCTGCCTGTTCAAGAATTGCATGGTCGACGGAGATGCTCGGCATTTTCTTATATTCACGAGCGATCACAGTACCGAGCCGTGTAGCCTGGGCTGCCAGCGATTTGCCGCCGGCAGCCTTGGCGATATTCGTCAAGGAGTCGTGAATCTGTGGCTGGTACCGCTCGATTAGCGTCAGCAAAGTCGATGCTTTCCAGGCGAAGATGCCGGCGTTCCAGAGAGAAGCTTGACGAATTAGCTGGCGCGCAACCTTGGCATCCGGCTTTTCTTTGAACCGTTTAACTTGATAAGCGCTTGAGGGTTCGTCACCGGCCAGTGGTTTGCCTTTGACGATGTACCCATAGCCGGTTTCCGGATAGGCGGGTTGCATGCCGATGGTGACCAGGCGATCGTGCCGGGCCGCGAGTTCAGCGGCGGCCTTCAGCGTGCGGCGGAAAGCCGGCACGTCCGATACCCAGTGATCTGCAGGTAAAACAATCATCACTGCATCAGAGTCTCTGGCGATCACTTCCAATGCGGCTAACCCGATGCACGGCGCCGTGTTCTTTCCCTCAGGCTCGGCGAGAAAGTTCTTTCGCGGCAACCCGCTCAACTCATTGCGCACGGCGTTCAACTGTTCGGCTACTGTAACGATCAACGTTCGATCGCTTCCCGCGAGAGAAAGGATTCGCTCGACGGTTTGGTCGAGCAGCGTCTTCGGGCCGAAGAGCTTAAGCAGCTGCTTTGGCTTGCGCGAACGGCTGAGCGGCCAGAAGCGTGTTCCCCTGCCGCCGGCGATGATGACACTGTAAAGTTTTTGCCTCATGCTAGAATGCTATTCATGAAGGTGCGGCACCATACTACGGTAGGCGAAGTGGCGGTTCAAGGATCGAGCCGGAATCTCACCTGGGAAATCGGCGCCGTCGAAGACGGAGACCGGCTGGAAACGTTTGTGCGCCGCCGACTACCGCACCTGTCCCGTCGCCAATCGGCTAAAGCCATCGACGAGAACGCCTTTTTGCTAAACGGTCGGACCGCAGCCAAGGGTCAACGATTAAAAGAAGGGGATCGGGTGATCTTTCAGGGCGCGCAGCATTGGCTCTTTGACTCGCCGGTTGGGATCGAAATCGCAGGTGTCAAGATCGCGTACGAAGATGATGAAATAATCTTACTCGATAAGCCCGCCGGCATTCCAACTCATGGATTCTCAGCGCGCGACCTCGATACCCTGGCCAACTTTATCGTTGCGCGATGGCCTGAGTTATTTTCGGTGGGAAGAAGTCGATGGGAGCCCGGGTTGCTGAACCGCTTGGACACAGAGACTTCAGGATTGGTGCTGGTGGCAAAAAATCAGCAGGCTTTTGGCAACCTGCGGGAGCAGTTTCAACGCCGCCGGATCACCAAACAATACATCGCGTTGGTCTGGGGCGAGATCGATTCCTCAGGATCCATCGGATTGCCACTTGCTCATGATCCGAGCGACCCGAGCCGAATGCAGGTGGTCAATGAATTCGGATCGAATCCGCCGGTCCCAAGGAGCTGGCATGCGACAACCTGGTTTCGAAAGCTTGCCACCTTTGGGGAGATGAGCCTTCTTGAGGCTGCAATGAGGACCGGGGTCATGCATCAGGTTCGGGTTCATCTCGCGGCGATGGGTCATGCCATAGTTGGCGATTCGCTCTATGGTTCGGAAAAATATAGGACGGATCTAGAGCGGCACTTTTTACATGCCTCTCGTTTGGAGTTTTCTCATCCAGGGAACGGTAACCCGATGGTCGTGGAATCGCCGCTTCCGATCGAGCTGAGTAGCTTTCTTAAGCGGAAAGAAATAGTTGTCTAGGCCGCGGTGCTGCGAATGCCTTTGATTTTGGCGCAGGCAGAGCAGAAGTTGTGCTGGGTGGTTGGCTCTTCGACCCAACCCTCGTCTAAATTATGACATATTTTTTTACACTCAAAGCAGATGAAGTAAAGCCCGTCGATGCTCTTGTTGATCTTTTCCCGGTTGAGAACCCGGCCCTTGAGCTTTTCTATACGGATCCCGAGCAGTTCTTCATAGTTTCTTTTTATTTTGCGTCGTCCAGCCTCGTCGCTCGGTAGATCCTCATCGTCGATCTCATCATGAGTACCATCATCAATGTACTCATGAGCTCGGTCCTTTGTGTGTCGTGCCGCGGTTTTCTTTTTAGTCCTGGGCATGTTCGCGACTCTCTCCTCTGAAGTTCTCGATTCTGAGGCGGGATTATTTTTTTAAACAACCACCACGGCGTTGTCAATAGGCGAGCAGCCTCCATAACCGGCGAGAATATGGCCGGTTATGGAGGCCGAGTAGGGTAGTTTGGGTGGATAGATGCTGCTGCTCAAACGCTCTCAAGCAGCGAGAAAGCGTGGCCGGAGAGCCTGATAACTTCAATCCCTCCGCCTCAGCACTACTGCCGAATCGCCGCCGCGCGTCTTTGCAGATAAGCGTTACGCACGGCTCCATAGAGATCAATCGTGGATTCGGCAACGCGTTCGAATGTTTCGAGATTCAGTGATCTCTCATTGACCGTGCTTGTCGCGGTCATGCCGGCATTGGCATACCAAGGGATAAAGTAGATGTAAGGAGTCATAGCCGTATCGAAGGCATAACCGATACCGTCACGAATCGTGAGTGGCGGCAGAAAGGGCAGGACCAGGTACGGACCCGGCCCGATTCCCCAGAGACCAAATGTCTGCCCTGTATCCTCGTCTCTCTGCTGGATTCCGAATTGATCTCGAGCGACATCGAAGAACCCAACCAGCCCTACCGTGCTGTTGATGGTGAAGCGCGCCAGCTCCGTAGCTGCGCCGGTGAGCTTCCATTGCAGGGTATTGTTCACGACGCGCCGCACAACTGCCAGGTTGTCGAAAATGTTGTGAATTCCCCGTTGTACAGGATCGGGTATCACAAAATCCCAGGCCGTTGCGGCGGGCTTCAGCAAAAATCGGTCAAGCACTTCCCGATTGAACCAGAACATTTTTTCGTTAAAAACTTCTAAGGGATCGGAGTCAAAGTCTTCTCCGGCTTCCGCTGTTTCAGCCAAAGCGCTCGCGAGAGCCAGTTGTGTATTCTGAGACTGCTCGGTAAGTGGCGATGAAGCAGCAGCAAAGGTGCTTGGCTCGTTGGCGGCCGGGAAGGCTGAATAATCTTCCTGGCCGAGAGCATAGTTAGAACTCGCGTCAAGACAAAATAGTGCCCCGACGATCAACCATAGAGCGCTGCTTGTTCGGATCTTCAACGCCCACGCGTATTGCTTCATCCACCGCTCCTTTAGCATTCTTGTCACTTACATGATGTCGATATTTTGGTCAAGCATTCGTTTATAATTCACCGGTAAGTCGGCCATTCACGCTAAAATCATGCCATTGAGATCACCCGGGGCCGACGCATGCTTTGGGGTTTTGTTAAGATTTTGAATCCTTTGTGGACGCTCAAAACGCCTTCGCTGCACATCGAGAGCAACAATCAACGGACGCTTTGGTGTAATCGTCACAAATTTAGTTCGGGGCGGATACGGCTCACGGTCATTTGAGGTTGCAAGGCTCTAATAGTTTTTATATTTTCAGCTCGTGACGAACGGAAAGGTAACTAATGTGCTTCTCGGCGTCAGCGGCGGGATCGCATGCTACAAGGCCGTGGAGCTAGTCCGCTTGTTGGTAAACGAACAGTACGCCGTACAAGTGATCATGACGCAGGGCGCAACACAGTTCGTAGCGCCGCTCACTTTCCAGACGCTATCTGGCCGGCCTGTCGCTACGGAGACCTTCAGTCTGACGCAAGAATCAGAAATCGGCCACATCAATTTAGCCGACTCAGCCGATATCTTTGTTATTGCGCCCGCCACGGCCAATATGATCGGTAAAATCACCGCTGGGATCGCCGACGATCTATTAACTACCGTGCTAATGGCAACGCAAGCGCCGGTGCTGATTGCGCCGGCAATGAACATTCACATGTACGAGAACCCGATCTTGCAAGAAAACCTCCGTAAGTTACGCCGCTTTGGTTATGAAATCCTCGAGCCCGACGAAGGCTATCTTGCATGCGGGTATGAAGGTAAGGGACGGCTGCCGGATCCCAAGGTGATTCTCGAAGAGATCCAGCGGCTGCTCAAAAAAAAAGACCTGGCGGGTGAAAAGCTGGTCGTTACCGCCGGTCCCAGCCGCGAACCCTTAGATCCGGTTCGCTACATCTCCAACCGATCATCAGGCAAAATGGGCTACGCGCTAGCCCGAGCGGCAGCGCGACGAGGGGCGGACGTCGTGCTAGTCAGTGGCCCGACAGGGCTCACGCCGCCTCCCGGCGTTAAGCTGAAGGCCGTTAACACAGCCGCTGAAATGCGCCAGGCGATACTCGACGAGTACGCCAGATGTACTGCCGTCATTATGGCCGCCGCGGTAGCGGATTTTCATCCGGCCGAATTTTCATCGGACAAGATAAAGCGGCAGACCGGGCCGCTAGATCTACGCCTAGAGCCAAATCCGGACATTCTCAAAGAGCTTGGGCAACGCAAAGATGGTAAGCTCTTAATCGGCTTTGCCGCCGAAACCCGCGATCTGGATAGTAACGCCGAGAAAAAGCTGCGCGAAAAAAATCTCGATATGATCGTTGCGAATGACGTGACCAAGGAGGGCAGCGGTTTTGACGGCGATACTAATATCGCAACCATTTTTGATTGTCGCGGCGCAACCCGCGTGCTGCCACTCATGAGTAAGGATGAATTGGCAGACCAAGTTTTTGATCATTTTCTCACCCTAAGGCATTAACGACCGCCATTTTAGTATTCGTGATCATCAGCCGATCTTATCAGCGCCGATTCGCTCGTAGCGGCTGCGATTCTGTCATTGATAGCTGCAAGTCTCCGGTGCTAAGATCTCCGCGTGAAAGGAATTATTGTTTATGGTTGCCAATGACGGCGACGAACTCGCAACCTTGATAAGTTCGCTGCGCCGGCATTTACAAAGGCAACAACGCTGGGGTGTTCGGTTCGTGGCGCGACCTGAAGTTGGCACGGTTACGCCGGCGGCAGTTGACACTAAAAAGCCGCTGGATAATGCGCCGCAGCGGATGTCGAGCCAGCCCGGTAACGATAACGTGAGCAGTCTTGAAGAGCTTCGCGGCGAAATCGGCGACTGTCGCCGTTGTAAATTGCATTTAGGCCGAACGCACGTGGTTTTTGGCACTGGTAACCCAAATGCCAACCTAATGTTTGTCGGGGAGGGCCCGGGACGGGACGAAGATCTCAAGGGGGAACCTTTCGTCGGGCGCGCTGGGCAGCTGCTGACTGACATCATCACCAAGGGCATGGGCCTGGCGCGAGAAGACGTTTATATCGCCAACGTCGTCAAGTGCCGCCCGCCGCAGAATCGCAATCCAGAACCGGACGAAGTTATTACTTGCGAGCCTTTTCTAAAGAAGCAAATTGAATTGATACGCCCCAAGATTATTGTTGCCCTGGGAAAATTTGCCGTACAAACTTTACTGCAAAGCAAAGTTCCGATTACCCGGCTACGCGGCAATTGGCACATGTATATGGGCATCAAGTTGATGCCAACTTTTCATCCTGCCTATCTGTTACGCAATCCGGCCGACAAGAAGCTAGTGTGGGAAGACATTAAAAAAGTCATTGCAGAGATGCAAAAGTGAAAACGGTTAGGTTCTTTTTCTTTGTGTCGCTGATGGCTTTCGGGTTGTCTGTGCTGGCACAGCCAAACAATTCGCCAGCGCCGCACGTTGACCTCATCGTCATCGATGGTTCGATCAATCCGGCAGTGGACGATTTTATTCGCGAGAGCATCAACCGGGCCATATCGAGCGAAGCTCGAGCGCTGGTCATTCAGCTCGACACTCCCGGGGGCCTTTTGAGCTCGACCCGGACAATCGTCAAGGAGATGCTCAGCGCAAAGATTCCGATAATGGTCTACGTATCGCCCAGCGGCGCGGGGGCGGGATCGGCCGGAGTTTTCATCACCATGGCGGCGCATATCGCGGCGATGGCCCCGGCCACCAATATCGGCGCGGCTCACCCGGTCGCCGGCGGCGGACAGGAAGTAAAAGGAGTGATGGGTGAAAAAATCGAAAACTTCACCGCGTCCTTTAGCGAGACCATCGCGCAAAAACGCGGCCGCAATACCGAGTGGGCCATTGAGGCGGTGCGCCGAAGCGTTTCCATCACCGAGACCGATGCGCTCAAAAAGAAGGTCGTCGACATCATTGCCAAAGACATCGATGATCTACTGAGGCAAGCCGACGGTCGTAAAGTGGATCTGGACGGTCGCATGACGACGCTTTCCGTCAAAGGGGTTAACGTCGTCCGGCACGAGATGAGTCTCAAACAAAAAATCGTCAATGCCATTGCCGATCCCAACATCGCCTACATGCTGCTGATGGCCGGCATTCTCGGCCTCTATATGGAGTTCTCCAATCCCGGGGTTATGTTCCCCGGAATAACCGGCGCCATCTGCCTGGTGATGGCATTGATCTCATTGCAGCTTCTTTCGTTCAATTATGCCGGTCTCTTTTTGATCCTTCTGGGCATTGCGCTGTTGGTCGGAGAAGCGTTCATGCCGAGTTTTGGCATTCTTGGCATCGGCGGGGTTATCTCTCTGGCGCTAGGTTCGTTTTTGCTATTCGACACGCCGAATTCGGATCTGACCATCGATGCAACGATTGTATATACCGCTGTAGCGACGATGGCGGCGCTTGTTCTTGCGATCGGTTACCTGGTTTTTCGTTCCCAAAAAGCCAAACCCACGCTGGGTATGGACGGATTGATTGGCGAGATCGGCGAGGTCAGGGCAAAACTAAGTCCGTCAGGCAAAGTATTTGTCCACGGTGAGTATTGGAATGCCCAGACGCAATCGGACGGACAGATCGATGTTGGCGAAAAAGTTCAAGTCATTGGTTATGACGGTATGAATCTTAAAGTGAAGCGGCTTCAGGAACAAGGCTTCGTGGCTTAGCGGAGGAGGTATTATGTTCGGAATAGGCGCCCCGATCACGTTTTTAATCATCATCATCGTTGCGATCATCAGTGGCGTGAAGGTTCTCAAGGAGTACGAACGCGGCGTTGTGTTTCGACTTGGCCGAATGGTCGGCGCGCGCGGGCCAGGATTGGTCTACATCATTCCGGGGATCGAGAAGATGGTCAAGATGGATTTGCGCACGGTGACCATGGATATTCCGCCGCAGGATGTGATTACCCGAGACAACGTGTCGGTGAAAGTGAATGCGGTGCTTTATTTCAGGGTGCTGGACCCGAATCTAGCGGTCAGAGAAGTGGAAAACTATCTTTTTGCAACTTCCCAGCTGGCTCAAGTCACGCTGCGCAGTGTTTGCGGTCAAGGGGAATTAGACGAGCTTCTGGCTGAACGAGAAAAGATCAATACGCGCATTCAGGATATTTTGGATAAGCAGACCGATCCATGGGGCATCAAAGTCGTGCTCGTCGAGCTCAAGCACATCGATCTGCCTCAGGAGATGCAGCGGGCGATGGCCAAGCAAGCGGAAGCGGAGCGCGAAAGGCGCGCGAAAGTGATTCACGCCGACGGCGAATTTCAAGCATCGCAAAAGCTCTTGGACGCTGCCGAAGTCATGTCGAAACAACCGATGGCGCTACAGCTGCGCTTTCTGCAGAGCCTGGTTGAGATCGCCTCAGAAAAGAACTCTACAACCATCTTTCCGGTGCCTATCGATCTATTGACGCCGTTTCTCAACAAATCTAATCAGACGTAAGATCCAAATCAGGCGCCGCAATCTAAACTCCGCGGCGCTGAACGTTTTTCTTGTGAGAGGTAAGCTTTGCCGCTCCATTGAGATGGATGTTCAAGAGTTTTCCTATGACCTTCCCGAATCTCTCATTGCGGCATTTCCAAGCGGCAATCGGGAAGACTCTCGGCTGCTTGTCATTCGGCGGAGGAGCGGCGAGCTCATCCACACGCGTTTTTCCGAGTTAGGCAATTTCCTCGATCCCGGCGATTTGCTGGTTCTTAACGATACCCAGGTATTTCCCGCACGCCTGCATGGCGCCAAGGAAAGCGGCGGCAAAGTGGAAGTGCTGTTGCTCGAACGCTTCCCCGACGAGCGCAGTCTTTGGATTGCATTAGTTAATGCCGCCAAAAAGCCCAAGGTCGGAAGCCGATTGATTTTCGCCGACATGAGCGCCGAAGTAATTGGCGACATCGGCCGCGGTCGCTTCGGCCTGGAGTTCCATCACAGCGGTGATTTTGAAACGCGACTAGCCGCAATCGGCGAACCGCCTTTGCCGCCTTATGTGCGGCGCCGTCGCGCTGCTGCCGGCGTGGACTGGCAACGATATCAAACAATCTATGCGTCCCACCCGGGGGCTATAGCGGCTCCCACCGCCGGGTTTCACTTCACTCCGGAGTTGCTTGACACGCTCGAGGCGAAAGGAATCCAGCGGGCTCTGTTGACGCTGCACGTTGGCCCAGGTACTTTCGAACCGATACGAACCGAGCAAATTGAAAGCCACCGGATGGAAGGCGAGCGTTACGTTCTTCCGGCTGAAGCGGCGGCTAAGATTCAGCGCGCCAAGGACCAAGCCCGCCGCGTCGTCGCGGTCGGCTCGACCACCACCCGCACGCTGGAATGGGTAGCACTGCAGAAAGGCCGGATCGAGGCCGATGAGGGCATTGCGCGACTGTTCATACGCCCCGGCGATCGTTTTCGAACCATCGATGCTTTGATCACCAATTTCCACCTGCCGCGATCGACTCCCCTGCTCATTGTGACTGCTTTCGCCGGACTAGAGTTGATCCGTAAAGCATATGCTGAAGCGATTCAAAAGCGGTATCGATTTTACAGCTATGGCGATGCCATGCTGATTTTGTGAAAGCACGTTGATGCGGCAGGGTGGATAGATCTGCTGCGTTGATGGCATCGGATCTAAGATTTCGCATCTCGCACTTCGAAGCATGGTCAATCAATTTACCCTGATTAAGAAGGACTCGACGAGCAAAGCTCGGTTGGGCCGTTTGGAAACCGCTCACGGCATGATTGAAACTCCCTGCTTCATGCCGGTAGGGACGCAGGGGACCGTCAAAGCCGTCTTGCCGAGAGATCTAAAAGAAATGGGCTGTCAAATCTTGCTCGGCAATACCTACCATCTCCATGTACGCCCTGGCGCGGACCTGATTCGGCAATTGGGTGGTTTGCACAAGTTTATGGGATGGGATGGTCCGATCCTCACCGACAGCGGCGGCTTCCAAGTATTTAGCTTAGGCGCTATGCGCAAACTTTCCGAGGAGGGCGTGCGCTTCCAATCGCGCCTGGACGGTTCTTAC
>DASUVS010000177.1:0-4159 GCA_036378835.1 Binatia bacterium | reverse complement strand
GGTAACAAGGTGCAGACGATCCGCGAAAATGCCGGCGATCACTTGCAGCGCCGTGCCGGCGTCGTGCGACCCACATGGGAAAACACCAAGAGGGAGAATCTGCCGCTGCGTTATGCCTGGAAAGACATCGAGCCGCAGCTGCGCGCGTTTGTCGATCAGCCCGGCAGTCCCTACGATGGGGTTACGCTGGAATATGTGAATCCCGTTACCGGCGGGCACACGCTCAGGACGCTTAGCTGTTGGATTCAGCTGCTGCGGCCCGGCGAACGAACCAAAAAACATCGACATACGTCAAGCGCGGCTTACTTCGTGGTCGCCGGCGAGGGCACCACCATCGTCGGCGACAAGGCACTTGAATGGAACAAACATGACTGCTTCGCGGTTCCCAATTGGGCGTGGCACGAACATCTCAATCGTTCGAAGAGCGAAGAAGCGATCTTGTTTTCCGTGAATGATATACCGATCGTCGAAGCCTTTAATCTTTATCGCGAGGAGCCGGAGAATTCTCTGCATACGACGCAAGTGCCGCAAGTGCCGGCAATAGAAAGATGATAATTGTTCCAGTTGTTCCAACCCCCACCTCTGTTCCTCCCTCGCGTCGCGGGGGAGGATGAAGGAGGGGGATTGAACGGAGCGAAGCGGTTGAACGGCTTGGACTACTTGAACTCTTAAAAGGCGAATACCCATGCCGGATTTAAGAACATGGCTCAGTGAAGTCGACAAGCTGGGGCAATTGATTACCGTTGAAAACGTTGATTGGGATTTGGAGCTATCGACCTTGACGGAAATCATCAATGAGCAATCCAAGATCCGGCCGGCGATCGTATTCGATAGGATCAAAGGATATCCCGACGGCTATCGCGTCGCCGTCAACCTGCTATCGTCGCTTCAACGTCTCGCTCTTACCATGGGCATGGATCCGGGCATCAGCGAGTTCGAGTTCGTTCAGCAATGGCGCAAGCAAGTCAAATCGATTCAGCCGATCGAGCCGCGCAAAGTTAAGCAGGCGCCGGTGTTTGAAAATGTTCAAAAAGGCGGTGACATCAATCTTCTCAAGTTTCCGGTGCCGCGCTGGCATGAGCTCGACGGCGGGCGTTACGTCGGCACGGACGATCTCGTCGTTACCCGTGATCCCGAAGAGAACTGGGTCAATGTCGGCACCTACCGGATTATGGTGCACGGACGGGATCATCTCGGTCTGCACATGTCGCCGGGAAAACATGGGCGCGTCCATCGCGACAAATATCATCAAGCCGGCAAGCCCTTGCCGATCGCAGTTTCCTTCGGTCATCACCCGATCAATTTTCTGGTGGCCTCGACCGACGTGCCCAACCGGATCAATGAGTACGCTTATGCCGGGGGCATCACCGGCAACGCGCTCGACATCATCGATGCACCGCTGACTGGATTGCCGCTGCCCGCCGATGCCGAAATAGCCCTTGAAGGCGAGGTGCTGCCAAACGACTTCATGCCTGAGGGGCCGTTCGGCGAATGGACGGGCTACTACGCGAGCAATCAACCAGCCGTGCCGGTGATTCGTGTCAAAGCGGTCTACCATCGCAATGATCCGATTCTATGCGGCTTCCCATTGTTGAAGCCTTCCAGCGGCGACAATCTGCATTTTTCGCTGATGCGCTCGGCGTTGATCTGGAACGCGCTGGACGAAGCTGGAGTTCCGGACGTGCAAGCGGTATGGGCGCACCCGTCGGGCGGCCGCTTCATGACGGTATTGTCGATCCGCCAGCGTTATCCTGGCCATGCCAAACAAGCGGCGATGATCGCCAGCCAGTGCCGCTCCGGCGCGTATCTCGGCCGTTACGTCGTCGTCGTTGACGATGATATCGATATCACCAATTCGGAAGAAGTAATCTGGGCGATCAGTTCGCGCTCGGATCCGGCTCAGTCCATCGACATTTTGCGGCGCTGCTGGAGCGGGCCGCTGGATCCACGAATTCCCGCCGAAGAGAAGGGCTTCAGCTCGCGCGCCATTATCGATGCCACCCGCCCATACGAATGGCGCGATAAATTTCCCAAAGTGAGCGGCGCCAGTCGAGAATTAAAAAGTGAGATAAGCAAGAAGTGGAATGGCTTCCTCGATGACAAAATCCGCTGAACGAAGAGCTATGGGCGACGAGACATCCGGTTCGAGATTAGCCAACCCTGACGAGTACAGTCCAAGCGCGTGCTTTGTCGGAGAATTTTATTTTGACAGGTGCGGATGAAAGCATGAAGATTCGAACTTTCACAATTATGTCAGTTTTGCTGCTCGCGTTTTTCTCTTTCCAATCTGCCGTCCTAGCGCAAAGCGGGCCCGAGCGGATCCGGATTAGTTATTCCAGCGGCGGGATGACCTCCATCGATCTCTTCATCGCTAGAGATCGAAAGTATTTCCAACAGCAGAATCTCAGCAGCGAATTGATTCGAATGTCGGCGAACCTCGCCATCAGTGCAGGCATTTCGGGAGACGTTGATGTACTGGGCTCCATCGGCAGCGCGATCCGTTCGATTCAGCGGGGCACGCCTTTGCGGGTGATCTCGGTAACCTTGCGCCGGCCGCTGTTCTTTCTCGTCGCCCGGCCGGAATACAGCACGGTGAAAGACCTCAAGGGAAAGACGCTGGGCATCGTCACCTTCGGCGGCAGCCAGCACACCACTGCCAAACGCTTGATCGCGCTGCACGGCGTTAATGCCGACAAGGAGCTTACTTCGATTCAGATTGGCGAAGAGTCGATGCAGCTGCAGGCTTTGACGACGAATGCGATCCAAGTGGCGGCGATCAGTCCGCCTTATGCGCAAATTGCCCGGGACAAGTTCAACATGAAGATTCTCGAGACGTCCACGGACAAATTTGCCAGCATCCAGAATGGCGCCGCCGTCAATGTGAAGATGCTGCAGGAGAGGCCGGACTTTCTAAAACGCTTTCTGCGCGCCCGCGCTCAGGCGAATAGGTATTTTTTGGAGCGAGAAAAAGAAGCCAGCGAGCTTCTCGCCACTATCTGGAATTCCGATTTTAAAATTGCCAACGAAAGTTATCGGGCCTCAAAAGCCGCATTCACCGGCACCGGAATTCCCACCGATGATGAGATCAAAGAATATCTTGCGCTCGACGCGCAAATCATCGGCCTGCCGCAGCCGGTGCCGGCGGCGAGCGTCTTCGACTTCACCTTGCAGCGAGAAATCAATAAAGAGCTGGGAGTCAAGTGAGTAGATTGCCGAATGCCGTGGCAGCGCGCGAGACCCATCGCCGAATCTATTTTGACTCCTTGAACCATGTTGACGGTTCATTCTTGAATCGACTGCCGGCGAAATTCTGATCTGCCTCTAACTCCTGTAGTTTGCGGCGCTGTTCAGCGCTCAACTGCGCTTTTCCTTTTTCGATAGATCGAACGCGCGCGATCCGTAAATCGGCGCGAATCCGTTCGATTTCGCGGATCTTGGCCTCGACTCGTGCCATGTCGACCGGTTGCGCCTCCAGCAAACTGGTCAGATCCAATTCCGCGATGCGCAGATTTGCTTCGCTTCGAATCGACTCTTTGGCAAAATCATTGCGCAGTTGCTCCAAGTGTTTAACCTGATCAGCGGTTAAACCAAGCCGTTCGCGATTGCGCAGCATCAGTGAAATAGGCGCTCGGTCTTCCGCCGAAATTTCGAAAGAAAAATTTTCTTTCACCCGGTCCAGCAGTTCGCGCAATCTGCGGCCGATGTTTTCCGGCGTTAAACTTCGATCCTCTGAGCTAAAAATCGATTCATTGGCCGCCGGGAGGTTATTAGGCTCTGCTATCAAAATTAACGTCAACAGCAATCCTAAGCTTGCGTGTATTTTCATGGCCCCTCCTTGGGCAGTCGACGAAGTTAAATCTGAGCTTCTACGCGCCCGATGTCAAACCTCCCTCCGGCGCACCAACTAAGTGTTGCCACCGATTCAGCAGTCCAAATTTCGCACAAAAAAGAATTTTTGATTTAATAAAAAATTCGCTTGACAAATAATCTCGTAGGTAACAGATTAATATTGAGTGCACTGAGCGCGGCTCGGCGCAGGGGGAACGAAGAGTAGGCCCCTATGGAAGGGAGGTCTTTGCTATGCAAGACGAAACTCCACCGGGTCATCAAAGCCCGCTGCTTGCGGGCGAAGCATTCTACCGGACGAAGAAGTTCTCGC
>DASUVS010000176.1:0-9746 GCA_036378835.1 Binatia bacterium | reverse complement strand
ACTAACTTTATCTGCTCTTTCACTGAATGAAACCCTGTCGCGCGCCGAACGACGCGGTCGGGCTGGAGGCTCAGTGGGACGCCCTTTAATACTTTGCCGTTCGAAACAACGCCGTGTGAAGGGAGTAAGGCCCGCGAACATGTGACTGGATGTAAACCTGACCGAGACGCGCAGAGGCTTAGGCGCCGATTACCAGGGTCGTGCCCACACTATTCGGCACGAAAGCATCGGGGAAATGTCGCGCGATCATGTGGGTTGCGCGCCAGCCGGTACAGTGCTGCGGAACAATGATTTTAGGAGCGAAATCTTTCAGGGCTTCGACTGTCGGTGCGATGACCGGCTCGAACACAGGCCCGGTCAGATGAAATCCGCCGATGACCGCATGGACCTGATCTACACCGGTCAATTCGCGCGCGCATCTGAGCGTGTTGATAACGCCGGCGTGGCCGCAGCCGGTTAAGACCACCAGCCCCTTGTCTTTCACATTCAGGACAATCGCCTGATCGTCATGGATCCAGGGATCGGGCTGCCACTTTCCGTCAATCCAGGCCACCTGGTTCGGGCTGCCTTTTTCATAGCCTGTGGTGCGAGGGATCTGCCCCGTGACCAGGGCGCGACCGCCGATCAGCATTGATGGCCCGCGGTCTTCGACGATCTGCACGTCTTCGGCCTCAAGGTCGCGCTTGCTAGGCGGGATATGCTCGGATTCATGGCCGTCGGGAAAGACGTTCTTTCTTTTCAGATAGGCGTCGGGATGAAGCAGGATCGGGATTCTCGGACGGCCATAACGCTTGATAAATCCCATCAAGCCGCGGGTGTGGTCGGTGTGACCGTGACTCAGGACCACGGCATGCAGCTCGTTACCTTTGATTTCCATGACATCCATGTTGTGCAAAACGCCGTCGAGTGTCACGCCGGTATCGAAGAGAAAGCTATCTCTGTTGCCGTCAGCATAGGTCGACACCAGCATCGAGACGCCGTGTTCGGCCCGAAGTTGCGGCCGTGTGTGCGAGTCACGCGAGCGCTTGATCCGCCGCGCCACCGGCGTGTTTCCCATGAGCACGTCTATGGAATTATCCATGACGCTCAACACCTCGACCCGATCCACAGGTTTCAACGGGATGACAGGCATCGGCACCTCCATCTTTGCCGGCACGCTAGCCGAAACCGCGCAAAGGCGTCAAGGAAACTAAAGGAGATCGGGTTAATGAGAAGCCAGCGGCAGTAGGGCATCTCAACTTCGTGCGATAAAGCCAATTCAGGTGTGTCTGTCCTGCTCTTCATCAAGAGATCTTCGAGCTGAGCGAAATTTTCTCACCTGCGGATTTTGGATGTTCGCCTGGCATACAATCGCTGGCCATAACATCGCGATCCGGATGGTATTGACGCACACTGTTGAAGTTGAAGCTGCCGGTAGCAATACTGATTCTTAGACATGGCGCTTCCCCGCGATATCCTCGACGTTCAAACAATCTACATGGAGCCGGCGATCGAAGCTTATGATCGGGGTCGCCAGGTGCTCGCGCGCTATCCGGATGCGCGCCTCATCATTGTTCCTTCGCATAACAACATCCCTACCCTTTACGGCAATGAAGGCAACGCCGAAGACTGGCTCCATATCAAGCAACACACCCTGGTACTCGGCGTGAAGAAGAGCATGAGTATGCGGCCCAATGAACGCAGCTCCAACTTTATCGCGCCGTCAACGTCCAATGGCTGCGCGATGGCATGCGCCTACTGCTATGTGCCGCGGCGTAAGGGTTACGCCAATCCGATCACTGTTTTCGTCAATATGGAGCAGATCTGCGCCGCGTTGACGCGACACGCACAGCGCCAGGGCGTGAAGCCGAGAGCAGATCAGGTCGATCCGAAACTCTGGGTCTACGATCTCGGCGAGAATGGCGATTTGTCCGTTGATGCCCTGGTCTCCGACAACGTGCGCGATCTCATCGCCACCTTTCGCGACATTCCAAACGCCAAGGGCAGTTTCGCGACCAAATACGTCAATCGCGATCTGCTTGGCTACGATCCCCAACGCAAGACCCGCATTCGCTTTTCCTTGATGCCCGAGCGGGTTGCCCAAGTTGTCGATGTGCGCACATCGCCTGTGAGCGAACGGATCGCGGCAATCAACGATTTCGTCGATGCCGGATATGAGGTCCATATCAATTTTTCCCCCGTGATCGTCTATGACGGCTGGCAGACTGATTACGTCTCTCTCTTCGCGAATTTAGATGAGACACTCTCCGCCGGGGCCAAAGAGCAGCTCAAGGCAGAAGTCATTTTTCTAACGCACAATGCGGCTCTGCACGAAGTAAACTTACGCTGGCATCCCCGAGCCGAGGACTGGCTCTGGCGCCCGGAGTTGCAGCAGAAGAAGCTTAGCCAGAACGGCATGTGGAACCTGCGCTATAAAGTGCATGAGAAGCGCGGGTATCTGGAATCTTTTCTCGGCACATTAAAAAGCGCTCTCCCTTTCTGCGAAGTGCGTTACGCCTTCTAAGCTGCAGATGTGCGGGCGCTCGATCTTTAAAGAAATAAGCGGCCTGAGTTGAAAGTAGACGGGCCATCTCCGCGCCCGTCTCTCCCGCCACCGCGGCGGCCCCACCCCCAGAGCTGTTTTCGTTTGAGAAGCCGCAAGCTGCGCAAGAATCCTGTTGACGCTAGGTTAGTTGCGGTGCTATGCAGTTATGGGCATTTCATAGCAATTTTTGTAAATTTTAGGTAATCATTGGTGTCTTGGTCCCAAATGTTCGTATACGCTGAGAGTAAATCACAGAATTCGCGCCCGGAGAGATGTGCTTGGCATAATCAACCGCCTCTGGAGGTGTCCATGAAATTGCGACTTGCTTCTGCTGCTCCTGCATCGCCTGCCAAAAAGAAAAGGCATTGTCTAAACGCCTTGGCTGTAGCTCTTTTCGTCGTCGCATCAATCGTGTCAGAGAGTGGGCAGGCGCAGCCTGTTCTGTCCGCCGCACGGCCCGAGAAGCCAGGGAAGCCGGCCCCACTTACGGACATCAACTACACCGTCACCGAGGCCTTCCCTCATGACGGTAAAATCGTAGCAGCGGTTAACCGATCGAGGGAATTGGCGCTCGTCGGCGATTCTGCCGCTTTTTTTGTCGACAAAAAGCGCAACATCACAGAGTTTGAATGCCTCGTGTTCTCCGCTGGTGCCACTCAACTTTTTACAACGCCTGCCTCGATCAACAATCGCGGCGATATTGTCGGATTCTGTCATGATGATCTGGGTCAGATAGAAACCGGTTTCTTGCGCAGCAAAAATGGCAATCTGTTCCAGTTTACTGCGCCTGATGCCGCATCGACGGTGGCGCACGGCGTCAATGACTTTGGGCAGATCGTCGGGCGGGCGTCGGGTACTTCCGGCAGTTTCAGTTTCATTCGGAGCAGCGATGGCCGGTATCAAAATATTTTGCCGCCAACAATCGAAGCTCTGGTACAGGCTGTTGCAATCAATAACAGCTTAAAAGTGGTCGGTCACTACTCGGATAATAATGGCCAACATGCATTTCTATGGGATAACGGACAGTTTACCGAGCTGAGAGTGCCCGGTGCTAATGGTAACAACGACGTTCGCCAACTCAACAATAATGATCAGGCACTGATGTTTGCGACAGTGGACGGCGTAGGATCTTACTTTCTATACAGTGATGGAAATTACCTGCGGATTAATAATCCTGAAGGCTACACTTGGCAAAGTGTCAACGCCTTGAACGATAACGGGGAATTAACCGGTTCTGCCTTCGATGATCAGAACGTTTTTTTCAACATCATTGCCAGACCTAGCAAGAAGTAATTTTGCAACTCAGTCACATACTAGAAGCAAAGCCGGGCGGTTTCTTCCTAAATACGATTTCTGCTTGGTATCTTGAATATCGCGCTATCTCGCAATAACTGGCAAAGAGGTCAACGTACTCGGAACTAGTTCTTCGGAGGCGACGAGTTCAATTACCGAACCGCGCGTCGCGCTACCGCACCCTCCTCTTGAATATCAGCTTCTAAGCAACGGCAAGAGAACTGTTTCAATGCTCTGAAACATCAACATAATTTCCCTCAGGGTCGGGCACGTGATATTGGCCGTAACGACATGACTGCAGCAGCCCCAGCACGACCTTCTGCTCGGGAATATTGCTCGCTGCGCGAGGCGCCAGATTCGCCGGATCCACGCTGGTCACAGTTTCCAGATCTTTTTTGAAAGCCTCCACGCTTTCAACCTTGAAACCTACATGATCGAATCCCGGGCCTCGGTGCTCAGCCTCGGGATAATCTTGAATTTTCCATGGAGTGAGGACCAGAGTCACCTTGCCGTCGGTGAGATAAAAATTTGGATCCTCCAAAGCCTTTTCTTCCTGCTTGAACTCGAACACGTCCATATAAAATCGGGCCATGGCCTCAGGGTCAATCGCGCGAATGGTTATGTGTTTGATGTACCGCTCCTGCTCTCTTGGCGTCTCGCTCCAAACGCCTCTTATATTTTGCGAATCGTGCTGCGCCAAATCGAATAAATGACCTTCCGGGTCATGAGAACTGTAGGCTGCGAAAGGTCGATTGGCGGGCCTTTTTACCGCGCCAACTTTCGGATAGCGCTCTTTCATGCGCGCAAACACCGTATCGAGATCATCGACCTCAATGCCAAAATGATCGATGCCGCCTGGATAACCGGGCGCCCTTCTAAGAAAAGCAAAACCGATATTTCCATCACTCACGATGATCGTTCGCTCGTAGGGCCGTACGACTCGTTTTGATCCTAAAACCGGCGCGCCGAACATCTTGGCATGAAGCTCGTCCGAAGTTTGCGCCTTGGCCGCAAGCGCAAACAGCAGCTCGTAAAACCTGGCGACACGAGGAGCATCCTGGCACATTACTGCGACGTGTCTGATTCTAGCTTGCATGATCGACCTCCTATTTGGCGCGCAGATAGAGGCGCGCTCCTATCAATTTTGAAAACACGCTGTTTATCTTCGCGCATGCTCCGACTCCAACTTTTTAAAGAAGCCTTCTCTCTCGAGTTCATCGAGAACGCTCTCGTCAAGAAATCGGTTCAGCTCAAACTCCACCTTCGGCCGTCCGGTTTCCTCCTGAATCAGATCTATCACCGCTGCCATCCCGTTTCGGCCGACACGCGGGGGAAAGGAAAAAGCATTTTCATAGAGATCGTAGAACTCCCTCGCCGCCGTCGGGTTTACTCTCAGGTGTTTTCCGGCAATCGCGATAAATTCCTCCCGCCGCCGATTGTCGGCGGTTCTAATCTGATAAATAGCTTCGCTGAGTCCCTGCATGAAGTGTTTGACGTGATTTCGTTCTTTCATCAAGAAGGAGCGCCGCATGATAATCGTCCGATCGGGGAATTCCGGGACAGGCTTGGATAGATCGGCCAGAACGGTCATTCCTTTGCGCAGGGCTTCCTTGGTTATGCCATACGTAAGCACGGCCGCATCAATCGTACCGGATTCGAGAGCGGCCAGTTGTGTAGGACTTCCGCCAACCACGAGCAGGTTCACCGCCTCGAACGGAATCTTCCACTCTTTGAGCACCAAGCGAACAGCGACCGCGTTCGTTCCTGCCAGGCTGACGACCCCAATCTTTTTTCCGCGCAGGTCTTCGGGTTTACGGATCTCTTTTCTTGTGACGAGGTTAAACATCTGACGGTTAAGATGCCCCCCGACCATCACGATGTCGCCGCCTGCCAGAACCGTTCTGATGGGAGTCATGGCCGCTATATTAGCGGACTGAGTATTACCGCTAAGAAGCGTCTGCATTCCGAGCGGTCCGCCGGGAATGACGAGCAAGTCGACGTCCAGTCCATATTTTTCAAAAATGCCAGCGCTTTTCGCAACGTAGAGAGGTAAACCTGAGCCGCCTAACCCAGCGCTAGTATGGATGTGACGTTCTGCAGCAGACAAGCTCGCAGGCACGATCCAAGCTAGGGCAATCAACAGCAGTCGGATTTTTGTCAACATGCCGCCTTTACCCGTCGACCCTACTGCGGCAAAAGAACGGCTGTCAAGTCTATCTCGGTATGTCAGGTCTGGTTCGCCATTGGAACGATCTAGTTGAATAGTTGGATGCCATTGGACGAGCCGCTTATCCTGCGAGCGCGAACGCCTTGACTTACAACATCAACTGAGCGAAGGGTCAAACGTTTGTAACGACTGCTTGAAGTGGGAGCATCCTTTTCAAACACAACCTTCGGTAAGCCTACAACGATGCTCATGTGCGAAAATGATGATGAGGAATTAAGATCTTGTGCGGCTCCGGCTCGCCTCGGAACACTTCAGCCAATGAGACCCCTGATCTTCCTTGAGAGTTCGTCCAAAGTGAATGGTTTGATGATATAGTCGCTGCAGCCGACGTCTAACCAAGCTTTAAGATGGGCGGGCTGGAACATTGCGGTCGCGGCCAAGATCGGAATGTCCTTAGTTTCAGGATTCGACCGCAATATTCTGGCGGCTTCCCAACCATCCATCTCCGGCATCATAGAATTCATCATTATTAGGTCTGGTTTCTCCGCGACAGCTGTATCAACGCCCTCCTTGCCGTTCGTAGCGGTAATGGTAGTAAATCCCAGTCCCTCTATTCGGTCCCGGAGGACATGGCGCAATTCAGAATGATCTTCGACAAGCAGAATTTTAGTCATGGTGAAACGGATTCCGCTTATTTCCGCCAACGATCAATTCACTTTGTACTCGCGGTTCGCAACTAGAGACTAGCCAACGGTTATCCGTTCGTCAACCGAACCGTATCGTCCAGATAGGGTGGCCTTCTCGGATCTGTAACATGAGGGTAGTTCTGCTACTTCAACTGTTTGTCCGACTTACCTCGGAATCAATCTTCACACGAGGAGGCGTGCCTAAATATACGAACCATATTTCTCGTCGTGTTCACTAGGCATGCTCGATGATTTCGTCACAGAAATATCTAGACAAGCGCTAGCGAACGGCAGTAGAAGTCAGGGAGCTATCGGCTCATTTGTCTTTCCGGAGGTGTGAAATGAAACGACATTTGAGGGAGATCTCGTGCAGCCGTAATTGTTTATTGCCGATGTTACATCTATTCTGCTCGTTACGGATCACAACACCTTCGTCGATCTCGAAACATCTCGTCACGCTCTCACTAAACTACTGATCCACCCTGAATTAAATCCGGCAGGAGGAGTCGCGATGTTCCACTCCTTTAGATTCCAGGCAACAGCGGTATTGCTGATGGCCGGCTTCATTTGTCCCTATTTCGCCCCGGCTGAGCCGCTTGTTATAGGCTCTATTCATCACGAAGTAACGTCGGAGATCAAAAAGTTTTTGCCGCTTGCCGATTATCTCGGAAAACACTTGCAGTCAGAAGAAGTCAATGAGGCCAAAATCGTAGTGGCAAAAGACGTTTTTCAGATGGGTACGCTTTTACAAAAACGCAAGGTGGATATCTACATAGACAGTTTTTTTCCTTCGGTCGCGGCGAATCTCCTTTCAGGAAGCAAGTTCCTATTGCGAAGATGGAAGAGAGGGCGGCCGGAGTATCGCTCCGTCATCTATCACAAAAAGGACAGCAACTTGCATCAGGTGGAGAGCCTCAAGGGTCATATCCTCGCCTTTGAGGAGCCTTTTTCGACATCAGGTTACTTCATCCCGAAGATCGCTTTAGTACAGGCGGGATTGAAACTGACTCCCAAGCCTGATGCCGCAAAGTCCACAGATCCGCAGGAAATCGGCTATGTGTTCAGTCTTGATGATGAAAATACCGTCGCATGGGTTCTCGCAGGAAAAGTGAGCGCCGGAGCCACGGATGATTACACCTACCAGCGGCAGACACATCGATACCCGAATAGTTTGAAGGCAATCCACACCACGTCTTCTTTTCCACGCCATTTGGTTAGCCACCGCGCCGATCTCGCTCCAAAACTTGTGACTAAAATCAAGGCGATATTGATACAAATGGATCAGTCAGAGGAAGGCAGGAGGGCGCTAAAGGACTTCGAGCGCACAACTATGTTTGACGAGTTGCCTAGCGCATCCACGGCACAATTACTGAACGTCCGGAAATTTGTTGAAGCCGAGCTAAGACTCAGATGAAGTTCAATATCCGCCTTAAGCTGGTCCTTTTGACTTTTGCCATTGTCCTGCTCGTGGGAGGAAGCATTTCCCTTCATTCCGTATTTCTCGGACAGCGCCGGATGCTAACAGCTTTTGAGCAAAATTCGCGGAGAACTGCAGCGCTCATGGCTGGGGCACTCGTCAATCAAATCTATTTCCTCGATGTCGGTTCACTGCGCCGGCGCTTACAAAGCACGCGAGTGAACTCCGACATCGTATACACGCTGATCATGGATTCCGAAGGGGCTGTTCTCTCCGATGGCACCTCAGCAAATGTCCTGCGCGATCAGAAACCCACGGACCCATTTACCAACAGATTAATGAAGGAAAACGATTGGATATCTGCGGTAGAGGGGGAGCTGCTCAAAGTCGCCGGGCCAGTTTTTATGCCGGATCGAAGTCGAGTCGGATACATTATCGTGGGTTTTTCATTGCAAAGGATCAATGAAATGGTCCACGAGACTACGAAATCGAGTCTCTATCTCACCGCCTTCGCTTTTGGTATCGCATTTCTTCTGGCGTTCGCCGTCGCGGCGAGTTTCAGCCGTCCCATTCTAACTGTCGCGCGCGCAGCAAAGGATATTGGCGAGGGTAGATTTGATACTCGGTTATCGGTCACTAGGAGTGACGAGCTTGGTATGTTGGCGCAGTCTGTAAACCTAATGGCGGAAACTTTGCAGAGCCGCGATGCTGAAGTTAGGTTGAGCGTCGAACGCTTAGAGCAGGAAATCGCCGAGCGCAATGAAGCAGAAGAAGGCCTACGGCACAGCGAAGAGCGTTTTCGCTCGTTGGTTTCAGTCATAACCGACGTACCGTGGGTCGCTGATCCCACCGGTGCTTTCGCCACGCCGCAACCCGCTTGGGAAGCTTACACCGGCCAAAGGTGGGAAGAACATCGTGGATTCGGCTGGGCCAATGCTCTTCATCCTGACGACCGCGACAGAGTCAAAGAACTCTGGAAAGAGGCTTGCGCCACCCGAGCGCTCTATTACTGCGAGGAGCGGCTTTGGTATGCGCCGCGGCAGCAGTGGCGTTTCGTTGTCGCCAAAGCGACACCGCTGATAAACGCGAACGGCAGTGTGCGTGAGTGGGTCGGCACATGCACCGACATTCATGATCAGAAGCGGGCCCAGGAGTGGCTGGAAACCACGGTGGCCCAGCGCAGTAGCGAGTTGCATCAGGCCAATGCGGCCCTTTTGCGCGATATGGAGGAACGACACAAGCTCCAAGAGCAGCTTTTGCACGCGCAGAAGATGGAGAGCATGGGTACAATGGCTGGCGGGATCGCCCACGACTTCAATAATATTCTTAATATTATTCAAGGCTACGCTTCTCTCCTGCAGGGGTATGGCGCCCACAACAAGGAGATCGCGGAAAGCCTTAGCGTCATTCACAAGAGCGTCCAACGCGGCTCCACCCTGGTACAGCAGCTTTTAACTCTGGCGCGGAAAACTACGACGGATTTCAACCCCGTGAATACGAACAATCTAATTGAAGAACTGATCGCGCTGATCAGCCAAACTTTTCCCAAGACCATCGCGTTGAGCACGACACTGGAATCGCATCTTCCGCCGATAACGGCCGATGAAAACCAAATCGAGCAGGCGCTGCTAAATCTTTGTGTGAACGCCCGCGATGCCA
>DASUVS010000175.1:0-19959 GCA_036378835.1 Binatia bacterium | reverse complement strand
TTGTTCGGGCTGATTCATTTCTCCAGCCGATCCAGAATCGTAGTATCGTAGAATTCTTTCGGAGAAGCCTTTCCGGCTTCAGGGCGAACGGTGGAGGCTAAAAAGTCGAGGATGCCTTGAAGACCGGTGTCGGATACTTTTAAGTCCTTGGTAAACCCGGGTGGATTCGATTCGAAATCGTACGTTTTCTGTAGCACATCCGGATCCGATTGCTGAGTGTATTTACTAAGCACGAACATCGCGAGCTTTGGATCTTCATACCAGCGTAGGTTTGCCTGCCGCAGAGCTCTGAGCAAACGCAGCCATGTATCCGCGCTCGAATGGATTCGCTCTTTGCGAACCACGACGCCCGTATTCTGGTAAGGTTTGTCGTAGGTATCCACCAGGCGCGAAAACTTCATCGCATCCGCTCTAAAGCTGTAAGGCGGAGCGAGCGTCACGCCTGCGACCTGGCGCGATTGCAACGCCGACCACATTACTCCCGAACTTCCCAGCGGCATAAGCTGCACGTCGGTGGGCTTTAAACCCATCTTTGTCAGCGCGACTCTGTTTCCATAATCTGCGGGTGTGCCGGGGCGGTTTGTCCCGACAATCTTTCCCCGAAGCTGCGCCGAGCTTTGGATATCCGGCTGCGCGTGAAAAGAGAAGATCATCTTGTTGTGCAGTCCCGCGATGAAAGCGATGTTGGCGCCGCTCAGGACAGCAGGTATGACTGAGGGCGCAGAGATAACGACGGCATCGACCTCGCCTGCGACAAGGGCAGCAATGGAGACTCTTGCGTCAATGAAGACGATTCTCGGGTCGAGCCCTTCGCGCTGGTATGCACCGATCTCGCTCGCAATCCAGATCGGCGCCATGGTGGTCACCGGTGAAACATACGCAATCCGGATCGTATGCGGTTGACCGCGGGCGCGCTCTGCGCCTCGACCATCGCCGAGCGACAAAACCAGGAGCCAAATGAAACTATAGATGACTGCTAGATATCGCGTCATGTGAGATCCTCCGGTCGCTTATAAGATCCATCGGGGGAGCGTGTCAATTGGAATTGAGCTGCCCGCGGTAGGTCAGCAAGGTGTCACCCCAAAACTGCTTCGCGACTATCGCCCCCTGGGTTAAGACTTTCTTCAAGAAGAACTTAGGTCGAAGGCGCGCTGAAGCTTGAATCTACAGAGATGCTCACGCCGCGAACGGCACCGGAGGTGAAACTCCGTAACGCGATTGACATGCGCTTTCCAGAGTAACCGCAGACGCTTCCTAATTGGGGGGAAGAATTCCATGTCGCTGATCAAAATGTGCTAAGTACGAAGGAATCTTTTTGTTGACGAGAACATTACGATTGCGCAGCAATCCCGGATGATAAAGGAGGTCTTCCATGGCCGCTTTTCTAAGAACGTCAGCTGTTGCGATCGCTCTGTTGACGGCCGCAGTCCTGGTTTGCGCCAGCCATTCACAAGCTCAGCCGGGACTGAGGAAAGTTCGCGTCTCGATTCCAGCTGCAAACGTGACGTACTTGCCGTTTTACGCAGCCAAAGACCGGGGCTATTACAAAGATGAGGGAATCGACGTTGAGTTCATTCTGATGCCCGCCGCCCTCGCTAGCACGGCGGCCCTCACCGGTGACATCGATTACAATGGCGCCGTTACCGGCGTTGTCGCTGCGGCCGTCAGGTCACAGCCGATCAAGGCGGTCATCTTTACGATGCGTTCGCCCGTGCAGGGCCTTATGGCAAAAGCAGAAATTAAAAATTTTCAACAACTCAAATTCAAAAAAATTGCCGTCAGCTCACCCGGCGCTACGACTGACCTCGCGACTCGATATACCTTGCGCCGCGAAGGCTTGGAATTTGGCCGGGATTATTCAACCGTCTATGTAGCATCCGAAGCTGGCCGGCTCGCCGCCCTCGACGCCGGGATTGTCGACGCCGCGATGCTTTCGGTGCCTGAGAACATTCTCGCCCGGCAAAAAGGTTTCACTGAGCTGGCTTTTTCCGGCGATTACATCGAGTTTCCGCAAAATGGTTTCGGCGCCTCGATAAAAAAGATCAAAGACAATCCTGACGAGATTTACCGGATGGTGCGCGGCACCCTGCGTGGACTGATGTTTGTCTCAGATAAGAACAATAAGGACGCTTGCCTCGACATGATCGCCAAGCACTGGAGCATAAAGAACCGCGCCATGGCGAGCGAAATGTATGATTACATGGTCAGGGTGATGCTGCCTGATGGCGCCATAAACATGAACGGACTTCAGGCGCTGGTAGATCAACAACGAGAAAGCGCCAAAGTATCAGAGCCCATCAGTGCGGCTCAGGTGATCGACTACAGCTTCGTGGAAAAAGCGCGCAAGGAATTAGCTGCCGGACGACAATAATTTGATCCCTGGACCATGTCGTTCGAATTGATCTCCCTACGCTGCTACGCCATCAAAGAAGAATCATTTCAAAGCTAGAGAGTCGCCCACATCGATTCCGGTATCCTTCTTGCCAGCCTCCGGAACCGTCTCGCGTTCGGCCATAAATTGCGCGACGAATTCGATCCGTTTCCGATCCTGGATAGCAACTCAGGACGCATAACGCTCGCCCTACCTGAGCTCCGACTTTGCAGCGCGGGTTTATAGTTTCAATCAGAGACCCGAAACTGTAATCTTAAACCTGCCGGATGATTTCTCTGCCAGAAAAGTGGCGCCAACTGCGCCAATCGTTCACTCACACGCCCCAAGCCGTTGGCTTTGTCTGGCGCACCAACCGTTGGGCAACTGTGGGTTTGGGTTTGTTGACCTTGGGTGGCGCTTTATTGCCGGCGAGCCAAGCCTGGGTGGGAAAGCTCATCGTCGACGGCGTAGTCGCGTCCATCCAAAGCGGCCAGGACGCCGCGCAGGTGAGAAGAGTATTTGTCTATTTGCTGCTTGAGCTCGGTCTTTTCCTCCTCAGCGCAGCGTTCAATCATGGCCGGCGTCTGATTCAACAACTCATCCAGCTCCAGCTTGCCAACCGCATTCGCGCCGAGATCATCGCCAAAGCCCTGACTTTGGATCTCGCTTATTTCGAGGATTCTGATTTTTACGACCGGCTGCAAAATGCCCGGCGCGAGGGCGGGTACAAGCCGGTGGAACTGATCAACGATACTTTTCTGATCGTGCAGAACTCGATTACCTTAATCTCCTTTGCTCTCCTGATGCTCCGTTTTAGCCCGTGGCTGGTGGTAGTCCTTCTCGCGACCAGTATTCCGTCGTTCATCTCCGAAACCCGCTATGCGGAGCGCGGCTTTCGCTTGCTCACCTGGCGCGCGCCCGAAACCCGCCAGGTCAATTATCTCTCGCGCCTGCTGACCGAAGACACCGCAGCTAAAGAAATCAAGCTGTTCAATCTAGGCGGCAGCTTGCTTAATCGTTACACGACACTGTTCGACAAGTTCTTTGAGGAAGACAAATCCCTGGCCCTACGCCGCGCCACTGCGGGATTCGCCCTAGGACTCATCGCCACGTTGGGATTTTACGGCTCCTATGCGTGGATCGTCTGGTATACCGTGCAGAATAAAATATCCCTCGGCGACATGACGCTTTACCTGGCGATTTTCCGCCAGGGGCAAGCGACGTTTCAATCGATTCTCTCGGCCCTGGGCAATATCTATGAGAATAACTTATTCATGGCAAACTTTTTCGAATTTCTTTGCCTTGAGCCGCGCATGAAAATGACCGGACACACACGCAAGCTAACGGTTCCGCTGCGCGGCGGCATCGAGTTTCGCGAAATCGGCTTCCGCTATCCCGACGCTGAGGAATGGGCCCTGCGAGGCGTCAATCTCGTCATCCGGCCGGGCGAAAAGATTGCGCTGGTAGGCCACAATGGAGCCGGCAAAACCACGCTTATAAAACTCTTGAGCCGGCTTTACGATCCAACCGAAGGCAGCATTTTGATCGACGGCATCGATATCCGTGATCTGGACCCGTTAGAACTGCAGCAAAGAATCGGCGTGATCTTTCAAGACTTCGTGCGCTATCACCTGCCCGTGAGAGAAAACATCGGATTTGGCCAGATCGATGCGCTGGAAGACCTCGGACGCATTGCTGCGGCTGCCCGAAAAAGTGGCGCGGAGTCAGTGGTCGAAGAACTTCCGCAGGGCTATGAAACCATGCTCGGGCGCTGGTTTCACGACGGTCACGAGCTCTCCCTCGGACAGTGGCAAAAAATCGCCCTGGCTCGCGCTTTTATGCGCGATGCCGAGATTTTGGTGCTCGATGAACCCACTGCATCGGTCGATGCGCGCACCGAATACGAAATTTTCCAGAACTTCAAAACACTCACCGAAGGGAAAATGGCAATCCTCATTTCGCATCGTTTTTCCACGGTGCGCATGGCCGACCGCATCGCCGTGATCCAAGAAGGCCGCATTGCCGAACTCGGCACCCACGACGAACTTCTGCGCCGCGAAGGCATTTATGCTGAGCTCTTCAGCATGCAAGCCGAAGGGTATCGCTGAGTGTCGTCTTTAGATCCAGGATTGCCTAGACTTCAACCCCGTAATTCGACTTGGAACCACCCGTTTATTTGTCGCTCGAGATTGTTTCGTCCTACTTGACACCCCGAACGGTAGCGGGCAAATGTGGAAATAGCAGGGCGATGATGAATCGATTGCGATCACGAGGAGGAAACAGAGATGGAAGAAAGAAAATGTCTCACGCTGGTCGATGGTAAAGAATGCGGTCTTGACCTACTCCTGGTCGAGCGCGAGCTTGAAACCCAAGTAGAAATTTACGAATGCGCGCTGGGTCATCGCACAGAGCACCTGTTTGCTGAAGTCGTCAAAAGAACGTGCACCTCCTTTGTCGACGGTAAGGAATGCGGGCTGCCACTTGCTTTGGTACAGCGAGAACTCGAAACCGCCACAGAAGTTTACGAATGCCCGCTGGATCACCGCACCTATGTGCCACTCGAATCGGAAACCATGGATGAGCAGTGACCGCCGCCACATGCCATTTGTTCGTTGACTTTTCGGCTCCAACGCCCTTCTTCCCACGAACGCATCACAGTTCTGGTTGCCGAGCTCCAATAGAATAAAACTACCTAGAAAACCTGGCGACTCTTTCGCCTAAGCTCGCCTAAGTCAGTTGTCGACCGAGACCGCGAACTGGTATCTTGAGGCGGCATTTTATTTTCCCTTCAGAACGCTGAGAGAAACATCCTCGACCACAAACATCCAGAGAACTTCCATGGAAATGCTCAACTTTCATCTTTTCGTGCTGACCCTCGCATTAGTTGGCGTGGTCATCATCATCGCCGCGCTACTCTCCGGATTTATCGATCGTACCGACCTACCCCAAGTCGGGATCTTCCTGGCGCTCGGCGCGATGCTCGGCCCGGCGGGATTAGGGTTGCTGGACATTACTCTGGACTCGCCGATTCTTCGGGTGGTAGCCACACTGAGCTTGGTTCTGGTGCTATTCACGGATGCCGTCAGTCTCAGTATCGTACAAGTGCGGCGCCATAGCGCGCTGGCATTCCGCGTCCTGGGACCCGCAACACTCCTCTCAGCCGGACTTATCGCTCTCGCGGCGTGGCTGTTGCTCGGATTTCCTTTAGCGGCCGCAGCTATCCTTGGCGCGGCTCTCGCTTCGACAGATCCGGTAATGTTGCGCGGCCTGCTTCGAGGGCAGGGGCTTCCTCAACCCGTGGCGCTGGCGCTACGGCTGGAAAGCGGTCTCAACGACGCCGTGCTGTTACCCATCGTCTTGATCGCGATGCCATTTCTCGGCCATGACGGATTGCCGACCCAGACCGAGTGGGCGCGCATCGGACTCGATCTTTTTCTTCTAGGACCTGGCGCTGGAATCGCGGTCGGGCTGCTCTCGATCGCCGCCCTCGAGATGATCCGGCGCAAGACCGGAGTACGGCGCGACTATGAATCGATCTACTCTTTGGGCGTGGCCTTCGCGGCTTTTGCCGCGGCTGAGGCCGTTCACGGCAGCGGCTTCCTAGCCGCGTTTGCTGCCGGGATCACGATTGCCGCGCTGGACGTAGAGCTTTGCGACTGTTTTCTCGAATACGGCCAAACCACCGCTGAAATGACGCTCCTCTTTACCTTCGTTCTATTCGGCAGTTCTTTAATCTGGACCGGAATAACCGTGCTGAGTTGGCCGGTCTTCCTGTTCGCGATAACCGTACTGTTAATCCGGCCAATCGCGTTCTTCATTTCCCTGGCTGGAACCCAACTCGATTTCCGTAGCCGCTTGTTGATCGCGTGGTTTGGACCACGGGGCCTGAGCTCGCTGTTGTTGATTCTCGTGCCGGTCTTCGCAGCCGTTCCCGGCACCGAGCCTTTGTTCTCTATCTGTTGCTTTATCGTCTTACTTTCGGTCGTGATTCATGGCGGCTCAGTGATGGCGCTCGAGCATAATGAATCCACGGTGGCATCGTTGGAGAAGGCCCCGGCGTCAGGCGACAATACCATCGCAGCAAACTCGTCGCTAACTTCACCCGGCAACGGGAGCAGTAAACAGGACGAGATTATCTCGATCGCGGAGATGCGCGAAATTCAGAGATCGGGGGCGCCTCACCTGGCTCTGGATGTTCGGGCAGAGCGAAATCTCGCGGACAGCGATCTTCGAGCTGGCGGGTCAGTCAGAATTCCACCCGAACTCGCCGTCAAGCGTATGATGGAGCTGGATGTGCCGCGGCAGACGTGGCTGTTCGCATTTTGTGCTTGACCGGATGAAGCAACAAGCGTCCGTGTGGCGCGAGAGCTACAGACCGCGGGTTGGAGCAAAGCGCGCGCGCTGGTGGGTGGATGGCAAGCGTGGCAATCCGCCGGATTACCGGTCGAATCGAAAGCGCTCGACTAACGCTTCTGTGACGAATGAAGCTGCGCCGCTGCACTGGCTTGGAATTCACTCTCGCCGACTGGAAACCAACCCTGGTGCTTGATCAAGCCCCGTAAATATTCGATTTGACCCGCGTGGCGCGTGTTGCAGTTGATCACACTGGCGAGCCGGATACCTAACGTCGGCAACGGTTGATACCGAGGCTCGTTCAGAATTCGATTCAAATCGTCATTCGTGACTGTCGATAGATAAGCCTTGGTCCTGGCGAAAACAGCGTCGAGGTAATCGAGCAGTAGCGATTTATCGGTTATGGTGAACGCTTCTACCTGTGCCGGAGTTTGTCTATGACCCGAGCCGTAGTCTCTCGGACTAGGCGCCATGTTAAACCGAGTATGCCATCCGTCGGCAATCCACAATTGCGGCCGCTCCATCAGCGCGGAGAAGTTGGCGTCCTGGACCCGAGACAAATGCCAAACCAGCCAGGCAATATGAGGTTTGGGTGAGGCAAGCAGTTCTTCGGGAGCTAAATCCCTCAAGGCTGCCCGCACGATATCGCGCACTCGCCCCAGAGCGTCTATTACCAGCGCCGCAGCTTCCATTCGAGCCTCCGTTCAACAGCGTTAGTTTTCGCGATCGGATTCCCGTCGTTCCAGCGTTGAGTGGTTGAAGCCGATTGTTTACGCCAGCGTTAGGATATCTTGAATTCGCGACTGTGCTTCAGCGCCCTTCTCTTTCATGAGCGAGGCGTAAGCTTCATTGGGCCAGTCCTCGAAGCCCTGCTGATAACCCGGTCGCTTAGCGACCCTGCCGAACCATGCGGCAAGATGCGGCCGTTTGTCCCATAAAAACTGCAATTGAAGATCCTGCAAACGACGGATGTAGGGAGCATAACCGATATCGGCCAGTGAGAATTCTTTTCCTGCCATCCAGGATTGTTCTGTCAAGCAAGCTTCGACGTCGGCCAGGAGCCTGTCGAAGCGCCGTACGGCATCGACAAAGAAACGCGACTGGATGCCTTGTGTAATATTTTCCCAGCTCTCCTCGCGTTTTTTCGGATCGGGGATCTTGTCATGAAGCATCTTCAACGCCTCCGCGCCAAGAGCGAGTTTTTGATGCCGGAAGATATTCGTCATCGCTTGGCTGCTTGTGCGATGAGAGTCACGATTTTTTGCCCGGTCACGCGCCGGCTGAATCCTCGATGAAGATAGTGCTGGCCGAGTTGCGTAGGCGCAGAGGGAGCAAAAAAGCCAGGCTCTGGGAACCCCGCAAATCCTGTTCGATTCGCAATCAAGGGGTTCGGTGCGTTCTCTAGCAACTAGAACTGCGCGGCAAGAAAGCCGTCGAGTGACCAGGCGCCGAGCAATATTTCGAAACCGTCAGCATTCTACGCCGGCCCGCAAGCATCCCTGAAGAGCTGGTTGAATTTGGAGGAAACTCTTTACTGCCTCGCCGCGAGGTATCACTTTTCCTCCTATGATTTACTTAAGTCTGCAGAGCGAATTCGAAAGGTTTCTTAGTGACTGTTGGTGTTCCTTCGATATCGATTAGTACTCGGCAAACGCCTCATCCGGAAAGCAGTACAACCAACGCTCCCCTGGTTCAGCCGAAGCAATCACCGGATGATTGCTCGTTCGCGCGTGCTTGGAGGCGTGGCGGTTCGGTGAATCATCGCAACAGTGCGTCTTGCCGCATTCCTGACATATCCTGAGATGTACCCATGGTCAGCCGGTTTTCACGCATTCTTCGCACTCCCGACGTTTCGCGCGTTTCACAGTCGTAATCGCCTCGATATGACTACACGTTCCTTCTGCCATCGTTTTTCCTCTTACTCGTGCAGCGCTCGATGGACGAAGGAGACCGCAATCGATCCTTCGCCAACGGCCGATGCTACTCGTTTGACATTGCCGGCCCGCACGTCACCGACCGCGAACACGCCGGGTAGATTGGTTTCGAGGAGATGAGGAGCCCTGGCGAGCGGCCAATGCGCCGATGCCAAATCTTCCTGCAACAGATCCGCTCCCGTCTTGATGAAGCCATTGGCATCGAGTCCGACACAACCATCGAGCCAACGAGTATTGGGAGCAGCGCCCGCCATGATAAAGACGTGGCGAATTTCGTGAGTCTCCGTAGCTGCGGTCTGGCCATTGCGCCAGCGTACTCGTTCGAGATGGTTACCGCCTTCGAGAGCCGTCAGTTCCGTGTTCGCTCGCAAGTTGATCAGCGGATTTTCCTCGATGCGGCGAATTAGATAACGGGACATGCTCTGCGCTAGGCCATTCGATCGGACCAGCATGTGCACACGCTTGACCGTCTCGGCAAGATAAACCGCAGCCTGGCCGGCGGAATTTCCGCCGCCCACTACCACCACTTCTTCACCGCGGCACAACTGGGCTTCCATAAACGTCGCGCCGTAGTACACACCGGCCCCTTCAAAATGCGACAGATTATCGAGGGTGGGTTTTTGGTACGCGGCACCGGTTGCGATAATTATGGTGCGCGCCGGCACCTGCGAACCGCCGTCAAGCTCAATGACATATGGTTTCTGCTCGCAAACCAGGCGTTTGGCGCACCGGGCAATGACTACCTGCGCACCGAATTTTTGCGCCTGAGTGAAAGCTCGTCCGGCGAGAGCCTGACCGGAAATGCCGGTCGGAAATCCAAGGTAATTCTCAATCTTCGAGCTTGATCCCGCTTGTCCGCCTGGCGCATTCGTCTCTAAAACCAAAACACCGAGGCCTTCCGAAGCCGCGTACACCGCCGCCGCAAGTCCGGCGGGGCCGGCCCCGACTACGACCACGTCACGAATCTGAGTCTGATCGATGGCATCGTTAAAACCGAGACAATCGGCAATCTGCTGATTGCTCGGGCTTCGAAGCACCACCTCACCGGCGCAGATCACCACCGGCACGTCTGCGGCGCTCACGTGAAACCGATCGAGAAAATCCTGAACGTCGGCATCACGGTCGAGATCGATGTAGGAGTACGGATGGCCGTTGCGCGTCAGAAACTCTTTGACGCGGAGTGTTCCCGAACAATAATTTGAACCGAGGACCACGACATCTCCCAGCCCGTGCGCAATCAGCTCGACACGACGAATGATGAAGGCGCGCATGATGAGCTCACCGATGTCGCTGTCGGTCTGGACCAGCGCCAACAAGCCCTCACGATCTAGCTCGATCACTTCGCCTGCCTCGCTGGCCCGCGTGCGGAGCAGCGCCGGGCGGCCGGAAAGCATGTTGACCTCACCGCTGAACTGACCGGCTCCATGAACAGCGACGAGCTCCTCGGCGGCGCGCGACGGCCGAACAATCTCGAGCTGACCTGTCAGGACGACGAAGAACGGCACAATCCGCTCTCCTGGCTCGATAAGGACCTCTCCACTCCGGATCCGACGTACGCGTCCATGAGCGGCGATCCGTTTAATCTGCGGCGTCGTCAGTGTCGGAAACATCCGTTCCGCACCCGAAGCCTGAGTCAAGGGCACTGGCAGCTTTCTCTCGGGCATTAAGAATACTCCTTGATACACTTTCTGTTGTGTCGGAAGGCAGCTCAAATTGAACGTTGGGACTTTACATCCGAATCTTTCAAGGTCACGCTAGATCGCTTCAACCAGTGAGGCTCATGCGTAGAGATGCAACCCAGGAGTGTTCATGCGAACAGCACTCATGACCCCTGTTCGCTCATCCCAAACGTTTGGGTCGGGCGTGCTAGCCGGTCGAGGATTACGATCGCCAATTGGCACCCGGAGCGGCGGCAGCCTAATCGAGCACATCCTGCGCCTGGTGCACATAGCACCAGATCCAGGACGCTGGCGGCACAGCGCGCATCACCGGATGTTGCGTGTCGTGGAAATGTTTGGTGGCATGCTTGCCGGTCGAAGAATCGCAACAGCCGACGTGACCGCACGATCGGCACTCGCGAAGAGCGACCCAAAATGTCCCCTCGGTCAGGCATTCCTCGCAGGCATCGGGAGTTCTCTGCGGCGGAAAATCCTCGACTTTCAGGCCCGATAAATGTTCACACGATTTGGCCATAGGCTCCTCCGATCTCAGCGTCAAATTTTTTTTGCGGCCGGTCGATTCTTCCCCGTGAGATATTCATCTCAGCCGCGGTTGGCACTCTCCGAAGAATGGCGCGCTAGCCGCGCTCATTACTTAGTTTAGCAATTCGCTGGCGAAAATAGCTCTTCCAACTTTCGGGCAGAGCCTCGACTTGTACGGCGCGGCGAAGCAGTCCAAGGTTATGCTTCTCGCGGGTATAGAGTCGGGTGATGTCGCTGACCCGAACATTGAGATCGGCTTTCTCTATAAGTTCGATCGAGTCATCCGCGCCAACCTCGCCTTCTTGCCAAACCCCGAAATAGAAGCCGGTGCGCCCGCTTGCCAGGAATTTTTTGACGATGTCGGAGCGACCGAACTTGATGCCGAGCTTGTAACATGGCATCCGCGGCTCGGTCACTATTACGACGGCGGAACCTACGCGAAACCTGTCACCGATGTTTATCTCGGATTCCAAAAGTCCCGCGCTGGTGAAATTTTCACCGAACATGCCCCAGGGTAGATTCATTCCGGGCAATTCGCGCTTCCAATAGTCGTAGTGTTCAGAGGGATAGAGGTAGACCGCTTTGCTCCGGCCGCCGTGAACGGAAAGATCGGCTTGACGGTCACCGTCGAGGTTCAGGGTTCGCAGCATTACCCGCCCTGCGACCGGCTCTTTGAAAATTCCTGTCGAGACTGGATCGCCATTGAATGTGACGATCCGCGGCAGTCCGACGTTGGTGGAGATCAGCTTCATGTCAGTTTTCATCACACACCTTCTCTCGATGGCGAAACGGCCCCGTATGGATCCTTTAATCCGACCCGCGTCCAACGATAGTTCAGATTCAACAGAGCTTTGACCGAATTTACCGACCCGAATTGAACAGCGTTAAACTCGAGAGCGTCCATTGCTTTGCGGCGCAAAGCTTCATTGCGCGACCATCGTTATCGTCTAAGTATTTCAGGCTTAACGACTCATTGTTAGAACCGCGCGAAAGCGCGCCTTGCCGCTGATCATGCGGTCATAGGCGTCGGCCGCGCGTTCGAGCGGAAAAACTTCAGTCATAGCGCGCACATCATTAAGCATGCTGAACGACAGCGTATCCTGCGAATCGATAGAGCTGCCGGAGGGCCATCCCATGATTGACCGTCGTCCGCCGATCATCAGAGGTCCATTCACCTCGAGCGGCTCATGCGCAGCGCCGAGGATGATTAGCTTGCCATTGACGCCGAGACCGCCCAGGACCGCGCTCATTGCTTTGCCGCTTGTCACCGTTGCGAGAATGATTTTAGCCCCGCCCATCTTGGCCAACTCCGCCGCAGCATTCTGCGACTCGCTATCGATGTACTGACGCGCGCCAAGTTGTCGAGCGAGCGCTTCCTTGTCCCGGCCTCGAGCGATGGCAACCGTTTGGAAACCCATCTTCGCCGCGAACTGGACTCCCAAATGACCAAGCCCGCCGATCCCGAGTACCGCCACCAAATCCCCGGAGCGCGCGCCGCTGTTGCGAAGAGGATTGAAGGTGGTGACCCCGGCGCACATCAGTGGTCCTACATCCACCGCAGAGAGCCCTTCTGGAATCAGCGCCAATGCGCCCGCGGGTGCGATCATATATTCGGCATAGCCGCCGTCGTAGGCGATGCCGGTCACTTGGGGAGCGACTTGACAGGTGACGAAATCGCCACGCCGGCAAGAGTCGCAGTAGCCACAGTGTCCGCCGTGCCAGCCAACACCGGCACGCTGCCCCAGTGTCCATCCGGCAATGCCGGGACCGATTGCATCAATGATTCCTGCAACCTCATGCCCGGGGACCCGCGGGTACTGGATGCCGGGCAAGGTTCCCTCCTTGGTGAACGAATCGCTGTGGCAGACGCCGCAAGCTTCCACCCTGATACGCACCTCTCCATGGCCCGGTTCGGGTATTTCACGCTCAACGATTTCAATGGGCCGGTTCGGGCCAGTAATCTGTGCGGCGCGCATCTTTGCCATATTGCCTCCGATCGTTTGCTTTTCGTCTCGATCTTTACGCCACGGGTATGATCCTCGTTCGAAGCAACTCCGGCTTGCCGCCGGAAATGGCAGCCGCAGAGCCATGGATTTGCTCGTGCGGCGTGCCTAACGCGATCTGACTCGTCTCATCGAGCCGGGCGATCTGCTCTGGCGATAGACTTACCTCCAGCGCCCTGAGATTGCCGGCGAGTTGTTCGTAAGTGCGCGGGCCGAGGATCGGAATCAATGCCGTCGTGGACAGGCGCGCCTTATCCAGTATCCAGGCAATGGCAACTTCCGTCGGCGATCGGTCAACTTCCTTGGCGATTGCCATTACTGTATCGAGAGTCGCCCTCTCACATTGCGTCTTCTCGGTGTGGACCAGCCGGGCGAGGAACGAATTGATCCGTCCCTCGTCGCCTGTGCGATACTTGCCGGTGAGAAATCCGCCGCCGAGCGGCGACCATAGCGCGGCTCCCAACCCGAGCGCCTCCGCCATCGGCAGAAGTTCCCGTTCTGCGGTGCGCTGCGCCAGGCTATATTCGACCTGGATGCCGGCGATAGGCCCCCAGCCGCGCATCTCCGCCAGGAGATCGGCGCGAGAAATCCGCCAGGCGGGAAAGTTGGACAACCCCGCATAATGAATTTTGCCGGCGTGCACTAGATCATCAAACGCACGAATAATTTCTTCCATCGGCGTCATGCCGTCGGCGAAATGCGCCCAATAGAGATCGATGCGGTCGGTCTTCAGTCGCTTGAGACTCGCCTCCAGGCAGCGAATCATATTCTTACGGCTATTGCCCGTACGCGAGACGCCGTCGGTAGCAGTCGTTCCCAGCGTGTATTTAGTGGCGACAACAAAGTCGTCTCGATCCGCCGCGATGAATTCTCCGATCAGCTCTTCTGACTCGCCAAACTGATAACTGTCGGCGGTGTCGATGAAGTTGCCCCCCGCTTCGACGTAACCGTCGAAGACCCTTTTTGCATCCTGGCGCTCTGCGCCGTGACCCCAGCGCGTCCCAAAGTTTGCGGCGCCAAGAGCTAGTTCAGAAACCCGCAACCCCGTGCGCCGCCCAAAAGTTTTATATTGCATCATTGCACTCCTCAGCTCACATGTGAATTCTCGCGTCCGGACTGCAAGTAATTTCACTCTAGCGTTAGCTTAGACAACGCACTGACCGATCCCTCGATTGACGTCGGCTTCCAATAAGCTCTTGCACTCGGTCCGCTTGAACCGATCAGGAATGCAATGCCGATCAGCCTCAAGAGCTTCAACGGAGTCACCGATGAGGCGCACCGGCCTCTGTTGCACATCGGAACTTTTGCAATCATGATCTCGGGTTTCTGACTTCCCACAGAGTTGCGAATGCAATGAAGACCATTGTGAAGCTTGTAAAACGCATAGGCTCAGCCGGCGAAACTTCGGAGAGGTTCGCCCGTTGCTGCTTCAGCACTAAAGCAGAACGGCAACGATGTTTAGTCGCACCGAATAAGATACTCGATTAAGAACTGATTGAGGCTTAAGAGTAGACGATTAGCTATAAACCGCAACCGAAAGACTGACCCACATTCTTCCATCACCAAATTGGGAGCGCTCTCAGGTTCAAATCTGACTCAGCGTGTATTATTCTTCGATTAGTGTTAAGACCGGGCAAGCTAGCCGAAGGCGAGTTTGGCCGTTTGGAAATGCTGCTACTCGACACATTTTTTCATCTGGATCTAATGCTGGGCCACTGAATATTTTGATTAAGAGAGGAGGATTACCATGCGTTATGAGCTCTACTATCAACCATCGATCCAAGGCCGCGGCGAGTTTATTCGGCTTGCGCTGGAAGAAGCGGGCGCGGATTATATCGACGTCGCGCGCAATCCAAATTTCGGTCGTCCGGGAATTATGAAGTTTCTCGAGGATTCGGTTTTGGAACGTCCGCCGTTCGCCCCGCCGTTCCTGAAAGCTGGCGAGCTGCTGATTTCGCAAACCGCCAACATTCTCCAGTTCCTTGCCCCCCGTCTGGGTCTCGTACCCGAAAAAGAGGACAGCCGCCTCTGGGCGCATCAGCTGCAACTGACAATAGCCGATTGGCTCTATGAAACCGGCCAGACGCACCACCCGGTCGCCAACGTCCTGTATTACGAGGAGCAGAAGGACGAGGCGAAAAAACGCGCCGCATATTTCATCTCGACCCGCATACCCAAATTCCTTGGCTATTTCGAAAGAATTCTAAAACTCAATGCCAACGGCGCCGACTTTATTTTCGGCGAGGACGTCAGCTATGTCGATCTGTCGCTCTTTCAGATGATCGCGGGACTGCGCTACGCTTTTCCAAAGACAATGGCACAAGTCGAACCGCAACACCCGAAGGCCGTACTTCTGCACGATCGCATCACGGCGCGTCCGCGGATCGCCGCGTACTTAGCGTCACCGCGCCGCCTCGCGTTCAACGAGCAAGGCATCTTCCGCCATTATCCGGAGTTGGAAGAGGCGCAGACGCAAAATCCATGAATAAAAGACTGCCCTAAACGCCGCAAGCAGCCGATTCGCCGCGTCATCGGCTCACTTCGCTTCAATTTTTTCAGAACGAGCTGAGCGTCATGTCCACCCCTTGAATTTAACGGCTCTTTTGCCGGTCAGATTCGCAATCCACCGCTGGTATACATCGGCTTTCGATCGCGTAGCGCCAGCCAGCCGCGAGCGATCCGATAGATGACCCATAAGCCGGCCGCGATCAAGACGATTAGGGCAAAGGGAATGCCCAGGATTGTAATGAACAGCATCACGGCGACGATGCACCAGAGAAGCGAAAACCAAAATGTTCGGATCTGCCAGCGGAAGTGAGACTCGAGAAAGGTTCCTCTTGCGTCTTCTCTTTTGAAGTAGTTGATCACGACTGCAATGATCGACGGCACACCAAAGACGAAGGCGCCGACGATCGTCGCTGCGGTCGTTATACCGATGACGAGGCTCAGGGCATGCAACGCATACACCAGATTAGCAACATTGACGAGCTGCGGCGGCGCGGCTCCAGGGAGTGCAGTTTCATCGGGCATGAGAATTTCTGCCTTGATCGATCACAGATATTCCAAACTCGTTTCAATTATCAGGTGATGGGTAAAGGTCAAGCAAAATCATCGCAAGCACGCATGCAACTGGGTTCGCGGCGCGTGCCTGGAATCCATCTGCCTCCCCTGTTCCGCAATCATCCAGACAACCTCCTCGCCTGATCGCTTCCGCTCATAACGCCGCTCATTTGTTCTCCCGGGCCGGCTTGAATTTTTCCCCTAAAAAATAGACGGTATCGGCACCGATTGTCTGCTTAACCCATCCATCAGAGTTCAAAACTTCGAGGGAAGCGGTCTTGAAATTTTTTGAACTAATCAGCTCGTTATTAACCAGCACAGCATCCGGGTGATATTTTTCCAGCAAAAGCCGCAAGTCAGTGCCTTGATCTGCTATTTTATCGCCTGATGCAGTTGCTAACGGTTCAATCGCGTCAACCTTGTCGACGCCTATATAGCCTGCATACCAGGAAGCCCCCACTGCCATAAGCTTTACCTTCTCATTCGGCCATAGCTCGATCAGCTGCATTACCTTGTCATAAACAGGGCGGTCAGGCGGCTTGGAGACATAGGGTTTGGAGGTAACCCCAATAGACAAGATGAACAACGCATTGAGCGTAGCCAGGCTCCATCGACTAAACAGCGGAGAGTTGATGATATTTAACACCTGACAACAGGTGAGCCCAGCCCACAGTAGGCAAAGCGGAACCATGATCAATGTGTGATGCGGCCGCGGGTAAACCAGAAGTATTGGAGCTAGCGATAGCAAGCTCGCAACGGTTACGTAGAGCAGCTCTCTTCGCTCCGCGATGGCGCCGAGCCAGCCTGACAGAATGAATCGTCGGTTGACAACCACAGCGTACGTCACGATTGTCATCGCAAATCCCAGCAACACGCCATAGATTAAGCCATATTCTTAAGCCAATGTACGGGATAATGAACGACAGGACGGCTTGCGGAAGCATCGCGATATTTCTGGCAACATGCTTTAGAAATAACCCGGGACTAATCGTGAAAGCATCGGCTAACGATTCAGCACCAGGAAAGTCCTCTTGTATGATGAAGTTGTAATCAAGATACGGATTAAGTTTGTAGCGTCCGGCTTCTACCTCATGGAGGGCATAATTCTGATTGAACGCTAACCAGGTCCGGTCGGTGCCCGGATTAAGGCCATCAACATTGACTATGACGTACAAGATCGCCGCCGCAAGCAGGAATCCCATGAAAATCGGCGCGGTGACACGACGCTTTACGGAAGTAGATTGTGACCCGCGGCGCTTGAATTTAGGGACGGAGATGAAGATCAGATAACCGGCAAAAGCGAGCGTCGGGAACAGGTACTCCAATCTCGTCAGAGAGCATAAAACAAGCAGCAGCAAAGAAATTCCGCGGTGCTTGTTCAATGAAAATAACGCGAGTAAAAAAAAGCCCAAGGCAACGTGATATACCAGAACTCTTTCGAAAATATTGATTCCCGAGACAACCCAAATCAACGTAAGCAGTAAGGCTAGCAGGCGCGAGCGAAGATGTTCTACCAGGCAAAGAAGAAGCAATCCGGAGACAGTGACCTTTACCAGGTACTGCATGGTGAAAACGCTATCAACGGTGCCGAATATTTTGATTAATACCGAATAAAGCAGGCTGTAAACTGGCGAGATCGATATAGGTCCGAGCCCCTCGCCATGAAGGAACCAGCCACCCTGCTGAAGGTAAATAGCCTCGTCCCACGTCGGCAAGTCCAAGGTCGTATGCAGCGGATAAAGCAGCAATAACTGAAGCGCAACCACACACAGGTACGGGGAAAGTATAGCTATCATCTTCCATCCTCCGGAGCGGTTCACAATCTTACGGTGAAATTGCGATTGGGGATCTTTTACCTCGACTCCAAGTCGCGCAATTTCCGGGTCAATGCTGGTCAGGAGGCGCCGATCGGCTCGAACGCTGCGCCGTTGTTTTGTGCAACATGGATACGTCAATCGAAGGCGGCACGAATCCGCGTCCTTGAACTGAGCACCGTTGGCATCGCCTTCGATACCGGACATACTCCGGCGGTCGAGGCAGGGCAGTTCAACGCGCCGACACGATGATGAGCATGAACAGGTTCTTCGGATTTACCGATTCAATGAGTTACGCTGGATCAGTTTCATTCCTTTAGAATGGGCTCATCGCCATGGCTCCGCTGTTATGCTCTGCTAAACTCGACGGTACAAAAGCATTCCATCTTTCATATTGCATATGACTGGACAATCCAACACGCGGGAGCGGCTAATAACCGCTTGTGTCGGTTGGAGGGCACGAGAGCAATCACCTTAACGATCACTCGCTAGTCGGTCATTTTCAGTCGATGGGAATTGTAAGGCCGTTAGCGCGAGGCAATCTGCCCACGTTCTGCGCTCGAACGCGCACCGACGAGAAGTTTTTAGACTTTCCCGTGACAAAGGCGCTCGACGCTGGTGAGATAGGCGAGTGTACCGGCTATCTAGTCGACTTTCCGTAAGACTATTCCAAGCTCTGGGCTTTGCGCACGCTGGCGATCAGTGAAGTGCGTAGCAAAAATTCCTTATGCTTGCGGGTATCTTCGGCAATTGCCCGCAACTCATCGAAGCGCGTCTGCCGCGTCTTGGGGTCGCGCTCCTCCAGTCGCTTTTTGTTGAGTATCGTTTGCTCTTGAACGAATTCGATATTCATCGTCCGTCTTCTCCGGGTGTAGCGATCGAGCAACGCCTCACTTCCCTGCTTGGTGATCACCCGGTGGAGAGTGTCGACCAGCTCCATAGCGTCATGGATCCCGCCGTTGAGACCCAGGCCGCCGACAGAGTTATTGACGTGGGCGGAATCGCCGGCGAGGAACACCCGCCCCTTGCGAAACGTCGCCGCAACGCGTTGGTGAACCTTGTATAAATTGCGATGCACGACTTTATAGGGTCGCTCCATGGGAAATACGCGTTGCAGCCGCGAATAGGTGGAGTCATCCCCCAGAGCCTGTTCATCGCTCTCTTCCACTCGTGTCGGAAAAACCGCGCGCCAACGGCCCTTGCCGTCATCGCCCGCCACCTTGAATAGGTTGGTCCACTCGTCCGGGTCGGCCAGATAATTACGATAGCAGCAGCCCGTCAACAATTTTTGAAAGTCCTCGATCGTGGTCAGCACGAGAAAGCGCTCGGGCCAGGTAAACCCCTCAAATTCGATGTCCAGAGCCTTCCGAATGGTGCTGCGGCCACCGTCTGCGCCGATAACATATTCACCGCGTAAGGTTTCTGTGCCCTGAGAACCCTCGATGGTCACGGTTGCGCCGTCGGCATCTTGATCAACCGTGGTGGCGCGGCTAGAAAAGCGCACTTCGGCATCAGGAAAAGTCCTGAGCCGTTCGATACCCATCCGGGCAAGCTTGTGTTGCTCGGTTTGAACGACAAATGGATAGGGCGTCTCGTCACGCAGGATGTCATGATCGAATTCGACGATTTTAGTGCGCGACGGCTTATCCCAGAATTGAAAGAACCGCGCCACCAACCCCTCTCGAATGAATTGATCGATCAGGCCGACCCGGGCGATCAGTTCGAGAGTCGAGGGGTGAGTTGTTGCCGCTCGCGGATTGTCGTCGATCTTATCCTCGGCTTCGAGGAGCGTTACCGGGTAGCCATGTTGTGCGCAGGCCAGCGCTGACACAACGCCGACGGGACCACCGCCGGCTATGATGACGCGAGGGTTTTTCATTGTAAGGGATTCTCTGGATCAGCCGATCATCGATCGGATATCATATCATCGAGACTCATGGTAGGCATCAACCGGAGCGATCGCTTCTTGGTTAACGGGCCGACGGAGCGGTTCGCACGGCAAAATCTACTTGCGTAATCCGCCGCGGGAGACTAGCAGTTGTCGCTCACATAACCGATCAGATCGCAACGACTTGTTGCTTGATGATAGCAGGCTTCTCGTTGGCGCAATAACGGCAGCTTCGGTTTTCCAGCGCGACAATCGCTTGATCCGAGCTCCAAAAGAAATTCTCCGAACCGATCATCGAAATCAACCCGCCTCGCTCCATCATGCGCAACACATCG
>DASUVS010000174.1:0-3112 GCA_036378835.1 Binatia bacterium | reverse complement strand
GGCGAAGGCCGAGATCAGGATGATTTTGGCTGAGGGATTTTTCTGCTTTAGCGCCGCGGCAATCTCGGTGCCTAAGAGTCCCGGCATACGCACATCAAGAATAATCAGCTCATAGGAATAGGACCACGCTTTTTGATACCCCTCCAGCGAATCTGTAGCACACACCACCTCATGCCCCTGGCCCTCTAATATTTGCATGAGGAATGCACAGAATGTCTCGTCGTCCTCTACGATTAAAACACGCACTGAAGCCTCCGTTCTCCTCTCATGCGGTTGCTGTGCAATGCACATGCCGCTCGCAAACGGTCGGGAGGCTATTTTGCTTCGTCGGTTGATTTCGCATCCTTGCTGCCGTTCTCCAGAGGCTCTTCGGATCTGACAGCCGCAAACGGGACTACCTTCCATCGCGCCAGCATGCGGTAGAGCGAACGTCGATCGACGTTGAGAGTCTTTGCCGCCCGCGAAATATTTCCACGGACACGGTTGATGACATGCACGACGTAACGTTTTTTAATCTCATCGAGGCTCGGCATATCTGAAACGACGAGGACTTGGTCTTCGGCGTTGCTATAGGACGGGGCCACACCCTCGCGTATTTCTCGCGGCAGATCCTCGAGCGTGATTACCGGGTGCGTTGAGAGCACCACGGCTTGCTCGATGGCATTTTCAAGCTGCCGGATGTTGCCCGGCCAGGAATAGGTTTTCAGACGCTCGAGAGCATCGTGTGAGATCGCGGTGATGTGCTTGCGCGCTAGTTCGCTGTAGCGGCGGACAAAAATTTCCAACAGCGCGTCGATGTCTTCGGGCCGCTCGCGTAGTGGTGGAAGCTGGATTGTCACCACGTTCAAACGATAGTAGAGATCCTCGCGAAATACCCCACGCTTAACCAGGTCCGTCAAATCTTTATTGGTCGCGGCCAATACCCGCACATCGACTTTCAGCCATTCCTTTGCGCCGACCGGCCGCACTTCACCTTCCTGTAAGACCCTGAGTAGTTTGGCCTGCATATTGGCGCTGATATCGCCGATCTCGTCGAGAAAACAGGTGCCGGCGCTGGCGAGCTGAAAAACTCCCTTCTTGTCGGATACCGCTCCGGTAAAGGCGCCGCGCGTATGCCCGAACAGCTCGCTTTCAAGCAGCGTCTCCGTCAGTGCCCCGCAGTCCACAGCCACGAACGGCCTTTGCGCGCGGTCACTGTGCCGGTGGATTGAACGGGCGATGACCTCCTTGCCGGTGCCGCTTTCGCCGAGAATCAGCACGGTGCTTTTGGTCGAAGCGACACGGGCCACTCTCTTGAACACCTCCACCATGGCGGCGCTTCGGCCAATAATGGTTTTCTGCTGCTCCGGGTCTTCGAGCTGTTTGAGCTTGCTCCGGGAAAACGCACCCAATTCCCTCTGTCCCACGGCTCGGGAGACGATTCTTTTCAGCTCGTCGAGGTTCATGGGCTTTGAGACATAGTCGACGGCGCCTTCTTGGATAGCCTCTACGGCCGTTTCTATCGAGCCAAAGGCGGTCATTACGATGATAGGGAGTTGCGGCTGCTCCTGCCGCATGATCCGGGTGACCTCTAGTCCGGTGATTCCCGGCATTCGGACATCGACCAGCAGGAGATCGTAAGGTTCGCTGCGCAGGCGCTCGAGCGCCTCTTCCCCGCTATACGCGTTGACAATCTCATGACCCTCTGCCTCGAGAACTTCAGTGAAAAGCTGGCAGCTTACCTTATCGTCGTCAACTACCAGGATGCGCGCTTTCACAATTGCCCCATGCGATCAAAGTTGGTAGGCAGAAACACCGTTACCGTCGTGCCGCGCTCGACTTGACTATCAATCGTTATCTTGCCTCCATGCTCTTTGACAATCTCCTGCGACACCGCCAGCCCTAATCCGGTTCCGCTTCCCTCAGGCCGGGTGGTCATGAAAAGATCAAAAATCTTAGGCAGTAAATCTGCAGGGATGCCCACACCGGTGTCGCTGATTTCGATTATGATACCGGGAATAATACCCGGGCGCTGACGTTGCGCGAGCTCAGTTCGAGTGGCAATGGTGATTTCGACTTTATCCCGGATCGAAGCCAAGGCATTGTTGAGGAGATTGATGAGAACACGCTGCAGCGAGCCCCCATGTGCGTTGATCAAGGGCAACGATTCCTCGAGATTCATGACCGGGTGAACATTCCTTTGCGCGAAAACCGAGTCGAGCAAAAGGAGAGTTTCCCTGATCAAATCGTTGATGTTAACCCAGCTGCGCTCACTCGTGGAGCCGCGCGTGCGATCAAGATAATATTGAACGATGCTGGTCATGCGCTGGACCTGACTGGTTATTGTTTTCACATGCCGCTGGGCTTTCTCCGACAGGTCCTCCTGAGCTAACAGGTGCGTATATCCGAGCACCGAATTTAATGGAGTCCCGAGTTCGTGGGCAATGGCTCCGGTCATCCAACCTAGGGCGACGCGCTGTTCCACTCGCCCCATTTCTTGCTGCAGGGACCAGAGTTCTTTATTGCGCTCAACCAATTCTCGGGTGATTCGATCTATTCTATCCCGCGCCTCCTTGCGGTCTAAATGGAGCTTTAGCATCTCTGCAAGGGAATCGAGCAGATTTTTTTCCTCAGCGAGAAAACCAAGCTCCGCTTGATCCGCTCCGGTTTCTGGATAGGTGATTTCCAACAGGCCGTGTTTGCCTCCTGCGGTCACGAAATCTGCGCTTTGTGTTCCGCCCATCGCTATGAAGTTTTGGCTTTTATATTCCGCACCGTCAAAAGCGATGCGTGCCGCAGCGCGCTCGGCGTATTCCCAGGCTGCCGGAAGAAACGTAACGATTTCCTGCAACAAGATCGACGTTGGTTTCTCGTCATCATGGAGCAATCGCGCTATATAGTGCAACGCCTTAAGTTCTTTGACCCGTTCACTGAGCTGGTGCGCAAACGTTTGTTTTTCTTTTTCAACCTCCTTGTACTTGCTGATGTCCTGTATGTGGCTGATCAAGTTTAATGGCCTTCGGTCTTTGTCGTGGAGCAAAGCAGTGCTCACAAGAATCCAGATCGAACGATCCGGCGCATAGACGTACTCCTTATCTCTTTGAAAATATGGAATTGTGTCGGCGGTCAGGTC
>DASUVS010000173.1:0-9998 GCA_036378835.1 Binatia bacterium | reverse complement strand
CTTGCCCAGTCGGCTAGTGGCCGGGGCGAAGAAGCGCAACTCGTAACTACACCAAAGATTCTTTTCGTTCCCGGCGCCATTCTCTTTGTTAGTTGGTTGATGATGATTCGACAAAGGTAGGCGAACGAGAATCCTGATCGTGGAAGATAACCCTGATATCGCGTCCTATTAGCGCTCAGAGTACGGCTAGCTGGCTATATCCCATTCTCACAGCCATGGTAAAGAGGGCGTAGAAAGGCTAACGCAGAGAGGCAGGACTTGATCTTGATGGACAATGATATGCGGGTGATGGTCGGTTGGAAGCGGCGAGAACACTTGCGCGCCTCTGAAACAAAAACATCCCGATCTTGGCACAACCGCAGTCTTCGTTCTGAGGATTGAAGGCGTGTTTGGACCGGAAGTAACGGCTGTCTTGTCAAGCCGTTTAACGTCTGGATCTTCAGCTCAGATCCGAGAAATGTTAAAGGCAAAGGAACTACCGGCTTAAAAAGATCATCAGCGAAGTGAGAGATACTCATATGATCAAAGCCCGTAAGTTCTGGTCGAGCCGTGTCGAAGACACTTTACTTATTTTGTTAGTAGTCTTCGGTACATTGAGACTTACCTCGCTGCTGCATACTTTATCATCACCGTACTGTAGGTGCGCTCGGCCATGCACTTGGCAGTCGTCGTGATGCTGCATTGGTTTCCACAAATTGGGATACAGATTACCGGCCCTCACATAAACGAATATGTCGCAGTAGCGGCAGTCATGATCGCCTTACTTCTTCTGAGGCGATTGCGTAAAAGGGTTTGCGTTCGTTGCGCAGCACGAATCAACCGGTCTGCCGATGCGTGTCCTCGTTGTGTTGTGCCTCATCCGTTCACACTTCCTAAAGTTGAATCTCGCAAGCAGCCTTGACCTCTAGTCCAGTGCACGGGTTTATAGCCAGCCTCTAGGCAAACTATTTACCGGGAGCGTGAGGCAGCTACTGCTGTTCGCGTATTTGCGGGCCATGAGCAGCTGCGGTTTTCACTTCTGCTGCGGACCACATGGGCACTTGGTTCATGTTAGGCTCAGCTACCTGCCGTCGGATCTCCAACGATCTGCCGCGAGACGGGTTTCGGGTAGCGGCAAACCAATCGAGCATCGCCGCCAAACCAACCATAATTGCGACGCCCGTTGTAGAGACCGCCAGCTGCATTGGCCATCGGCCGAAGATCTCGTTTAGTATCAGCTGTCCGAACACCGCGAGTACAGCACTGAGACAGAAGATAGGGAGCGAGTGACGCCCGCAGAGAATAAAAGGGCGCGCGATTCGACTACAGAAGAACCCGCCCTGGGGATGAATCATATGTCCTACGAGCAACGCTATGGCAAATATGTTCACGAAACGAATTAATCCTAGATTCGTCTTATCCAAGAACTGCCACAGTGGCTCGCCAGGGATAGGACTTTTTATTGGACCATAGAAGCCTTGCAATGTCCAATTGAACCGAATCAAGAATCCGGCCATCACCAACCCTGCGGCAAGGTAGATCCGCCATCTACGGCCAAGGTAGAAAACCTCAGGCTGGTTACCGCGCCAACCTAGCCAGGTGCCCAGATAGAATAGCGCTTGCCATGCGAACGGGTTGAAACCCCAGGTTGCTGCGCTAGGCCATGCTGGCGGTGCAATTCGGCCATCGAGCTGCACCGTGACCCAGAGTGATAAGGACGTAAGAATCACCAGCCCCGGCCGGAACCGGAATCCGGCGAGGACTACAGGAAGGAATCCGAGACACACAATGTAAAGCGGTAGGATATCGATGAAGCCTGGCTGAAATTGCAACGACAATACTCTCGCCAGCGCAACGCCCGGCTCCTGGAAAAAATCTGGCGTGCCAATGAAATAATCGATGTACCTCGAAGTCTTGAGGAGATCGGCGGTGGACGAAATGATCGCTATAAGGGTTACGAACAGAACTATGTTGGTAATGTAGAGCTGCCAAACGCGGCGGTACACCCGAAGTCCCGCTATCAAAAAACCCTCGCGCCGCATCGTGCGACTGTACACTGTGCCTGCGGTGAAGCCGGAAACAAAAACGAAGACCTCAGCGGCGTCAGCGCACATCACTGCCTGGAGTGTGAACCACGCCAAGATATTGCCCGGGATGTGACAAATAAAGATGGAGAAAAGAGCAAGGCCACGGAAAAAATCGAGCCGGAGATCGCGTTCGGTGGGCAAAGGACCTCTTGCGCTGGTGAAGAGATCCCACAAGATGCGCATTTTTGGCATACGTGCGGACTTCCCGGTGAAACCCGAAACGCCAAGAATGTGCCATGGTTTCGCAGGACAGTGCGGGAACGTGCCGCTCAAAACACGACAATTCTGTAGCGGGAAAAGCCCGAGGTTTGGGGGAAAAGGGTTATTTAGCCCGAGTGCACCCTATTAACCGTTGCATCCCACTATGTAGATTATGCCCTTTAACCTAACGACCACTGCGCTAATCTGACCTCAGGCGGGCGATCGAAGAGTTGCATCATGATTGGCGCGAGGAAAGGAGTACCTTTATTGCCAGATGCCGCAGCAAGATTATGGCTCATTCGTACAGCTGAGTCCTTTGGAACCGACGCGCCGGGAAACGAGAAGCGGACGGCACTGCGCTTTGTCGCTCATCTCTTCGGCGACATCCATCAGCCGCTTCAATCATTGTGGCTCAGCCTCGAGTTCTGAGCTACGCTGCACTGTTAGAAGGCCGAATTTTGGCCTCGTTCAGCAAGCGACAAAATTCTTAGGCAACCTGAAACTTCCAAATACTATTAAGTAAGCATGTGCGGACAAATATCGTCCGATTGTATGCCATCCAAAATATAAACAATCGCGCATCTCCGTGTCCTACTATTCGGGCTGAAGAAAGTCTCCAGCCGGGCTTTTTTCGATCGGCGGCTATCAGATTGCGGAGGGGCTATATATATCGCTTGGGCCCAACGCGAGCGGCTCTTTAAGGTGAATGAGATCTGTTGCAGGGTAGACGAGTCTAAAAAAAGGGGCGGGTAATCAGCCGCCTCCTTTTTGTGCACTTCTCTGCTCTAAAACGCGAAAGATAACGTTCTCGACGACGGAGCTGCTTCGTCTAATGCTTGGCGGCGGCTTTTTCTTCCTTGATCAGATCATGGATCATCCGTGGCACGCCGCCGCAGCTAAAGCAGCGGGGAAGCTGGTAAGTGGTTTCGCCTTCAGGGTAGCGCATGAATCGCTTGTAGAAGGGCTTCTCAGTGCCGACATAGTCGTCATAGTAAAAGGCCAGCTTGCCGCACTCGCTGCATTGTAAATACTTTGCCATGCCAGTCCCTAATAAGTCCTAACCGCTGAAGGTTGCGGTAACCTCTTGCCGCCCGCCGTTTTGGCTATAGGCTTCCTCTTTGTAAAGCCCGAGGGCTTGCATCACCGGCGTGTCCTGCACCGAGAAGAGAATCACTTCCTCTTTGCTCTCGTTGGCAAATTCATGCCACGCCCAAGGCGGCACCACAAAGAAATCGCCGCGTTGCCAATCAAAGCGCTGGCCATTGATGACTGCGTGGCCGCGCCCCTCGAAGACGTGATAGACGGCGCTATTGACCTGTCGATGCGCTTGGGTGTGAACGCCGGGCCTAATCAGCTGAACACAACAACTCATAGTCGGCAAAGTCGGCCCACCGGTATTTGGGTTTAAATATTCGAAACAGACGTCATCGAACGGACTGGCTGGACCTTCACCGATTCGTTTGAGGGCCTCGTAAGTTGGGCCCCATTTGTAGTTCAATAATGGAGAACGAGTTGCCGGCGGATTCTCCCAGGTGGGTTTTAAATGAGCGCCGCCATATTTCTGCTCCGATCCGTTCACCTGGGTAACCGGATGTTTGTGCTGCGGGTAAGGCTCGAAAAAGATGCCGTCCAAGTCGTTGACCAACGGAAGATCGAGGCCATCCATCCAGATCATCGCCTGATCAGATTCATTGCCGTGATCGTGCCAGGTCCAGTTCGGAGTCAGCACCAAATCGCCGCGGCTCATAACGCACTTGTCGCCATCGACATTGGTGAACGAGCGACCGCCCTCGATGATAAACCGGATTGCCGATGCCGAATGACGATGACACGGCGCGATTTCTCCTGGAAGAACGATCTGAACCGCCCCCCACAAGGTATGCGTAGCGGCATACTTACCTTGCAGACCCGGGTTCACAAAAGCCAAAACTCGTCTCTCCCCGCCGCGCTCGATCGGGACAAGTTCGCCGGCGCGATACGCCATCCGTCGCAGATCGGACCACTTCCAAAGATAAGGCAGGACCTTGGTTTGCGGCTGCGGCGGTAGCAATTTGGCCGTGACCTTCCACAGCGGTATGAGATGCTTGTCCTCGGCTTCTTGGTAGAAATTTTCTTTTTGGTCTGACTCAGCGGCACTCATAGGGGCGTCCTCTTTACGTCTTGAAGAATACTCATGAATACTCAGCAGGTCAATGACTGCGCAGCGCCGCGACTGAGCAACGCGAAATCTGTTGCATGGCTGCTAAAAGGCTTCTAGAATCGATTTCGGTTTTCCGTCAACAGCCCTAGACGGTTTACAACCCGACTATTTAATCGAAGGGAGAATAAATTATGGCGGTGAGGCTTTTTCAATCACAAACATCTATGTTCTGCGAAAAGGTGCGCGTTGTTTTTGCCATGAAGAAAGTTCCTTATGAGATTGTCGACGTGCGCAAGGACGATCGCAAGTCGCTCATCGAGTATACCGGGCAAAGAAAAGTTCCGTCCGTTGATTATAACGGTAAATGCGTGATCGACTCGACGATCATCTCTGCTTTGTTGGAAGACCAGCAGCCTGCGCCAAGCATCTTTCCGGAGGGAGCGGCAAACAAGGGTCTTTGCCTTGCTCTGGAGGACTGGTCCGATGAAGTCCTCATTCATGCCAACCACGCGATACGACGGGCCGAAACACCGGAGGCTCGCAAGAAAGCCGAAGACGAGTGGGCGGGCCATTTCAGGACCTTGGATCTAATGTATTCCGGCAAGAAATTTATTTTTGATCGAATCACCATCGCCGACATCGCGATTTTCTCGCAGCTCCATTATCTCTATACTACGGTCAAATATGAGATCCCGGCTAGTTATAAGAACGTTCATGCATTCTTGGAAAACATGCGCCAGACTCTGAAATTGAACGCACTGGCGGACAGCTTCGAGGCTAAGTCGCTCTAAGATGTTATGTAAAAAGATGTGATCCTCGCGGTGATTCTGGGAATTAAAATACTGCGATGGCCGAAGTAATTCTCAGCGCGCGCAGGAAGCGCCGGATCGATCGAGATCAGGCGAAAATTTAAATTAGGATGATAAAATCTCCTGCGCTGAATAATGGCGAGACACGAGCGCAAAGGATGGCAATTCCTAGTATCTTGCTCGTTATTCCCGGCATCGAGCCCAGATCGGGCCCATGACTTGCCGCATTCAAGCTCAACCCGTTTTCTCTATCCGCTGATGCGCTCACCAGACATTCCGTTCTGGTGGGCGCTTAGCTTGCAACCCTTCGCCCTAAACCAGTCCCGCTTCGCAGGTTGGCATCTGAATGATTGACGAGCGCTCTTCTGCCCTCCTGTTTAGAACCTGCTTAGCCGGTTGTGTTCTGGGAACGGCTGCGACCGTTTACTTGCTGGTGGGCCTTGCCGGTCATGTGCACAATCCGCTGGCCAATGTTGCCGTCGTATCGGTTCTGGCCACCAGCGCGCTGTTTTTCTTAGTCGAATTCTTTTCAATCCCGATCAAATCGAACCGGCTGGAGAGATCCATCTGGTTTGCAATCCTGGTCATCCTCATCGCCGAGATCGTTCTTGGCTTTCTGCCGCCCACGGCCCGCGATGAGCTAACCCATCATCTGGCGATTCCAAAACTCTATGCGCGCGCGGGACAAATCATCGAGGTGCCGATGGCGCCCTACGCCTATTATCCCATGCTCCTCGATATGCTCTATACACCGTTTGTTTATTGGGGCTACGATTTCATTGCCAAACACACTCACGCGCTCTTCGGTTTTCTTACTGGCTTGTTGATCTATGCTTATATAACGCGGCGCCTTAGCCGGGTGTACGGGTTGCTGGGCTTTTTCTTTTTCATTTCAACCCCCGCCGTCTTGCGGTTGAGCCACTGGGCTTACATCGATCTCGGTATCACGTTCTATTCCACTGCGGCTCTTTTATGCTTGCTCCGCTGGTCTGAGGAGAGGGAGGCTCGATGTTGGCTATTTCTCGCCGGCTTGTCGCTCGGGTTTGCGCTGGCGACGAAACCCAACGGGCTGCTTGCCGCCCTGCTGCTGGGGCTGCTGTTTGTGCTGGCCATTGGAAGAGGTCCGAGGAAGCCGGTAGGCAGACTGGTTTCCGAGCTCGCCCTGTTCGTCGGCGTCACGTTGTTGCCGTTTACGCCGTGGTTGATGAAAAACTGGCACCAGACCGGCAATCCTTTTTATCCTTCATTAGGCAGCCTTTTCCCCCCCCGGAGCGCATCTTTCATCGATCCCGCAAGCTCCGTTGGCTTTGGGGTCTTAGAAAAAAGACATCTGCTATACGGCGAGAATCTGTGGCAGATTATCGGCTTGCCGCTGCGAATTTTTGTCTCTGGTCAGGATGACAAGCCACAGTACTTTGACGGCGTGCTGACACCGGTACTTCTGTTGTTCCTGCCTTGGGCTTTCAGAGGAAAATGGAGTGAAGAAAAAAAGCTGATTGCGTTCTTTGCATTCGGCTACTTGGCCTTGGCCTTGTTTCTGATCGACATGCGCATCCGCTACATTCTTCCGATCGTGCCGGCGTTGGTCGTATTATTAGGCTATGGCATCTTCAATATGTATCTCAGCATCAAGCGGCCGATTTTACTCTACGCTGCGCTACTTCTTTTCGCCGCCTGGCATGGAACTTATCTCTGGCGGTATGTACAGGATAGCCGATCGTACAACTACCTCAGGGGAACTGAATCTCGCGAAGCGTTTCTCAATCGGGCTCTGTCGGAGTATCCGGCCATGCGCTACATCAATCAAAAACTTACGGGCACGGCTAAGATTTATCTTCTATTTCTCGGCCGCAGGGCGTATCATTGTGAGCGGGATTATTTTCATGACGCCGGCGAGCTCCCTGCCTTTCTTATCGGAGCGATTCAAAAAGCAAAGGACGCAGGAGATATCGGACGAGTCCTCGATAGCAGGAATCTGACGCATCTAATGATTCGTGAGGATCTCCTGATCCGCTTTCTCACCGAGAATCTAACGCCGGCTCAAGGCCGGATGTGGAATGCTTTCGCGACGACGCGGCTTAAATTAGCTTTCCGAGAGAGAGGTTATGCCGTTTACGAGATCCGTCTCTAGATCGTGCGCTGTATCGATTATTATTCCTGTTTTCAATGAAGCCGAGAGTCTGCGGGAAGTTTTGGAAGATATCCGCGCGCTGGAAATCGCTCAATCTGAAATTCTGGTTATCGATGATGGGTCCCTTGATGGTAGCGCTGAGATAGCGTTTAACGCCGGCGCCAATGTGGTGCGCCATCCTTATAATATCGGCAATGGTGCCGCGGTAAAGAGCGGTATCAGAGCTGCCCAGGGGAGAAGACTGGTGTTGATGGACGGAGACGGCCAGCACCAACCGGCGGACATCCCGAAATTATTGGCTCAGTGCGAACGGTACCACATGGTCGTCGGCGCGCGAGGCAAGGGCTCAAAACTGCGCTTCCATCGCTACGCGGCCAACCTCTTTTACAATCAATTGGCTTCTTATGTGACCCGTTTCAAAGTAAAGGATCTTACCTCAGGTTTCCGCGTCCTGTCGCGAAGCGATGCTTTGCGGTTCATCGATCTTTTGCCCAATACCTTTTCCTATCCGACGACCTTGACCTTGGCATTTTTGCGCTCTGGGTTGACCATCAAGTATGTGCCGATTCAGTCACTCTATCGCTCCGGGCAAAGCAAGATTAGTCTTGTCACCGATGGTATCCGGTTCTTGTTGATTATCACAAAAATCGCCACTCTGTTTTCGCCTTTTCGTATCTTTCTGCCGGTCAGTCTGTTTTTCTTCTTCGCGGGGTTGGCTAATTACATTCATACCTACTTGACTCAGTATCGTTTCACTAACATGTCTGTTTTTCTGCTGACCACCGCGGTGATCATTTTTATGCTAGGCTTGGTGTCTGAGCAGATCGCGCTTCTGAGGATGGAGCAAAGAGCATCGTTCCGGTCGGAGCGTACAGAAGGCCGATACGATCAAGAGCTATAGAAATTGCCACCCTTGGCAGTTGTTCCTTGTATCACTACACTAAGGTCGCCTCATGATTTGCTGCAACCGCCGTTTCCTTTGCGCGATTGTGCCCGGCCTCGCTGCTATCGGTTTCCTGGGAGTTATCCTACGCACCCCCCGGTGGAATTGGAATTTATTCCGATTCGGTCGTTTATGTAGGAGTTGCTCGCAATGTGTTACGGGGTGAGGGCGTGACCTACTTCGACGACAACGGCCAGATGGCGCCCGTGACGCACTATGCGCCTCTTTATCCGTTGATGGTTGCAGGTCTCGGAGTTGCCGGCATCGATCCCCTGGAAGGCGTCCGTTGGCTGAATGCGCTGTTGTTCGCGTCGAATATCATGCTCGCATCTTGGATCGTGTTCACGTCCACTCGCCCGGTTGCTGCATGATTGGCCGCTTCTTTCTTCGCGACTACGGCGTTTCCTATGGTCCAAATACACTCAACGGCGCTAACTGAGCCCTTGGCCTTGTTTTTAGGGTTCCTCGGTCTCTATTTGTTAGCCCGGTATATAAACGGTGCCAAACTGGTCCTACTCTATATCTCTGCCCTTTCGATAGCTCTGAGTAGCCTTACACGTTATGCCGCAGTGATTTTCGTTTTAACGGGGATCGGCGCACTTATCTGGCTCAATCCCTGGAGTTGGAAAACGAAATCGATTCGCTCAAGTCTCTTTTTAGTTTTAAGCGCGCTGCCCCTGATCGCCTGGGTTGCCCGCAATACTCTGTCAGCCGGAAACGCCGTCAACCGAACCTTTGCCGTTCACCTGCCTAAGCCCGAAGATCTGACCACCGCGCTTGACGCGGTTTCACTTTGGGTTTTTCCGGTAACCTTGTGGCGCGAGGCGGTTTGGCCGCGGCTATTGGTTCTGCTGTTCGTCGTCGCGGTGTTATCGTGGTCTGCAGCTAAGATGGTTCTGCTGAAATCGCGCTTACACGAAATCTGCGCGTTGTTTGTTGTTTGCTATGTTGCGTTTGTATTTGCGTCGCGGTCACTTCTTGACGCAGCGATCCCCTTCGATACTCGCCTGCTAGCGCCGGCGTATTTTGCAGCGATGATTCTTATCGTATCGGCAGTTTGGGTTGAAAGGACGAGACCACTGAAAAGTATGTCCCTGCTTCGTCGCATCGCTGTCTACGTTGTTTTCCTGTTGTCGGTCTTACAAGCAATTCCGGCAATGGCGTGGCTTAAGATCAGCTACACTTCTGGTCTCGGTCTGGCAGCTAAAGGTTGGAAGAACTCCGAATCGATGCGAATTGTTGGGAAGCTGGACGCAACAACTCCTGTCTATACCAATGGCCCAGATTTGATTTACATGTTTCTCAACAGGCTTAGCTATATGATTCCACGCAAGCTGGACCCTTATAGTCAACTGCCAAATGGCCAATATGAGATTGAAGTCGCGGAGATGAAAAAAATTCTACGGGAGAAGAACGGGGTTGTGGCGTACTTCGATGCGGAAAGTAGGGAGTGGTTTCTGCCGTCGTTGAAACAGTTGGACATGAAGATCGGCTTACGAATGATCTCAGGCGAAAGCGATCCGGTCATTTACCGTATCAAGTAGATAAGCGTGGCAAACAGCCACGGCGCAGTTTCAACGTGGTGATTAGTTGTTGCAGATTGCCTTCTCTGATGAGATCGCTCGGCAGCGCACGGCGGGCATCCGTGCGGTCCCGAAGAGTTATAACCGTGGCCGAATACTTTTCCGTTTTGGGTTTGACTCTCGAT
>DASUVS010000172.1:0-21413 GCA_036378835.1 Binatia bacterium | reverse complement strand
TCTTAAAATGGTGACAAAAATCCCGACCAGCGGCAGATTCAAAATCAACAGCACGAGATTGCCAACGTACATGCTGGCGACGAAACCCCAAAAGAGCTCCGGTTGCTGGGCAATCAAAAGAGGACCCGGCGAAATGCCATGCACCATCATAGCCGCAATCATCACGGCCGGGATCGGCCCCGACGGAACTCCCAAGGCGAGCATAGGAACAAAGGCTCCTGATGTCGCCGCGTTGTTGGCCGACTCCGGCCCCGCTACTCCCTCGACGGCGCCATGACCGAAGCGTTCGGGATGCTTGGAAAGGCGCCGCTCCATCGCATACGAAACGAACGAGGCGATAATGTGAGCAGAGCCCGGTATGATGCCGATCAAAAAACCCAGAACGGTCCCTCTACCGAACGGCCAGAATGAATCGCGCCATTCAGCGCGCGAGGGCAGAAGTTCTTTGAGCCTGGGCTGCTTGACTCGGGGGGTGGAGGGCTGTCCTGCGGTGAGCAAAATCTCTGAGATTCCGAATAGCCCCACTGCGACTGGAACAACCCCGATGCCATCACCGAGTTCGATCAATCCATAGCTAAAGCGAATGAATCCAGTCATGGGATCGATGCCGATCATCCCGATAAGCAACCCCAAGCTTGCCATCGCCAGCGATTTGAGCATGGAGCCGCCGCTCATATAGGCCAAAGCCAGGAGGCCGAGAAGCAGAAGAGTGAAATATTCAGGAGGTCCGAAGCGGAGCGCAAAGCTCGCCAACGGCGGCGCCAAAAGCATGAGGCCAACGATGCTGACGGTTCCGGCTATGAAAGAACCAACCGCTGCAATGGCCAAAGCGGCGCCGGCCCGTCCTTTGCGCGTCATCTCGTAACCGTCGATACAGGTCATGACCGAAGCTGCCTCACCCGGAATGCGCATCAGTATTGAAGTGGTGGACCCTCCGTACATGGCGCCGTAGTAGATTCCGGCCAGAAGCACGATCGCCGAAGTGGCATCGAGACCGAACGAAACAGGCAGGAGCAAGCTGATTCCGGCAAGCGGACCCACACCTGGCAAGACACCTACGAGGGTTCCGATTACACAGCCGACAAAGGCGTAGAGTAAAACGTTGGGCGCAAGGGCGACTGAAAAGCCGACGTAAAGATTGTGCAGAGTTTCAGTCATGACAGGATCAACTCACTGCAAACCGGGATTCCGGGTTCGAAGTGTCATTTGGATCAAGCGGTGAGCCCTCCGATAGCAAAAGACACTCGGCCAGCGGTCGTGGCGTCGCCATCTACGTCGCAGCTACTCCGAACGTGCGAGTCCTGACCAAGCGCTCGTCGGCTGGTACCGATTCGTTCTCTAGGCCGTCGCTTCTTTCAAGGCTTGCCATCGCTGTCCAGCTCTCCCTTTCTACTGCGCCATCCGAATGAATCGTTGCTCAAGATGAGTTGGCTCTTTCAGAATCCGAATGGCCCCTGAGGCAGGGGCACTCGCAGGACGGTATAGAAAAGGAAGAAGGAAGCAAAAGACAAGGTGAAGGCAAACGATAAGGAAACTATCCAACCACGCTGTTCCACCAGTTTGACCAGAAAGCCCAGGACGAGCAGCACAGTGAGACGATAACCGAGACGCTCGATGGCGAAAACCGAAAAGAGGGACGCTGCCAAAATGGCCAGCGCATGGCGCCATTCGGTCCACTTAACGGATGATAACGATGGAGCGCGGCTGCTGGTTAGTACCAGAAGAATTGCGAAGATCAGAAGAAGAGAAGCCAGTAGGATAGGAATGAAGGCCGGGCCCGGCTGGCGCAATGTACCCAGCGGAAGCTGAAGGCTGTCCCAGATTACCAGAAGGGCAAAGACGCCAAGCGCGATTGCCGAAAACCGATCGGTTGTCATGGTGGCGCGGATTGTAGCAAGCTCGCATCAGGCTGGGTAGATAATCTTTTCATCTTCGGAACAAGATGGCAGTTTCGATCTTCGTGTTTTTAGCTTCGCCAATGCTCTGTTTACCGGCCCCACAGCTCCTTGCTGGCAATGCGCGCGCCTTCGGCCATGGCTTCGAATTTCGCCCAGGCAATCTGCGGATCGCCGACCCGTGGTCCGAGGCCGCAGTCGGTGCCGGCCATGACATTTTCCCGGCCAACGATCCTGGCATAACGCAGCAAACGTTCGGCGATCACTTCCGGGTGTTCGACGATGTCTGTCGCGTGTCCAACAACGCCGGGCACGATGACTTTGCCCTGCGGAAACTTGACGTCTTGCCATACGCGCCATTCGTGCTCGTGGCGCGGATTGGACGCCTCGATCGAATAGGTGTTGGCGTTGACTTTGAGGATGATGTCGACGATGTCACGCAACGGAATGTCGAACTTGTGCGGTCCATGATAACTGCCCCAGCAGGTGTGAAAGCGAACTTTCTCGGGAGGAATGTCTCTCAAGCCGTGATTGAGCGCGTCGACGCGCAGTTCGGCATAGCGGCGATATTCCGGCACGGACATTCGCGACATGAATTGCCAGCCGTCGGGCAAATCCGGATCGTCGATTTGCAGCAAAAATCCGGCATTGACGATCGCCTTATATTCCTCGTGCATCGCGTCGGCGATGGCGGCCAGATACGATTCGTCGTCGGGATAATAGTCGTTCTTCATCCAGTGCTCGATGGTGCCCGGGGCAATCGCCGGAAGAAAAGCCTCTACATAAGACTGCCCTTGCAGGCCGGCTTTGAAGTCTTCGATCTCGGCTTGAAGCGAGGCATGACCGACGTATTTGAGCGGCCCGTTGCAGAAGACCCTCTTGACGTTTTCGCCGCGGATGCCACCCATGCGCCTGCGAAAATAGTCGCCAAACTCGACCATGTCGCGAGCGAAGATCGAAGAGACATGGTCTTCCGGTTTCGCATCACGCTCGATAAAACCGCTCAGTCGCTCCCGCGCGTAACGCGAAAAGTTCGACTTGCCGACTTCCCCATCGTTGATGATATCGAGACCGCAAGCCAACTGTTTTCTAACCACTTCGGCAACGGATTGGCGCACCCGCTGCGCAAAAGCGGCCTCATCAATTGGCTGGCCGCTGATCTTTGCTGTATGCATCTGCTTTAGATCATCGGGCTGCGGCAACGCGCCGGCGTGGGTGGTCAGTATTCGGTCAGTGCTGAATTTCATTATCCCTCCGAATGATTGTTCTATCCGTTGAACGTTCAAGGGTTCAGTCCGTCAGAATTGTAATCTTGTCTGCATCCTCTACTTCATCGAATCCGCAACTTTCTGTGCGAAGCTGAAATCGAAGACACGCTCCGGCGGGACCGGATCTTTGGGTTTGACTCGTTGCGCCGCGGTGGCGATCATGTCGCGCTGCAATTTTTCATCGACCACTCCCGACTGGAGATAGAACGCCAAAGCGGTGTCATAAACTCGATCGGCGTATTTGTCGCGATCCTTTCCCAGGTCGAGAAACGGTCCCTTGATAAACTCCACCGTGAATTTCTTATCGTTGCGGATCAGGCGCAGCGCCTTCTGCGTTGCCCGAATCACTCTCGTGACCACCTCTGGACGTTCGCTGAGGACCGTCTTGGTCGTGGTCAGACCTCCTTGAACGGCTCGGTAAACATCGGCGCCGGAGGCGATCTTCCGATAGCCTTCTTCTTGGGAGATGAGGTTCTGCGGCACCTGCAGCATGGTCGCGTCGATGGTGCCCGCTTTCAGGGCAACGTAGGTAACATCGCTGGTGCCCAGGGAGAGCATGGTGACTTGGTCCAGCGGGATCTTGTTCACGAGCAGAATCTGCCGAGCAAGAATTTCTGTGAGCGAGCCGGGCGCGGAAATGCCGAGTTTCTTGCCGCGCATCTGCTGCACGTTGGTGACGTTCGGCTGCGCGATCATATCGAAGGACGGCTTGTCCGTCAGAGCGAACACGACGCGTACGTCGGCGCCGTTTACCGCGGCGCTAATCGCCGTACCCGTCGCGGTGCCAAAGTCGACGCCGCCGGCAAGCATTGTCTGCACCGTCTGAATCGCCTTCATAAAGACAAACTCTGCTTCCAAACCTTCCTCGCGGAAAAAACCTCGATCGCGAGCGATCACATAGGGCATATCCAAGATGCTGCGCGACACGTACGCGATGCGAACCGGCGCGAGTTTGCTGGTTTTCTCAGCGCACCAGGCGAGCTCAGTCGCGCTAATGAGAAGTGTCGATAGGGCAAGAAGCCGGAGCGCCGTTGGGATCATCTTGATCATGCAAACCACCTCCAGGCGTTATCGTCGTCATTGCCCCTTCAGCTAGCGTCTTCGAAACCCAGTCTGTTTTAAAAGTCATTGCGATTTTCGAAATGCAGACTGCTCAAAAAGACTCCAGAGACAACGGGCGCGAATCACAGGGATGAAAGCGGAATTCAGTTTTTAGCTTTCGTATTCCTCTTTCGAAAGTATATGAGGCTTTTCAGCAGCCTGCTCGCGTGTCTCAGGCATACGCGTCATAGATGCCTTCGAATTTGGCCAGTTTGAAACGGACCATATTGCGCGCTGCGGCACGGACCATCTCTTTGTCACGGTCGGTGTTGGCATTGCGCGCGATGCTTTCGGAAGCCATGGCAGTGTGCTCTTGATCCACTTTGCTATGGACGATGAAGAATGTTCGGGCGCGGCTGTCGAAACCGTAGTGCCTCTCCAAGTAGGTATCGAATTCTCCGGAATAGCGGCAAACCATGGTTTCATTCACCAGCGCGCCGGCGCGGCTTTCGGCCTGGGTTCCTAAAAACATGCCCCGGATCACCGCAGCGGTGTGAGCCACGCATTCAAAGATCAACAGCTCTCTGTCAAAATCTTCATCAGTCAACCCAATGGCCAAACCGAAACGTTTCATCAAGCCGGGGTGCGACTGCTCTTCGGTAAACAGCTCCTGAAACTGATTGTAGAGCGGCGGGTTATTGGCGTTTCTCACCATGCAGAACGCCAGTCCCTTATTGATCGCGTGGTTGCAATGATAGTGCTGTAGCGCGAAGCCTTTGAGCCGCTTCTGCGATAACTTGCCTTGCCTTAACTCGGTAAAAAAACGGTTATTGATTAATTGATCGACGCCTGGTTGAACAATTTCTTGAATAATGGAATCGACAAACTTCTGGTTGTCCATAATTACCTTCCTTGAGGAGAAAATCACCGGCAGCCGAACCTCTCAAAGCAACCATAAAGTGTCAAGCGGCTCAATGGGCACGGCTAAGCGGGAATTTCGGTCAAATTCCGAGATGCTGCTGCAGCAGTTCCGGCCGCTTGCGTAATTCACTGCCGGTGCCTTCAAAAACAATGCGGCCTTTGACCAGTATAATGTTCCGATCGGTGAGAGCCGAAACGGCGCCGAAGTTTTTGTCAACGATGATGGCAGCGATACCACTTTCGCGAACAGTGCGGATGATGCGCCAAATTTCCTGGGCAATCAGAGGCGCCAGGCCTTCAGTGGCCTCATCGAGCACCAGTAACGTTGGATTGGTCATCAGGGCGCGGCCGATGCAAAGCATTTGTTGCTCGCCGCCGGAAAGTTGTTGTCCACCATACGACAAGCGCTGGGCTAAACGAGGGAAGGTTTGCAGCACCCGCTCGTAGGTCCAATCACATTGCCCATTCGGTCCTGGTCGCGCCATCATAATCAAATTTTCGCGCACGGAAAGGTTCGGAAAAATACCACGCCCCTCGGGAACGTAAGCGATGCCTTGGCGCGCGATGAGGTAGGGCGCCGCGCGCGTCATGACACGGTCGTTGATTTTGATCGCGCCATGGCGCGGCGCGATGTGACCAACCAGCGTGCGGATCAGAGTGGTCTTGCCCATGCCGTTGCGCCCCATAAGCCCAACGGCTTCGCCGCGGCGCACTAGAAAGTCAATGCCGTGAAGAATATGACTGGCGCCATAGTACGTGTGCAAGCCTTGGGCTTCGATGATCGAGCGGAGCGTCATCGGTGTTCGTCAAACTTTCCCAGGTACGCGCGTTGAACTTGCTCGTCTCCCCGAACATCGCCCGGCTTGCCGGAAGCGAGAACCCTGCCATCGACCATCACCGTGAGCACGCGAGCCAGTTGGAAGACCGCATCCATGTCGTGTTCCACCAAAAGAATAGCATGCATTTCTGCCATGCGACGGATCAGGTCGACCATGCTTGAAGATTCCTCGATGCCAAGACCCGCCAACGGCTCGTCGAGCAGAAGCAGTTTGGGCTGGGTGGCCAGCGACATAGCGATTTCCAGCTGGCGCTGCTCGCCATGACTGAGAGTGAACGCTAGGGTGTCAGCGCGATTTGTTAAACCGACATCCGCAAGCGCGGATCGGGCGTTAGCCATGATCTGATCATAGGAGCTTGCCTGGCGCAGCCAATTCCATGGATGCGGATCGCGCGATTGCGCTGCCAAGCGGCAGTTCTCCAGCGCGCTGAATGCGGCAAAAATATTAACCTTCTGATAACTTCTGCCGATTCCTAAACGCGAGCGACGCTCCGGTGAAAGATGCGCCACTTCGGTGCCGCCGAACCGAATGCTGCCGGCGCTGGGCGATAGATCGCCCGACAGCATGTTAATCAGTGTGGTTTTACCGGCGCCATTAGGTCCGATCACCGCATGCAGTTGGCCGACATTGACGTCCAGAGAAACCTCGTCGACCGCTGCAAGACCGCCGAATTTTTTGGCTAATTGGCGCACCTGCAGGATCGACTCAATCATCGGCCGCCTCTTCCACCCGCGCCGGCTTGCTTGAGCGGCTGCGTAACGAGGAATCGAGAATTCCGGCCAGCCCGTGCGGTAACGCAAGCACGATGAACACGATCAAGCTTCCCATGGCCAGCTGCCAGTGTTTGGCGTACGAACCAAGCAGCAACGGCGTCGAGAGAATTTCTTGCAGCAAGATGTAAGCGAACGCGCCGAGCACCGCGCCGTGGAGTTTGCCCATGCCGCCCAGGATTACCATCATCAACACGCCGGCCGAATGGTGCCAGGCGAGAATCTCGGGATTGACGAATCCGAACTGGCACGCGGCGAGATAACCGGCGACCCCCGCGATCGCGCCGCCGAACACGAAAGCGCCGAGCTTGTAGCTCGATACCGGATAGCCGATGGAGCGCATTCGGTGCTCGTTGGCTTTGATGCCCGCCAGCGCGCGCCCGAACGGCGCATGAAGCACTTTACTCAACAAAGCATAAACACCCACCATGATCAGCAGCACGAAGTAGTAAAACTGTTCCGGACTTTCCAGATTGAAAGGTCGAGTGCCGGCTACTGCCGGTTCCGGCCGCACGTATATGTAAATCCCATCCGAGCCGCCGCCCAGATTGGTGTCGTGAAAAATAGCATAGAGCATCTGTGCGAAGGCAAGCGTCACCATGATGAAATAGACGCCGGTGGTTCGCACAACAAGAAAACCGATCACCAGCGCCGCCAGAGCGGTGATTACAACCGCCACGGGCAAGGTCAACCAGAGATTGGCTGCCTGATATTGAGGTGAAATCAACGCCAGCACATATGCCGCCAAGCCAAAAAAAGCTGCGTGTCCAAGGCTCACCAGACCGGTATGGCCGACGAGAAAATCCAGGCTCAAGGCAAAGATCGCCATGATCATGATCTTGGCGCCGAGCTGAACGTAAAATGTCGAGCCGACAAGCGGGAAGACGGCGATCGCCGCGGCGGCGACGAGTAAGACCGATCGCGGCAGAGTGATAGGGGTCACGACGTCAAGCTCTGCCGGCGATTCCTTGGGGCCGCCATAAGAGAATCGCCGCCATCAGCAAATAAACGGCGACTGCGGAGTATTCCGGCGCCGTTACTTTGCCGAGGGTGTCGGCCAGGCCGATCGCCAAAGCCGCGATCATTGCGCCGTTGATCGAACCGATGCCGCCGATGATCACGACCACGAAACAAATGATCACGATGTGATTGCCCATTCCGGGCGACACCGAGGCAATCGGCGCCGAGATCGTTCCAGCAAAGGCTGCGAGCGCGACGCCGAATGCGAAGACAAACGCAAACAGCAACGGAATGTTGACCCCGAGCGAAGCGGCCATTTCGCGATTGCTGGTGGCGGCGCGGATCATCATGCCGAGTCGGGTCTTATGGATGACGAAGTACATGGTAAGGGCAATAGCGAGGCATACGGCGGTGACGAACAGGCGGTAGACCGGATACGAGAGCGTCTCGGTGAGTGGAATCGAAAAATCCAGCAGCGGTGGCACCGGAACGCCATGCACGTCGTCGCCGAACAAAATGCTGCGCAACTCCTCGAACACCAGGATCAAGCCGAACGTGAGCAAGACCTGATAAAGATGGTCGCGTTTGTACAGCCGGCTGAAGATGGTTGTCTCAAGCAGCAAACCGATTGAGAAGGCGATGATGATGCTGAGCGGAATTGCCAACCAGAGGCTGCCCGTTGTCCTTGCCAGCCAATAAGCCAGATAGGCGCCAATCATATAGAAGCTGCCGTGGGCGAGATTGATGACACCCATAATCCCAAAGATCAGGGTCAGACCGCTGGCCAGTAAAAACAATAGAAGGCCGTATTGGATGCCGTTCAGAAGTTGAATCAAATAAAACATAAAGGCAGTTCAAGCCGTTCAAATCGTTCAAGCAGTTGAAAACGTTTAAGAGGCCGCACGAGTTCGTGTCTGTGGTTTATGCAAAAGAAGTTTGTATATCGCTTTGCGATTCCGGTACGGCTTGAACGTCTTGAACGATTTGAACGTCTTGAACCCCTCACAGGCCGGCTTCGGCCTGCGAGGGTTACATCTTACATCCCCGCGCAGGATCGGCGAGCGCTTTATGCGCGATGCTGACCATTTTGTTTTCGCGCCCCACTACTCTGCGCAAGTAAATGTCTTGAATTGGATTGTGCGCTTTCGACATCGTCCAGGGTCCGCGCGGGCTGTCGATCTTGGCTTTTTCCATAGCCGCGATCATTTCTTTCTTTTTGGTGACGTCGCCCTTCACTGCATCTAGTCCAATGTTGAGGAGAAGACCAGCGTCATAGCCTTGCACCGCGTAGACGTCGGGCTCGCTCTTGTATGCCTTGTCATAGGCCGCGCGGAACTCGCGATCCCGCTTGGTGTTCAGGCCATCGGCATAGTGTAGCGTAGTTTCCAGGCCTTCCGCGGCTTTATCCACGGCATCGAGCACGCCGTCGGTGAGAAAACCCGAACCGAAGAGCGGGATCTGCCTGCGCAGCCCAGCCGCATTATAATCTTTGATGAACTTTGCCGCGCCGGCGCCGGCAAAAAACACGAACACCGCGTCTGGTTTGATCGAAGCGATTTCGGTGAGCAATGCTTGAAATTCAACATTGGGAAACGGAATCCAAAGCCCACGAACCGATTTGCCGCCGGCTTTGATAAAGCCTTCATTAAATCCGGCGACGGCTTCCTGACCAGCGCCGTATTTCCAAGCCAGCGTCACAATATTGCTCATGCCGCGGTCCGCGAGCACTTTGCCCATTGGAAAGGACGGCTGCCAATTGGAAAATGAAGTGCGAAAGATATTCGGCGCGCACAGCGCTCCGGTAGCGGCATCGAGGCCGGCATTGGGAATGATCATCAAGGTATTGCTTTCTTTCGCAACTTTGACCATGCCCATCTGCACGCCGCTGTGAACCGTGCCGACCAGCACGTCCACCTTGTCGCGCTGCACCAGCCTATTGGCGTTCTCCGGCGCTTTAGCCGGTTCGGATTCGTCATCGACGGAAAAGTATTCGAGTTCGCGACCGGCGAGCTTACCGCCACGCTCCGCCACAGTCAGTTTAAAGCCGTTGGTGATTGCGGTGCCCAGTTGGGCATAAGTGCCGGTGTAAGGGAGCATGAGGCCGATGCGAATCTTCTGAGTCTGTGCGAGTGCCGGCGGATTCGGCAGCAATGCGCTTGCCGTAAGTAGGCCGGCCCTGACAAGAAATTGCCGGCGGCTTGAGTTGAGATCGATGTTCATGATTGTCTCCGTAGCCCGAAAAGTTCAGCGCGGGTCATTTCCCCATTGGCTCTCGCAGTTTGAACCTTTGGATTTTGCCGGTGGCGGTTTTTGGCAGCTCGGCCACGAACTCGATCCAGCGGGGATAGTTATGCGGCGCCAAATGCGTTTTGACGTGTTGCTGTAGTTCGGCAGTGAGCTCGGCTGTCTGTGTTAAATCGCCGCGTAGAACAACGAATGCCTTGGGTTTGATCAGCCCGTTATCATCGGCACGGCCAACGACCGCGGCTTCCAGCACCGCTTCGTGCGAGACCAGCACTGCTTCGACCTCGAATGGGGAGACCCAGATGCCGCTGACCTTGAGCATGTCGTCGGCGCGCCCGCAATAGGTAAAATAACCGTCTTCGCTTTCGATGTATTTGTCGCCGCTCCTGGTCCATCTGCCGAGAAACGTGGTGCGACTTTTCTCGCGATTGTTCCAGTAGTATGCGGCGCTGCTGGGGCCGCTGACCTGCAATTCGCCGATCTCACCTTTGGCCACCTTGTTGCCGTCCTCATCGAGCAGTCGCACCTCATACCCCGGAACCGGTTTGCCGGAAGTCCCGTAGCGCACGTCGCCGGGTCTATTGGATAAAAAGATATGAAGCATTTCCGTGGAACCTAAGCCATCGAGAATGTCTACTCCGGTATGTTCGAGCCACTTACGGCCGACGTTTGGCGGCAAGGCTTCGCCGGCCGACGTGCAACGTCGCAGGTTAAGCTCATCTCGTTTGGGCAATTCCGCGCTGGCCAGGAGCGCGCCATAAAGAGTCGGCACGCCATAAAAGATTGTCGGCCGATGCTGGCGCAGAATCCAGCAAACCGCAGCAGGCGTCGGCCGCTCGCCCAGCAAGACCGTGGTCGCGCCCACTGAAAGCGGAAAACTCAACCCGTTACCCAGACCATAGGCGAAAAACAATTTCGCCGCCGAGAATACAACATCGCTCTCCTCGATTCCCAAGATTGGTTTGGCGTAAAGCTCTGTGGTTGCAACCATACTGGTCTGAACGTGCACAGTGCCTTTCGGTGTACCTGTGGAGCCCGAAGAGTAAAGCCAAAAGCAGGCGTCATCGGGACAGGTCGGCGCGACGGTAAACTCGTTGTTAGCGGCCGCCATCAACTCTGCAAGCCGAGGTTCGTCGGAAGCGCTCGGGCCGGAGACCACAACATGGCTTAGGAACGGCTGTCCCGCCAGTGTCGGTTTGAATACCGGAAGTAATGACTCGGATACCACCAGTATGCGAGCGCGGCTGTCGCGCAGCATGAAGTCGTAATCACCAGTGGTGAGCAGCGTGTTTACCGCGACCGGAACGAGCCCTGCCTTGATGGCGCCAAGAAACGCGCTCGGGAAATCGATGGTATCGCTCAAACAAACCATGACGCGCGACTCCAAGGTCGCACCCAGCTCACAAAGGACATGGGCGCAGCGATTGACGCGCTCTGCCAGCTCGGCAAAGGTGTAACGGCCGTTCTCGTCGATGTAGGCAATTTTTTCAGGGCGCACAGCGAGGTTGCGTTCAATCAAGTCGGCTGCGGCATTGTAGTAATGCATGTGATGACGAGCCGATCCCGACCCCTCTGAATTCTCAGCCATCCGTCAGTTCCTCGTAATTCGGATTCTTCGGATAACGCTCATAGCTTGCCAGCCATGGCTAGAATCATTTCTTACTATGGAAGGACCGCGAGCATCAAGACGGCTGCTGGCAGGTGTTGAGGATGTTCCGGGTGTGGCGCGCATCGCGCAACGACCTTGAAAAATGCGCAATGAACTGCTCCGGCAGCATGCAAATCCAACGGCGCACGATCTTTACGATCGTGCACCTCTTTCTTCGGCGCGCTTGAATGATTCTCTAACCGATCAAATGCCGGCTGAAAAATTCCATGGCTTTGGGCCATGCCAAAGCCGCTGCGTGAGGCCGGTAATTGGCGGAACCTGCATTAGCAAAGGCGTGAGCGGCGCCGGCATAAGTGTGAAACTCGTGCGGCTTATTCCAGCGAGTGAGTTCGCCATCGAGCTTGCGCATATCCTCGGGTGATGGGTTCTGATCATCCGCGCCGAAGTGTCCTTGAATAGGGCAACTGATTTCGCGTGTGCGATCAAACGGCGATGGGCCCTCGCCGAACGGCGTCATCGTGCTGCTGCCGTAAAACATCACAGCGGCTTTCAAGTCCCGAGTTGCGGCCGACATTAGATAAACGATTCGTCCGCCCATGCAGAAACCGACGATACCCAAACGCGCGCCGTCTACCTGTCGGCGGTTTTTCAAAAACTGCATCGCGCCGTTTATGTCCTGGATAATACCGGCGTCGCGCACTCGCGATTTTTTGGTTGCGTTATCGTCTTTGCAATCCGGACCGTCGCGATGGTACAGGTCCGGCGCGATGGCGGCATAACCCTGCAGCGCGAGCATATGAGTCGTTTCTTTGATGAAACTTTCCAGGCCCGACTGTCCGTGAACGACGACAATGCCGGGCACTGGACCGCCACGCTCGGGTACACTGAGATACAGCGGCATTGTGTTGTTATCGACGGTAGTACTTTCCCAAGAGCTGGTCATGGCTCACCTCCGCGTTCGTCGGCAGTCAAAGCCCGATGTTGCGATTATCAGGTTGTTGATTGTGATCAAGTAAACGCTTGTCTCAATAGTGCAGCACTCCACACCTGTCAGGGCAGATTGTCAATCCTTGCGTAGTACTGCGCCTGTAAGTTAGAATCGAATACTTTCCAACAGGGAGATTAATCATGGACTTTGTCAACTTGGGCGAAAAACAATACGAAGCGCGCGAAACCAAGAAGAGAAAGATCGACCTTTTCGGAACCGATAATTTTCGCTCATGGATGCTCTACTTCGTTCCCGGTGACGGAACGGACATGCACTATCATGCCAGCCCGGAGACTTTTCTCGTGCTCGAAGGATCGGGCACGGTCAAGAGCATCAAAGGCGATGAGCGACTAGTCAAAAAACACGACGTGCTGTTTCTTGGCGCAAAGGATTATTACCAGATTACCAATACTGGAACCGAGCCTCTGGTGCTCTTTGGCAACCGCTCTGAAGCGTTTGGTGGCGCCCACATCCTTGCCGACGGCAAGGATAGAACCAAATCGAACAACGAACCAGCAACTAGTTCCGGGAGCTAACCGTATCGATTGACAAGCCGGGTGTCTGTGATTAGCTTATGGATTGACCATCGTAATTGAGGAACTAGCATGCCTGTCTATGAATACGAGTGCCAGAAGTGTGGAACTTTTGAAACGACTCAGAGAATTACCGAAGAACCATTATCCAAGTGTCCGACCTGCAAAGGGAAGGTAAAGAAGCTGATCTCGAACACATCGTTTCAGCTTAAGGGCACCGGCTGGTACATTACCGATTACGCGCGCAAGGGTAAAGATGCTCCCAAGACCGAGAACGGCGCAAGTTCGTCGTCCTCAGAGTCCAAAGAATCCAAAAAGGAAAGCAAGGAAACGAAACCCGAGACCAAGAAAGAGTCTGCTCCATCTAAATCCGAATCTTCGCCCACATCCACGAGTACCTCCTGAGTAGATTATAGCTCCGATCGAGTAAGTCTCACCAACGCCGCGCTAATTATGAGCGCGGCGTTTTAGCTTCTGTGAATTGTTTTAATCTGTTGAACCCGAACTCCGCAGTTCAGGGTGACACAGCGATCAAGGGACGAACCCTCCGGAACGAAGGCAACAGGTCTGCGATGTCGGTGCTTGACTGGCGGCATTTGGCGCTCAATTATTTCTTCCAAACAAGTCATCCTTCGCTGGATTTGTGGGTTGATTTTGGCTATAGCTGGGCCATCCATAACACGCGAAAGGAGAGAACTAAGATGGCTCAAACTGTAGACAATATCGTTGATCCGAACGATTCGAGTCTCACGTCGGAGATGGTACAGTTTCCTGGCAGTGCGGGGAACGTCAGTGCCTATGTTTCACGACCCAAGGATGGCAAGAACCTGGGAACGGTTATCGTCATCCATGAGAATAGAGGCCTGGTTGGTCACATCAAAGACGTCGCTCGACACTTCGCCAAGGAAGGCTTTGCAGCGATTGCGGTGGACTGTATGGGGCGCATCGGCGGCAGCGATCAATACAATGGCAGCGACGAGGCCACCGAAGCGATCAAGAAAGTAAACGGTGGGATGGTCGCGGAGGATCTGACCGCGGCTCTTAATTACATGAAGAAGCAGAGCTACGTGAACGGCAAGGTAGGCGTTGTCGGTTACTGTTGGGGTGGCGGTCAATCATTAAATTTTGCCACCAAAAATAAAGATCTCAACGCCGCCGTGGTTTATTACGGACGCAATCCCGATCCGCTCGATTCAGTGGCAAATATTCCCTGTCCGGTGATGGGCAATTACGCTGAAGATGACGCGAACATCATGCCGGGCGTTGAACCATTGAAAGCGGCGATGCAAAAGGCGGGAAAGTCGTTCGATGTTAAGACTTACCCCGGGGCGAAACATGCGTTCAATAATAATACCAACGCTGATCGTTATAACCCCGAGGCGGCTAAGGACGCCTGGGGAAGAACAGTTAGTTTTTTCAAGAAGAACTTGGCTTAATCGATCGGACGTACGATGAAAACGGCATGTGGCTCCATCTCAACGATGGCGGTTACATGCCGTTTTTATTTTGGTTCCATCAGTTCGGGACGTTCGCCAATGGCTTTACGCGCTTGTTGCGGGGTGATGAGATAAGGACCTTCAGTGGTGTCGCGCCAAATCTGCCTCGTCAGATCAGCATTACCGCCGGTTAGCACGAACGATAAAGCGCCGCTAACCAAGCCCATCGCTACGGAGGCCGCTTTAGCCGGAAGAAACACGAGATTGCCAGCGGTTACGCCGACATCAACAGCGGCTATTTCGATGGCTTCTTCCGCGTTCAGAATTGATGGAGACAGACTGCCGACAAACAATGCGGCAACGATTAGGCGGCGAGCGGTTTTGGCGGTTTTCAACATGCACTAACCTCGCATAAAAAGCCTTGAGCGGATTGCGTTCACTCCGTGCGTCGGGTTCCAGTAACGGCGCAGGCCGAAATAGTAACAGCAGCTATCGTTATCGAGATCGTTGTTAAAACAGCGCAGTGTGCCGTCTTGGAAGCGAATCCGGGCGAGGCAGGTGCCGCCTGGTACTGACGATGTCATACATTCCATCACCACACCGATGCCCCAGTGCTCATAACGAAGATGCGTGACTTCGTCGCCAACGCCCAAAAAAAGCCGTTTTCTTTCCTTGAAAATTGAACTCTCCTCGGGGCGATCAGTGCTGCGGGGAGTGGCTTTTAATGTTGAAGACGCAGTAGCCATCGTCGATTGCTGCCCTTGTTCCGTCTGGACGTCGATGTTACGCCTTCGAGCCGGCTTTTTTACAGGCGATCCGCTTTTTTCCGCGCGCTTCACAAAAACTCCTGTGAACCATCTGCTGCCTTGCTCCATTCACCCCCTCATATTCACCAAAATGCCGGGTGACAGTCAAGCTCCAAATAAAAAACTCTGACATGTCTGAGCGGGCGAAAGTTTCGGGCCGAAACTGAGTTGACACCGAGAGGCGCGATCAGTATGAAGGCGAGAGGTCCGGGCGCGCTGAACCTTTTACTGCTGAATGTTGGTCAGCGACTGAGTATTGGAACATGAAAGTGTGAACTTCAGAACTCGTTAGCGAAGCGCGCGCAAGTGGGCGAGTTTCCGTTCTGAGCGATTAAGGAAACTTCAAGAGGAAGGACCCAACATATGGCCAACCTGCACACACCTTGCGGCATCGAGCTTCCTCAAGTTTTTTTCGATGGCCCCACCGACATGGAGCACATTCGCAGTTTCGCGATGCGAGCGGAGACGCTTGGTTACGACAGCTTATGGCTGCAGGAACGGATCATCGGCGACTTCACCATGCTCGAACCGGTGACACTGCTGAGCTATGTCGCCGGGATCACAACCAAATTGAAGTTGGGCACGTCGGTCATTCTGTTGCCGCTGCGTAACCCGTTGCAGTTAGCCAAGGCGTATTCGAGCTTGGACGTAATGAGCGGCGGCCGCGCAATTTTGGGCGTCGGGCTTGGCGGTGGTCATCTCGGATCTCATGAGGATGTTTTTGGCTACAGCCGGGAAGGGCGAGTGACACGCTTTACCGAAGCAGTGCAGATCATGAAGCTTCTTTGGATGGAGCCGACGGCGAGTTTTCAAGGCCGGTACTGGAGCTTCAAAGAAATCTCCATGGAACCCAAACCGCTGCAAAAGCCGCACTTGCCGATCATCTTTGGCGGCCATCACGACAACGCCCTTGGGCGGGCAGTGAAGACCGCCAATGGTTGGATGGGCGCAGGGTCGTCTTCTTCCGCATCTTTCATTCGCGAGGCGGCGCGTATTCGTATTTTCTTAGACCAGGCGCAGCGCGATCCGGCTAGCTTTCATTTTGCCAAGAGAGTCTATCTCGCAGTCGACAACGATAAGGCTCGCGGCGAGAAGCGTATTCGAGAATGGTTTGCTCGACGTTACAAAAACGCTGATTTGGGACCCAAGGTCTCGATCTGGGGTAGCAGCGCCGAATGCGCCGAAAAGATTCAAGAGATCGTTCACGCCGGCGCGCAGCACATTGTCCTCAATCCCATGTTTGATGAGATGGAGCATTTGGAAATCTGCGCCAAAGAGATCATGCCACATTTGTAAGTGAATCTAACTCAGAGAAATGATCGCAACGAGGTCGGAATTTCTCGCGTAAAGGCGTAAAGACGCCAACTAAAGAGGAGTCTCACTAGAACGTACGCGGGTCTCTATTCTCCAGCTGTTTTTGAAAATCGACAAAAGTTGACGGTCACTTCTTCGCTAAAGACTTGTCAGGACGCCCACGTTAGGTTGCCACATGTAAGTTGATAATGGCGACCCCCGCAAACGGATGGTGCGCTTTCTGAGTCGGGTGTCTAGGCACTTCGCTCTCGCAAAGAGCAGGCTTCTAAATCTTTGACTTTCGAAGAGGTCAAGCAAATTGATTGCCTCCTGTGCTGCGCGCGATTCCTTTTAGGTGAGTTTTGATCCTTGCTTACACAAGATGCGATGCGATAGAAGCGACCTATCTGATACTCGACTCGCATGAAGGGAGGAATTTGGCATGTCAAAAAACGGCTTTCGCGCCTTCGACAGCGATATGCATGTCTTCGAGCCGGCTGATTTGTACACGAAGTACATGAATCCCAAATGGGGCGAGCGCATTCCGCGCGGCCAGCCGCGCACAAAGCACGGCATGACGCGCTATTTCTTAGGGAACGGCAAGCCGATTCGGCCGCCGAGCGACGTGGTGGATTTTCATGAAAAGCGCATGGCCGAACGCTTCAACGAATCGCTGGCGCGCGACTACGACAATATTTCTCAACTAGCGGCCATGGATAAGGAAGGTTTGGACATCGCAGTCCTGTTTCGCACTTCACCGCTCCACACCAACGAGAAATTTGAGCCGGAGTACGCCAACGATCTGTGCAAGGCATGGAACGATTGGATGGCCGATTTCTGCAAAGCGGATTCCAGGCGTCTCAAAGGATCAGCGTTGATTACGCTCCATGACGTCGATCTTGCCGTGAACGAAGCTAAACGTGCCGTAGAGAACGGCGCAGTCGGTTTGTCGCTTTGCCCGGAGCCGATCAACGGCCGGCAGATCCATGATCGTTACTTCGATCCGCTGTGGCAGGAAGCGCAGGAAATGAACATTCCGATCTGTTTTCATCCGCCGGCGCGCCCGGAGCAGCCGCAGGTGTCGAAAGATCGCTTCGAAGGCCATCCTAATCAGGCGCTTTTGGTCAATCCGCTGCGCAATCCGATCGAGCAAATTCTGGCGGTCAGCGCCTTCACTGCGGGCGGCGTGTTGGAACGGTTCCCTAAACTGAAAGTGGCTTTTCTCGAAGGCAATTGCAGCTGGTTGCCGTGGTTGCTTTATCGGATTGATGAGTATTGGGAGATGCAGGGCGCGATGGCAAATATTCCTTTACGCAAGAAGCCCAGTGAGTATTTCAAGGAGCAGTGTTTTATCTCTGTGGACGTGGATGAAGCGCTGGTCAAGAACGTGATCGATTATTTGGGCGACGATAATATCGTCATTTCCACCGATTACCCGCACATTGACTGCCGCTGGCCGCACGCGCTCGATGAGTTTCTGACGATACCGATCAGCGAGCAATCAAAGAAAAAAATTCTCTGGGACAATTGCGCGCGGCTGTACAATCATCATTAATCATCGCGGAGGAGCTCGCTATGTGCCGTGCCGGATTCTGTGCAACTCTAACTTTGGGCATTTTGCTGTTCGCATGTCAGACCAGCATCGCCCAAACCCGCCTGCGCGCGTCTTACGGTTCCCTAGCCGTATCGCAAGTGGTTTTGCCCTTGGGCGCCCGCGCTGGCATCTTTCAGAAAAATGGCCTCCATTTAGAACCTATCTATATCGGTGGCCGATCCGTCTCCGCCCTGATCAGCGGCGATGTGCAATTCGGCTTCATGGGTGGTCCGCCAGCGATCCTCGCGCACGTCGGTGGTGCCGATGTAGTCATGCTTGCCGGGTTGAACGGTCTCGATCAGATTCTCGTCGCTCTGCCGATCATCAAACGCGGTGCCGATCTGGTGGGTAAACGGGTCGGCATCAGCCGTTTCGGCACTACCGCGGATTATGGCGCTCGCATCGGGCTCAAGAAGCTGAAGTTGCAGGCGCAAAAAGATGTGACGTTGATCCAGATCGGCGACACTCCGGCGCGCATCGGAGGGATGTTGTCGGGGGCCATCGAGGCGGCGACGTTGAACAGCAGTGAAAAGGAGCTGGCCTTCAGGAATGGCTTTCACATCCTGGCTGATCCGAGCGATGTCGAATTTCCCGGCAACGCAATCGTGACCACGAGGTCATTTATGAAAACCAACAGGGAGGACGTGAAAAGATTCGTGCGTGCTTTGGTCGAAGTGATTCATTTTGCGAAAACTCAGCCTGAGCGCGGCAAAAAACTGCTCCAAGAGATCTACCGCCAGAATGATACCGGAGTGATTGCGAAGCGTTACGATGCCATGGTGGAGATGTTTCCCGACTATCCCTATTTGACCAGGGGTTCGGTGCTGTCATTCCTGGAAATACTGCGCGACGAAGGGAAACTGAAAGATCCGCTTTACCCGGACCCATTTCTCGATACAAGCTTGTTGTCGGAAGTAGAGCGGGAGCGAAAAAAATAGCTGGTTCCGGAGTTCAAGGAATCAAGAGTATGATCGGCGCTTCAGCTTGAACTTTGAATCGCGTTAACCCTCGATCCCATAGAACTTGACGCAGTTATCCCACAATATCTTCCTGCGGCTGTCCGCCGGCATCTCTTGATGAAAAAACTCCTGGGTGGCTTTGGGGAAGTCCGAGTCGCTGTGCGGATAGTCGCTGGAAAAAACCAGATTATCGTCGCCGATCAATTGGCAGACGTTACCGATATCTGCTTCGTCCCCTTCGCAGCCGATCACGCACTGGCGTTTGAAGTATTCACTGGGCTTTATCGTCAGCAGCGGCGCGTCATGTTTGCCGAGCTGTTGCCAATGCCGGTCCATGCGCTGCAGCCATGAAGGCGCCCAGCCGCAGTTGCATTCGAGGAATGCGACTTTCAGCTGCGGAAAACGTTCCAATACGCCGCCGACGATTATATCGACCATTGTCACCATTTGCCCGGTGACGTGCGTACAGATGTGACGCAGCAAGCGGTTGCCTGTGCCGAACCGTTCAAGATGCGGGTAGTGTCCTGAATTGGTGCATTCGTGAAAGCCGACGGTCATGCCTATCTCTTCTAGTTCCGCCCATAAAGGTTCCCAATAGACGCTGAACCAAGTCTGTCCCGGCAACGGGGTGGCGCGCAGGAACGCGGTTACGAATCCGAGCTTCTCTCTAGCGCGGCGCGCTTCGCGCACGGCAAGCGAGACATCGTGAGGGGGAAGCAGCGCGGCGCCGAAAAGACGCTTGGGATTTTCCTGGCAGAAGTCGTGGAGCCAATCGTTGTAAGCGCGGCAGATCGCTTCGGCGAGCAACGGGTCCATTTCCGGCATGGTCATGATGTGCAGACACGCGGTGGGGAAGAGCACGGCCACGTCGATGCCTTCGATATCCATCGCTTCGAGCTGCGACTCGGCGTTGAAATTTTGCTTGCGCGCGAAGTCGATGACATCGCCGCGGGTGTTATTTCGCCTGCCACTGATCATACGCACGTCATGGGCCAAGGTCGGACTACATTGGCGCGGTTCTTTACCGTCGACCATGAGCAGATTTAAATCGCCGCGCGTAGGCACACGCACAGGCCTTGGCGCGCGCTCTTTGAAGCGCGGGTCGATGTATTTTTCCCAAAGATCCAGCGGTTCCATGATATGCATGTCGGAGTCGATGATCTTGAATCCATTCTTCATTGGTCTTCCCCACGTCAAAATGACGCCGTTCGGTTATCTCCAACTACAACTAGCGCGGAGGCGCTGTCAACCGTAAGCTTGACATGAGCGAACCAGGAGGAATACAGATTCGCGCAGCGAGTCACTAGGGAGTCGGCACGATGGCAACATACGTCCGTAAATCAGCATATAGGCGTGACCCAATAACAGCGATGTTGCTCTTTGTCGTGATGCTGCTATTCGGTAGCGCATGCCGAGAGGCTTTTGCCGGGAGTGCCGCGGAGCCCACGCGCTTGCGCATCAGCATTCCCGGCCTCGGCTCATCATCTTACCCTTTGATAATGGCGCAGAAGAAAGGCTATTTCCGCGCTGAAGGCTATGAAGTCGAGCTGATACCCATGGCAGCCGGGCTTGCGGTAAAAACCTTACTGGCCGGCGAAGTCGGTGTCACTGCCGCGGGCACTGTGTTGGCGAACTTGCAAGGCGCGAAGGTGCGCTTGGTGATGGGCTTTATTCGCGAACTTCCGTACGATCTCGTGGTGCCGCCGGAGATCAGACGGGTCGAAGATCTGCGCGGCAAAAAAATTGCGGTGGCCGACCGCGGCAGCGTGACTTTCTTCGTCGTGCGGTCGATTTTGCAAGCGCATGGCATGGAGCCGGATCGGGATGTCACGTTACTCAACATGGGAACGCCGGCAGTGCGTCATCAAGCGCTTCTGGCCGGGATTGTTCACGGCGTAGTGGCGAACTTTGACGGCACCGCTCTGCTGGTCGACCGCGGTTACCATTCCATCGCGAAGGCCGGGAGCTTCATGAAAGGCTTCGCTGGGTCGCTCTCGGTGACGCAAGAACAGTTGGAGAAGCGGCCCGACGACGTGTTTCGAGCGGTTCGCGCTACGCTGAAAGGTATCCGTGCCTACCTGGCGCAGCGCGACGAGGCGATCAAGTACAGTTCGGCGTGGACCAAGATCTCAGCGGCCAATGCCGCGAAGGTTCACGAGCTGACGTCGGCCGGCGCATTGGCGCCAGATGGGCTGCTCGATCGTGAGACCATGGAATCAGTGATACACGAATCCCGCGAAGTCGCCGGAATTAAACG
>DASUVS010000171.1:0-3747 GCA_036378835.1 Binatia bacterium | reverse complement strand
GCAGTCGTGTACGAACACTGCATCAGCGCGTTCGCTGGTTGCTGTTCGAAGCGCACGATCAATTTCCGGGGGACCGCTCACCTCTATCGGCTGAAGGTAAAGTCTTAGAGCTTGCGCTGCGGCTTCTATTTCCTTCCATCGAATCTCGGTTATCGATATCCCTGACGCCGGACAGTGCAAGACGGCGACACGTGAGACTCTCGGGAAAGCTTCCTTAAGGATCTCAAGTTGTTTCCCGATGACATCGGTAGACACGTTCGTCAAGCCTGTGACATTGCCGCCCGGACGCGCGAGACTCGCGATAAGTCCCTGAGTGACGGCATCGGCGGAAGTAATCATCACAATCGGCATCGTATTGGTAGCCTTTTTTACCGCGCGCGCGGCTGTTCCACTACTCGTCACGATGGCGTCCAAGTTCAGCCGAACCAGTTCATCAGCAAGGGCCGGGAGTCGGTCCGCTCGGTTCTGCCAATATCTGCGCTCGATTGTAAGATTTTGCCCTTCGATCCAACCGAGGTCACGAAGTGCCTGAAGGAAGGCTTTCTCCCGGGGCATGGTGGACGGGGAACGATCAGTTCCAAGAAAGCCGATTTGAGCGAGCGGTCCATGCTGCGCCTCGCCAGTAACACTGATGGCTATGAGCACAAGGATCAGACCAACCTGGATCATCGGTTTTGTCAGCTTCAATTGATCATCCCTGGCCCCGTCCCACGTACGGCCCTGATCTCTGATTTCTGAATCGCTGTAGAAGATTTATTTGATTACTTTATTTGCGCGCTCGAGGAGCTTGTTCGGAATTGTCAGACCGATTTGTTTCGCTGCCTTTAAGTTGATAACGAATTCAAACTTCGTTGCCTGCTGCACCGGCAGATCCGCCGGCTTGGCGCCTTTCAATATCTTGTCCACGTAGTGGGCAGACTTGCGGAACATGTCATCGAAGTCTGTCCCATAGAACATGAGACCGCCCTCAGCGACAAACTCCTTCTGATAGTAAATAGCTGGCAAGCTGTACTTCCCGGCAAGCTCGACGATCCGCTTGCGTTCAGCGAAGAAGGTGCGACCGGAGGTTGTTATAATTGCGCCCACCTTTTTTCGCTTTGCAGTTTGAAAGGCGCTCTCCAAGCTTTGGGCGTCTACTTGCGTTTCGATCTCCTCCAATTTCAGCTTCAGTGCCAGAGCCGCCGACCTAAGCTCTTTGAGTTGCAATTCTGCTGCTCGCGGCGACCACAGAAGTCCAACTTGGGCGAGCCTGGGAACTGCGTCCTTGAGTACTTCCAGCCTTTTTGTGTTTAGTTGGGCTTCTAAACCCGAGTTCCCGGTGATATTGCCTCCCGGCCGTGCCAAACTGGCGACCAATCCTGCAGCCACGGGGTCCCCGGCGTTTGTCATCACAATGGGTATGGTATTGGTGGCGCTCTTGGCCGCTAACGCCGGCTGTGACCCTGAGACCAGGATCAAATCAACTTTAAGACGAACCAGTTCCGCCGCAAGCTCGGGGGTGCGCTCAAACTTTTGCTCGGCAAACCGATACTCGATGGTGATGTTCTTTCCTTCAGTCCATCCAAGCTTGCTCAACTCTTGTCGGAACGCCTCCAAAGTCCCTCCCATACCGGAAGCAGTGGTTGAATCCAGAAACCCGATGCGAAAGATTTTTCCGGGCTGCTGCGCCTCGGCGATCGTGCCCACAACCACCACCGCGATGATGAGAAAAGTGGAAAGAATATTTTTCATCGCGACTCTCCGCCGAAGTGCTGAGCGATGAGTCCTGAGTCTTTCCCCATCTCCAACTCAGTCCTCAACACTCGTTATTCAGCACGGTCATTTAATCACCGCGTCCGCCCGCGCGAGCACGCTCGGCGGGATCATTCGCATTTTGGATTTTAGATTTTGGGATTTTAGATTCTAAGGTCATCGAATTACTCGGTCGGCTCTGGCCAAAATATTCGGAGGAATTATTAATCCGATTTGCTTGGCGGTTTTGAGGTTGATCACTAGCTCAAACTTGGTTGGCTGCTCAATCGGAAGCTCGCCTGGCTTGGCGCCCTTGAGGATCTTATCGACGTACCATGCAGCCCGGCGGTAACTTTCATCATCCTCGGCTGCATACGATATCAGTCCGCCTGCCTCTGCATATTCTTCTATCTCGCCCATCGACGGCAGCTGGTGCTTTATGGCTAGCCCGGCAATTTCCCTCCGATATGGGCTGAGAAAGATGTGCGCGAGCGTGATGACGGCGCTGACTCTCGCTTTCGCGGCACTGCGAAAGGCTCCCTCGAAGTCGAGATTTGCCGCGCGGATAGGCAACGACTCCAGTGGAATGTTCAAAGCCTTAGCTTTAGCTTCATAATCTTGGATTCCCCGGCCGAATCCAGTTTCCGCCGATCGCGCGTTCCATAGAATGCCGACGCGCGATAGTTTCGGCACAACGTCTCTGAACAGTTCGAGCCGCTTGCCTCCCAACTCGCGGGTCATATTGGTGATTCCCGTGATGTTTCCACCGGGTCGCGCAAGACTTTCGACGTAGCCTACCGCGACGGGGTCCTGATTGGTCACTATGACGATCGGGATTGTTTTGGTAGCTTCCCGGGCTGCGCGGATTGCGGACGGGATGCCAGCAACAAGTACATCGACCTTCGTTTGCACCAGTTCGGATACCAGAGACGGAATCAGCTCCCGTTTGGTTTCTAAATAGCGATAGTCAATATGGATGTTTTTTCCTTCGGTATAGCCGAGTGCTTGCAGCCCACGGCGAAACGGCTCGATACTGTTTGTCGTCCTGGTGTTCGCGAGAAATCCGACCCGAGACATCTTGCCTGATTGTTGTGCATCGAGAGGAGTAGAGAACCCCAACAGCCACACACAAAGAACGTAAATAAAGAAAAGACTTTTAGCGCGACCTGGGGTGCAAAATCCAAAATTGAAAAACCGGAGCCGTTTCATCGCATTACTCGATCCGCTCTTGCCAACACGTTGGGAGGAATTGTAAGACCGATTTGCTTGGCGGTTTTCAGATTAATCACTAGCGCGAATCTTGTCGGCTGCTCGACGGGAAGATCGGCGGGCTTGGCACCTTTGAGAATTTTATCGATCATCCATGCCACGCGCTTGAACGGCTCGACTTCGTCCGCGCCGTAAGACATCAAGCCACCTTGCTCGACGAAATCCTCACTATAGTAAATTGCCGGCAACCGATACTTTGCTGTCAGCTCGAAGATCTGTTTCCGGACTGCGTTGGTTCCGGGCAAACGATGCCGCGTCACTGCAAGAGCAGCGCTACCCGCTTTTATTGCCTCTTTGAAGGCGCCCTCATAGTTCTCCATGCTGCCGATTTCCATAGAGTGAATTTGCAGCCCAAGTTGTCGTGCGGCGCGCTGGCTTTCTGCCCACTGCGGCTGGCCACTTTCGGCGCTCGGGTACCACAATACAGCAACACGGGAGAGTTTAGGTAAAGCCTCCTTGAGTGCCTCCACTCGTTTGCCAGCTAGAACGTCGGCCATCGAATAAAAGCCCGTGATGTTTCCTCCAGGCCGCGCCAGGCTGTCAACCAAGCCGCGCGGAACCGGATCGGCGGGGGTATCGGTGAAAACAATGGGGATCGTTTTTGTAGCCTTCTTGGCGGCGATGCCATCGTTTGGACCACCCGCAACGAGGACATCGAGTTTGAGACGAACCAGCTCATCCGCCAACACAGAAAGCCGCTGAGGTTTCTCTTCCGCATACCGCAGCTCGAAAGCTATGTTCTTGCCT
>DASUVS010000170.1:0-2950 GCA_036378835.1 Binatia bacterium | reverse complement strand
TTGACGATCCCCACAAACGTGCTGGCGCGGGCGGATAGAATAATTCGATGAAACAATTTTGGATTTTCGATTTGGGATTTGGATTGAAAGCCGGGAGACAAACCGATGAACGCATTTCCTACGAAATCTCTTTCCGGCAATCACACGTTTAAAAGCTGTCCTAAGCACGGTCGAAGTATCCAAAATCGAAAATGGGTGGGGTTTTCATTAATCGCTTTTATGCTGGCGGTGGTGGCTGCCGTAGCCCAGGCACAGCAGCTTACGAACATCCCGCGGGTAGGATGGCTATCTGGTAGTTCTCGTTCTGCTATCTCGGTACGCAGTGACGCATTCCGGCAGGGTCTGGGCGAAGTTGGCTATCTAGAGGGGAAGAATATTGTCGTTGAGTGGCGATATGGAGAGGGAAAACCAGATCGCGTAAGCGAGTTTGCAGCGGAACTGGTGCATCTGAAGGTGGACGTCATCGTCACCGCTGGTCCAACACCAACTCGTTTTGCTAAAAAAGCGACAAAGACGATCCCGATCGTCATGCACAGGACGGCGATCAGGTCGGAAACGGTTTTGTTGTCAGCTTAGCGCGTCCGGGCGGGAACATTACTGGATTATCGAGGCTGACACCGGAGCTAAGCGGAAAACAACTGGAGCTTTTGAAGGAGATCATCCCCAAGCTTTCGCGTGTGGCTGTCTTCGGAAGTTCGAGCCAGCCGGGCAATGGGCAAGCCTTGACAGAAATTCAGCTCGCCGCAAAGACACTCGGCGTGGAGGTTCAATATTCCGATGTGCTAAGCCCCAAAGATATCGAGACAGGTTTCCGCACTGCACGGAATGGGCGAGCTGACGCCGTCATGTGGTTAGTGGCGGGCTTGATCGGCACTTCTCATCGAAAAGAAGTTGTAGACCTCACGGTAAAAAGCGGATTTCCGGCGATATATAACCAGCCAGGATATGTGGAAGCCGGCGGGCTTATGACCTACGGCGCGACCTTGAGCGACTTGGACCGGCGCGCCGCGACTTATGTCGATAAGATTTTGAGAGGCGCTAAGCCAGCCGATCTACCTGTTGAGCAGCCGAAGAAGTTTGAGTTGGTCATCAATCTGAAAGCAGCCAAGCAGATCGGCCTGACGATTCCGCCGAACGTGCTGGCGAGAGCGGCCAGGGTAATTCGGTGAGCCGTGAGGCGAAAGGCGTGAGTAGAAAAGAGTGAAGAGAAAAATCTTTGCATTGACGCTTTGCGCGATGCTCTTTGCGCTTTGCGGTTTCGCATCGGCGCAGCAGACAGGGAAAGTCTTCCGCATAGGTTTCCTGGATAATAGCACTGCTGCTGGGAGTGCCGTCCTGTTGGAAGCGTTTCGGCAAGAGCTGAACAAGCTTGGTTGGATTGAGGGAAAAAATATCACCATCGAGTATCGATTTGCCGAAGGAAAATTTGATCGGCTTCCTGATCTTGCCGCGGACTTGGTGCGGCTGAAGGTTGATCTAATTGTGGTTTCGGGCGGGCAACCGGCATTGGCGGCCAGGAGCGCCACTACGACTATGCCCATTGTGATGGCGAATGCTGGAGACCCCGTGGCCTTCGGTCTGGTTGCCAGTCTCGGGCGGCCCGGAGGCAATGTCACCGGGCTGTCGAGTTTAGTGCCCGAGTTAAATAGCAAAAGGCTAGAGATACTTTCCGACACAGTCCCCAAGCTCATCCGAGTTGGATTTTTGGGCCTGTCGGGAGGGGGCGGCCCGGCAGGAGAAGCCACAATGAAAGAGATCAGACCTGCAGCTCTAGGCTTGAAGATAAAATTGGAGGAGATCCAGACTCAACTCGACGCCAAAGGTTTAGAGAGCGCTTTTCAAACCGCAAAGCAGAAGCAGGTGGGCGCGATAATGACCACCACTGGTAATCCCTTTTTTACCGAAAGAAAGCGGATTGTCGAGCTTGCTGTCAAACACAGACTGCCTGCTATTTACCCACAGAAAGAGTTTGTTGATGCGGGCGGCCTCATGTCCTATGGGGCGAACTACGATGACCTCTATCGACGCGCAGCGGTTTACGTCGACAGGATCTTAAAAGGTGCCAAACCGGCTGATTTGCCGGTGCAACAAGCGACGAAGTTTGAGTTCGTCATTAATTTAAAGGCGGCAAAACAGATTGGTTTGACGATTCCAAACAACCTGCTCGAACGAGCGAATAAAGTGATCAAATAGAGTAGACAGCCGTTCAGAAACAGAGATTCCGCCGTGCGTGCTGGCCACGGCGGGCAGGATAATGAAGTGAGAGCGACAAAACCGATGATCCAAGTTGGTCTAGTCATTCTGCTCCTAGCGATTAGTGTTATTAGCGAGGCGCAGCAGGGATCCGGAAGGCGCTCAAATCGGCTTTCTCGGAATCGATCGATCTCCGTCCAGCATGCCCCGAGAGATAGCCTTCCTTCAGGGACTTCGCGATCTCGGCTGGGTTGAAAGGCAGAACCTTACAATCGAACGCAGGTATTGGGAGAACCGGGCCGAGCGACTCCCGGCTCTTGCTGATGAATTGGTTCGTCTGAACTTGGACTTGATTGTGACGACGAGCGGAACAGCGGCATGGGCTGTCAAGAAAGTCACAAATACAATCCCTATTGTTATGATTACCTCCGCCGATGCGGTCACTCAGGGACTTGTCGCGAGCCTCGCGCGTCCGGACGGTAATGTCACGGGGTTGACCAACATCTCTACGGATGTGATTGGGAAGCGACTCGAAATCCTCAAGGAAACTTTCCCGAGAGTCTCACGCGTAGCCGTCTTGTACTGTCCGGCGTCAGGAAAATCGATAGCGGAAACGCGATGGAAGGAAATAGAAGCCGCAGCGCAAGCTCTAAGACTTTACCTTCAGCCGATAGAGGTGAGCGGTCCCCCGGAAATTGATCGTGCGCTTCGAACAGCAACCAGCGAACGCGCTGATGCAGTGTTCGTACACGACTGC
>DASUVS010000169.1:0-6919 GCA_036378835.1 Binatia bacterium | reverse complement strand
CAAGTTGGTTGAACTAGCTGAAAAAAGAGACCAACTCGAATCGGCTTCAAATTCAATCGATTCTCAGCTTCGGGCTTCGATTTCAGAATTGCGGCCGACCGAGTTTTCGCAAGTTGATGTGGGATTCCATACGCCGCCTGTACCGGGATCGACTGAAACGCAGTTATCCCCTACTCAGCAGGTAAAGCCTGGCAGCGAAAGTGAGAGGCCGGACGAAGTAGCATCCGTTCCGAAGATGGATCTGAGATCCGCAGATACCAAGGCGACGGCCCCCGTGCTGATCAAACCCTCGAAGCAGCAGAACGCTGCCGAGCTAGATACTTTTGAACAGCAACCTGTGCTGGGTCATGCTAAACGGATTGAAGACGTACCGGAAATGAAATCGCTCGTAAGACCCGTGCCCAAAGCCCTTGAAGGCTACATTATTCAAATGTCTTTCCAGGACCACTCGGAAGCACGCCGTTGGGCAGACACTTTCGAACAGCGCGGCTATGCCGTGTCCATCACTGAAGCTGGAACAGCCGATTCATTGCGAGTACGGATTGGAAATTTCCGATTGCGAGATGATGCCGAGCGGCAACTTAAAAGTATCCGAGAGGGTGGGCTGGTCGGAGTCATTCTAAATCTTCCCCAGCCTTATCGACCTAATGCGCATTCTTCTCTACCGTAGTTCGCAGGTGTTGTGTAGCTTCAAAAAGGATCTGTTCAAGTCCACACTTCAAGAAAGTTTTGATTTCAATAATTCATTGACCTTTTGCGGGTTAGCTTTCCCCTGTGAGGCTTTCATAACCTGACCCACAAGAAAGCCAAAAATCTTGTCATTACCACCGCGGTAGGCAGCTACCTGTTGCGCATGGGTTATCAAGACCTGATCAATGGACCTCTCAAGGCTTGCGGGATCTGAGACCTGCTCCAAGCCTCTTTGGGTCATGATGACTTGCGGAGATTGGTTCGTGTCGAGCAAGGCCTCAAAGATGAGTTTCGCAATTTTTCCACTGATCTTCCCGTCATCAATGAGTTGTACCAAATCGCCCAGTTGTGTCGGCTGGATCGGCCAATTGTCTATACGGAGCTGTTCATCAAGCTTTCGTTCTTTTAGGACGCGAAAAAGATCGCCCATTATCCAATTGCTCACTGCTTTGGCATTCGGGCAGATGTTAATCGCGGCCTCTAAATAGTCGGCAACATCTCTGCGGCCAGTAAGCAGCTCGGCGTCATAGGCCGAAAGTCCATACTGCGACATGAAGCGTACTTTTCTTGCATCTGGAAGCTCAGGCAAATTGCTACATACCTCTTGCGTCCACGCTTGGTCCAGATTGATCGGTAAGAGATCGGGGTCCGGGAAGTATCGATAATCGTGAGCCGACTCCTTAGATCGCATCGAGCGGGTTTGCTCGTTATTGTCGTCCCAGAGCCGCGTTTCTTGAACCAGGTCACCACCTGTTGAAAGCGTATCTGTCTGACGTTCCGTCTCGTACTCCAGTGCTTTTTCGATGGCCTTGAAGGAGTTCAGGTTTTTGATTTCCACTTTGGTTCCCAGGGACCCCGTTCCAATCCTGCGTAACGAGATGTTTGCGTCACAGCGGAAGCTGCCTTCTTCCATGTTACCATCACAGACTTCCAGATATCGAAGAATTGCGCGTAACCTTTTTAAATAGCTTACTGCTTCGCCGGCATTGCGGATGTCGGGTTCACTGACGATCTCCAGCAGTGGTACTCCGGCACGGTTTAGATCGATCAAGCTCGAATCTTCGTAGGCATCGTGAATGTTCTTCCCCGCATCCTCCTCGATATGGATTCGGATTAAACGAACTCGTTTGGTTGCGCCCCCAACATCGACATCGATGTAGCCGTTGCTGCAGATCGGGAGCTCGTACTGGCTAATCTGATAACCTTTGGGTAAATCAGGATAAAAGTAATTCTTCCTTGCCAACCGGCTGGATCCGGCGATCTTACAGTGCATCGCCAGCCCGGCACGCAAGGCAAACTCGACGACCTTCTTGTTCAACACCGGTAAGGCGCCGGGAAAGCCGGCGCAGACTGGGCAAGTATTGTGGTTCGGCGCCGCACCAAACCTGGTGGAGCAGCCGCAAAAAATCTTCGAGTCGCTCAAAAGTTGAGCATGGACTTCAAGGCCGATGATGGTTTCGTAGTTCATGCGTCAGAAAAAGCCGGTTTTTTCCTGTGCCAATCCGTTTGTTGTTCGTAAGCATACGCGACCCGCAAGATGGTTGGCTCGTCAAAGTGTTTTCCAATAACTTGCATCCCGATCGGCAGTCCTTCACCGTCGAGACCGCAGGGTACCGAAATCGCCGGCACGCCGGCGAGATTGATCGAAATCGTGCAAATATCCGACAAGTACATTTGCAGGGGATTTTGTGTCTTCTCGCCCATCTTAAATGCGGTACTCGGCGAGGTAGGAGTGATAATTGCGTCACAATGTTTGAATGCCGTCTCAAAATCCCGGCGAACCAAGGTGCGAACCTTTTGTGCCTTCATATAGTACTCATCATAATATCCAGCTGAAAGCGCGTAGGTTCCAAGCATGATGCGTCGCTTTACCTCTGGCCCGAGCCCTTTTGCCCGACTAAGCGTATAGGTTTCCGTCAAATCGCCGCCTGGGGCGCGCTGGCCATAGCGCATTCCATCGTAACGCGCGAGGTTTGAGCTAGCCTCAGCAGTTGCGATGATGTAGTACACAGCGACAGCATAATCGGTATGCGGCAATGAGATTTCCTCGATAATGGCGCCATCGCTTTCAAGCTGACGAATGGCGATCACAAGGGCTTGCTCAATGGCCGGCTGCAACCCGGAACTGAAATATTCCTTAGGAATGCCCAGGCGTAAACCTGTAATATCGCGCGTTAGCGATTTGGAGTACGACGGTACGGGAAAATCGACGGAAGTTGAATCCGCTGGGTCGTGCCCGCTAATGGCTTCGAGCAGCAGCGCACAGTCGCGAACGTCCTTAGTCATGGGACCTACTTGATCCATGGAAGAAGCAAAGGCGATGACGCCATAGCGGCTAACCCTGCCGTAGGTTGGCTTCAGGCCAACTATGCCACAGAAAGCCGCTGGTTGACGGATTGAACCGCCGGTGTCGGTGCCTAATGCTGCGATGCATTGATCAGCGGCCACTGAGGCTGCGGATCCACCTGAGGATCCGCCGGGTACGCGTTCCAAGTGCCAGGGGTTGCGCGTCGGGAAAAAAGCCGAGTTTTCAGCAGATGAACCCATCGCGAACTCATCCAGGTTGGTCTTGCCTGTAATCACTGCGCCGGCCGAGCGGACTTTTGTAACGACCGTGGCGTCATAAGGAGGAATAAAATTCTGCAATATCTTTGATGCGCAAGTTGTCCTTAACCCTTGGGTCAGGAGATTATCTTTAAGAGCCACTGGTATTCCGAGCAAAGGAGAAGCCGATGCTTCCCGCTTCAGCCGTTCATCGGCTTCTTTAGCCTGTGCGATCGCCGAATCGCGGCAAAGGGTGATGTAGCCGCGGATCAGACCGTCGGTTTCAGCGAGGCGCTGGAAAATGGCTTCCGTCAGCTCTTGCGAGGAAACTTCGCGCTTACGCAGTTTTTCGCTGGCTTCATGGATTGTCAGTGAGAACAGACTCATTCGATGATCTTAGGAACTTTAAAAAACGTCTTCGCCGTCGCTGGCGCGTTCGCCAATATTGCGTCCGTGTTAGGATTGTTGGTAACCAAGTCGTCACGAAATGCATTGGAGCTATCTACGGCCTGAGTGAAGGGCTCAATTTCCGAAGTATCAATTTCCCTGAGTTTATCCATGTACTGCAGAATAGATTGAAGCTCGATGGTGAGCTGATTTAACTCTTCGGGAAGCAGGCGCAATCGAGCCAACTGCGCAACCCGTGCGACATCTTGGCTATTAAGTCTCATCTAAATTTTCTAACACATGGGCAAACTCAAATCCAATTCGAATCGCTGTTGACGAGAAATCAATAGCTGGCAGCCCCCGTTTTTGAATAGTTAGTCTTGCGATGAAATCAATCGCTGTCGAGTAAACTTTCTTATTTGCAGTTGTTTTCTCTTTTGGCTAAAAGGGAAGACATGGGCGGGAAACAATATACATTGTCTGAAGACTTCGATCGACCGTTAATGCAGGGAGCCATTGAACGACAGTCATACTCGCGTGGCTTCAGCTGCGTTGCCGGAGTAGATGAGGTCGGCCGGGGGCCTTTAGCCGGGCCCGTCGTCGCGGCGGCCGTCGTCCTGCCGATGGGTTTCACTCACGCCGACATCAAAGATTCGAAAATGTTAACGACCGAGCAGCGCGAGCGATTGCTGCCGACGATTAGAGAGTCCGCCGTATGCTGGGCGGTGGGTGTTGTCGAGGTCGAGGAGATCGATCGAATTAATATTCTCGAGGCTAGTTTGCTCGCGATGGCCAAGGCCTTGCGGGCCCTGCGGCCGGTGCCCGATTGTTTGCTCATCGATGGCAATCAGATGATTCCCGCCGAGTTTTTTTCAGTAAACACGCTCTTCAAGAAACCTCCTGTTCAGAGAACTATTATCAAGGGCGATCAGCTTTGTGTCTCGATAGCCGCGGCCTCGATTCTCGCCAAAGTTTCGCGTGACACCATGATGCTCGAACTCGACAAGAGTTATCCGGAGTACGGCTTTGCCCATCACAAGGGATATAGCTGCATCACGCATATGGAAGCTTTGCGGCGATTTGGACCGTCGCCGATTCATCGCCGAAGCTTCAGGCCGGTCCGTGCGATGTGCGCATTAGAGCTCGAAACGGATCTCGCTTTGCCGTTCGTCAACCCGTGTTCCTAAACAGAGCCAAAATCGTTTTAGGTAAAGAGGGTGAGCGGATTGCCGAGCTCTTCTTGAAAAGCAAAGGCTACAAACTAGTTGAGCGCAACTATCGTTGCGCTGCGGGAGAGCTGGATCTCATTATGTTGGACCGGCGGGTGATCGTTTTTGTTGAAGTGAAGACGCGTAAGGGCGTCGGGTATGGAACGCCACTGGAAGCTGTCGAAGTTAGGAAACAGCAGAGAATGATTTATGCGGCTCAGTTCTTTTTGACCGCGAAAAAACTCAATCAGCGGGAGGCCAGATTCGATGTCGTCGGTATTTGCTGGCCCGGAGCCCAACCGCGGGTCGAACACATTGAGAACGCATTCGAGCTAATCTAGGATTATTTGATGCTGGACATAAGGCTGTTGCGGGATGATCTGGAGCAAGTGAAAAGGCGGATGGCGACCCGCGGTATAGTGATCGATTGGGAAGAATTCGTTTCGCTCGATCGAGAACGCCGTGATGTGTTGAGTAGATTAGAAAAGCTCAAAGAGCAGAAAAATCGACGCTCGGGCGAGATCGGCATTATAAAGAAAACCGGCGCCGATGCCACCGGGCTGATGCGGGAAGTTGAGGAGCTTAGCAAGCAAGTTCGTGATCTCGAAACACCGCTAGCGGAAGTTGAAGGGCGATTCGAAAACTTTATGTTAACCGTGCCGAATCTTCCCAACTCCGATGTTAAAGTCGGCAAGGATTCAGACGACAATAGGGAAGTTCGCCGTTGGGGCGCACCGCCGGAGTTTGACTTTCCTGCAAGAAATCACTGGGAAATCGGTGAAGAGTTAGACATTTTAGACTTCCAACGCGCCGCCAAACTAGCCGGTGCACGGTTCGTTATCTATAAGGGTGCGGCTGCTCGCCTTGAGCGCGCATTGATCAACTTCATGTTGGATTTGCACACCGTCGAACACGGCTACAAGGAAATAATTCCGCCTGCACTCGCGAACCGCGCTGCGGTGACGGGAACCGGCAATTTGCCCAAGTTTGAAGAGGACCTGTTTCGGATTGAGACTCCGGATTATTTCTTGATCCCGACGGCCGAGGTGCCTCTCACTAATGTTCACCGCGAGGAGATTTTGGAACGCGACGCTTTGCCGATAAAGTATACAGCCTGTACTCCGTGTTTTCGCCGTGAAGCGGGTTCTTACGGCAAAGATGTGCGCGGGCTGATTCGGCAACACCAGTTCAACAAAGTCGAAATGGTCAAGCTGTGCGAGCCGGAATTCTCCTATGATGAGTTGGAGGCCATGGTAGAGAATGCTGAAGAAGTTTTAAAACGGCTTGAATTGGCTTACCGCGTCGTGGAACTTTGTACGGGTGACATGGGATTTGCAGCCGCAAAAACTTACGACATCGAGGTTTGGTTGCCGGGACAAGGCACTTATCGTGAGATTAGTTCGTGCTCGAACTGCGAAGATTTTCAAGCACGCCGTGCACAAATCCGTTTTCGCAAGGATAAGGGGAAGCTGACGCTTGTCCATACTCTAAACGGCTCCGGACTTGCCGTAGGCCGAACTGTCGTGGCCGTTTTGGAAAATTACCAGCAAAAGGATGGCAGCGTCGCAATCCCGCAGGTTCTTCAGCCGTACATGCACGGATTGGATAGAATCGGCTGAGCATAGCGGAAGAACCGCGCGGAGCTTGCGAAATCGGCAACTACTCCAAGCGAGCTTTCCTGCACCGGCTCACTACTCTGTTCATCGACGCTGTCGCCGAATTGCATCGTACAGCTTTTAAACTGGAGGTCATGGCTCGCTGAACTAATCAGTGACTATGGAGAAAATGATCCTGTGGAGTGGTAAGAACAGGTGTTGCAGGACATGAGGCGGTGAGCGTTGTGGGCGTAAGCGATGTGACCCGAACAGTCGCTGCAGCGGACAAACTTTGGCTCCACCGGGATTGCTTCTAAGCTTAGGATGGCTGCGCGCGCGTACGATTCAGGTTCTTATAGGCGTCAATTTCCTGAAGTGCTGCCTTTTCGATGCGCAGTTTGCTTTGTGCTTCCAATGCCCTGATGTCTTCTTCGATCTTCCCGCGTTTTTCGTAGAGTTCTTGAATTTCTCTTAGCAGCTTAGCTTGAAGTTCTT
>DASUVS010000168.1:0-15560 GCA_036378835.1 Binatia bacterium | reverse complement strand
CCTTAACACTCCGGCGTTCTAACCTCGATCTGTCATCCAGGTCAGGGACACTGCTAGGTGGGTAGTTTGACTGGGGCGGTCGCCTCCTAAACTGTAACGGAGGCGCGCGAAGGTTCGCTCAGGCTGTTTGGAAATCAGCCGGAGAGTGCAAAAGCATAAGCGAGCTTGACTGCGACACCTACAAGTGGAGCAGGTGGGAAACCAGGCTTTAGTGATCCGGTGGTTCCGCGTGGAAGGGCCATCGCTCAACGGATAAAAGGTACGCCGGGGATAACAGGCTGATACCCCCCAAGAGTTCACATCGACGGGGGTGTTTGGCACCTCGATGTCGGCTCGTCACATCCTGGGGCTGAAGTAGGTCCCAAGGGTTCGGCTGTTCGCCGATTAAAGTGGCACGCGAGCTGGGTTCAAAACGTCGTGAGACAGTTTGGTCCCTATCCGCCGTGGGCGCAGGATACTTGAGGGGAGTTTTCCCTAGTACGAGAGGACCGGGAAGAACACACCGCTGGTGTTCCGGTTGTGGCGCCAGCCGCATTGCCGGGTAGCTATGTGTGGACGGGATAACCGCTGAAAGCATATAAGCGGGAAGCCCCCTCCGAGATAAGGTATCCCAGGCCGTTAGGCCTCTAAAGACCCCTTCTAGACTAGGAGGTTGATAGGCCGGATGTGGAAGATCAGTAATGATTGAAGCTAACCGGTACTAATTGGTCGTGCGGCTTGACCATATTTACCAATGCGACTCAGCAGGTAATTCGTTTGTGCCCGTATTCAGTTGTGATGGAATTACATTCAACAGTTTCAAGTCAGGAACATTGAACGGTTTAAAAAGGTTTCCGGTGGCGATAGCGGAGGTGTCACACCCGATCCCATCCCGAACTCGGCCGTTAAGCCCTCCAGCGCCGATGGTACTATAGAGTTGCTCTATGGAAGAGTAGGACGCCGCCGGATTTATGTTCAAAGAAGCCCCAACCAAGATGTTGGGGCTTCTTTGTTTGTGGGCGACGTACATGATAAAGATATTCGTCGACATTAGCCCCAGAGAATATTGCTGATTAATCTATTTCATTCCCAAGCATTTTTGCTGATACGGGCAGAATTCTCTAATTATGCACTCGGCACATTTCGGTTTCTTCGCTATGCAAATTCGTCTGCCGTGGTATTGAAGCAGGTGGCAGAAGCGAACGCGTTGCGCTGGGGCGACGACGCGTATGAGATCAGCTTCGATTTTGTCGGGATCAGTCTCTTCCGTCAATCCTAACCGTTGCGAAAGACGCATAACATGAGTGTCAACCCCAATTGTCTGTTGGCCAAAAGCATTCCCGAGCAGGATATTGGCGGTTTTGCGTCCAACTCCGGGGAGCGAAAGTAAATCATCTAAGTTGTCCGGCACCTCGCCCCCGAAGCGTTCGACTAATTTGCTGCAGCAGTTGTGAATCGATCGCGATTTGTTGCGGTAGAAATTGATCCTGCCGATGTCTCGTTGCAATTTAGGTAGTGATGTCTTCGCGTAGTCTTTGGCGGTTAGATATTTTTTAAACAAGCCTGGAGTTATTTTTCGAATCAGGTCGTCTCGTGCCTGGGCTGCTAAGATCAAGGCGATCAACAATTCCAGGGCACTGCTGAAGTCCAAGTCTAGCTTCGCATCGGGGTGAATCTTTGCCAAACGCTCAATGATTTTCTTGATCCTTGTTTTGGTTCCCGCGAACGCGTTTCTGGTAGGTACTGGCATTTTGGTTTGTCCCGCAATTGTGCTAGCTAACGTAAGCGCAAAGGAGGAAATTCATATATGGATGTGAACGCATTGCCAAGTCTTAAACAAAACATTCGGCAACTGAAGAAAGAAAAAGCTGAAATCCTAACTTCGTCAGGCGATAGCGCAAAGGTGAAGCGGATTCGCCGGAAAATCAAGCTGCTCAAGCGGGAGACGCGCGAGCTGGCAGCGCAGAAGAAGAAAGCGACGGTCAAAGCCTCGGCTGAGAAGACCACTGCAACCGCAGCGAGCGAATAAGAGCATGAAATTGCCGTCCCCGCTGCGCGGCAGAGGATCTGGAAGCAATCCAAAGAACCGCTTCGAACCGATTGAGCGGATTCGAGAGCCGTCAACCGATGGCGATGAAATCTCCTCACCTCAAACACAATTCTTCCGGGATGAATCCAAATCACTGATCGCCTACAACAATAGCCCGGATGTCGGATTCAACGCTAGCATCAATCCCTATCGGGGTTGCGAGCACGGATGCGTTTACTGCTATGCGCGTCCGACACACGAGTACCTCGGTTTTTCTTCAGGGTTAGATTTCGAAACCAAAATCATGGTGAAAGAGGACGCGCCCGAGCTATTGCGCAGTGAATTATCGACCCCTAACTGGAAGCCGCAGGTTGTCGCGCTGAGCGGCAATACGGACTGTTATCAGCCGGTGGAGAAGAAGAAGCAACTAACGAGGCGATGCTTGGAAGTGTTCCTCGATTTTCGTAATCCCGTGGTAATCATCACAAAGAACCACCTGGTAACGCGCGACATCGATCTTCTAGCAGAACTTGCAAAGTACCAATGTATCGGGGTGACGATTTCGATTACCACCTTGGACACTAAACTGGCATCTTTGATGGAGCCGCGGGCATCAACTCCCGAGCGCCGGTTGGCGGCCATCCGGGCACTATCCCAAGCGGGCGTGCCGGTGGGTTATCTTCAGGCGCCTATGATTCCAGCTCTCACCGATTCAGAGGCGCCCGCGATCGCTCTGGCAGCTGCTAAAGCGGGTGCGAAGTTTTGCGGTTATGTGACATTGCGGTTGCCGTTTGCTGTCAAGTTATTGTTCGAACATTGGTTGGAGCAGCACTATCCCGGCAAGAAAGAAAAGGTTCTAAATCGCATTAGATCAATGCGAGCCGGCAAGCTCAATGATCCAAACTTCAAGAGTCGCATGCGGGGCGAGGGTATATTTGCCGATCAGATGGCCGAGCTGTTTCAGCTTGCTCAAAAGAAAGCAGGCATTTGGGATCGTTGGCCGCAATTTTCGTTAGAATATTTTCGCCGTACAAGCGATAATCAGCTCCGCCTTTTCTAACAGATGCGATTCTTCCCGATGCACCTCAAACATCCACGCGCGAATTCACTGAAATAGAAAAAAGCTTAGGCTAAGGCTTCGACGTTAATCATACGTTTTTTGTTCTCTCTATACGCTCCGAGTTGTTCTGAATCATTTCCAGATGCTACTTGCCAAAGCTTGATCGTTCCCGGCTCTTCGCTCCAGCCAGATAATCCAAATTGGAGAGTACTTCATGACGTACTCTACTAGGGCCTGATCTCTAGGCCAAGCCTTACTAAAGAAACTGAACGCCTTTCTGAATGTCAAGCACAAAGGCTGTGATTTTCGCACGTCGACGGTTGACGCTTCTAACAGACGCAGCATAATAGAAGTCTGCTTTAACCTCATGATGGATTTCCCGGGCCACATCGAGCTTCACACACGAAGAACCGAAGCTAATGTACTCGAAATAATTATCGAGGGCCGGCTGGACTCGTTTACGACCAGCAGCATCTGGCGCAAAGCAAGCGATACCGTTGCCGGCGCCAAGACTTCAACGGTTTTGTTGAATGCCTCGAACATTGATTATTGCGACGGTTCGGGCGTTGCTTTGTTAATTGAAATGCGTCAGCAGCAACTCCGGTCCGGAGGACGCTTTGAAATTCGCGGGCTACAGCCGGAGCTCCAGGCGCTCGTCGAAGAGTGGCGAACGGAAAGTTTTGCTGACGGGGGATATCAGAGTGCAGGAAGATCTTCGGCGATCGAAGAGATTGGCCGCTCGATCGTTGAGATCTGCGACGATATCTACAGTTTGTTGATATTCGTCGGCGAACTGGCGGCGGCTCTGACACGTGCCGTTCTCAAGCCGCGCGTCGCTCGCTGGCGAGATACCTTACGTATCGCCGAGTCGGTCGGAGTCAATGCTCTGCCCATTGTCGCGCTGATAGGATTTCTCATGGGCCTAATTATGGCTTTCCAGGCTGCTATACCGCTGGGCCAGTTCGGCGCGCAGATATTTGTCGCGAATCTAATCGGTCTCGCGATTCTGCGCGAGCTTGGCCCGCTGATGACCGCCATTGTCTTGGCAGGACGTTCGGGTTCGGCGTTTGCAGCGGAATTGGGGACGATGAAAGTTCGTGAAGAACTCGACGCCTTGAAAACGATGGGATTGGATCCCGTGCCTTTTCTGGTTGCGCCGCGAGTGATCGCTGCAGTTCTCATGACACCGCTACTCACTATCTTTGCCGACCTCGTCGGGCTGATAGGAGGCGCGGTAGTATTGCTTTCGCTTGGGTTTCCTTTGATCACTTTTTGGAATCAGGTCCAACTGGCAGTTGGTCATGGCGATCTGCTCGGCGGGCTGGCTAAATCATTCGTTTTCGGCATTCTCGTGGCGGCAATTGGCTGCCTGCGCGGTCTGCAGACCCAAACGGGTGCCGCCGCGGTGGGCGAATCGACGACCCGTGCTGTGGTGAGCGGGATCATCTTAATCGTAATCGCCGATGGTCTTTTTTCGGTAATTTATTATTACCTCGGTATTTAGCGGGCAGGCGTGCAACAAGAGCAGCGGGAAATTATTCGGGTTGAAGATCTTACCGTGGCGTACAACGGCCAAGTGATCCTCGATCATGTGAGTTTTACAGTGGCCGCCGGTGAGGTGTTTGTCATACTTGGCGGCTCCGGCTCGGGTAAAAGCACGCTATTAAAAAATATGATAGGCCTCTACAAACCAGCCACTGGAAGCATTTTCATCGATGGAGAAAATATTACCGGCGCTGAAGGTGAAGATCGACTGGCCATACTAAGAAAGATCGGTGTTATGTATCAGAGCAGTGCATTGTTCGGTTCGATGACGCTTCTCGAAAACGTTTCTCTGCCGCTTGAAGAATTCACAGCACTGCCCGCCGAGGCGATCAAACTTATAGCTTTGATAAAACTGAAACAGGTCGGTCTCGAAAGTTTCGGCAACCATATGCCGTCAGAGTTAAGCGGTGGCATGCAGAAGCGGGCGGCAATTGCGCGCGCCATGGCGCTTGACCCGCGGGTGCTATTTCTCGACGAGCCATCAGCCGGTCTCGACCCCATCACTTCCGCCGAACTGGATGAGCTGATTTTACGCCTAGCAAAAACTCTGAAGATAACATTTGTGATCGTCAGTCATGAGCTGTCGAGTATCTTTACGATTGCGGATCGAGTTATTATGTTGGATAAACAGACCAAAGGGATCGTGGCGACGGGAAATCCACACGAGCTGCGCGATCGCAGCGATAATCCCCGAGTACGTCAATTCTTCTTGCGCCGGCCGCCTTCGAGGTCTTGAGTCCGGCGCAAGCTAAATCTCAAGTCACACCAAGGATGAGAAAATTCGGATATTTCAAGATTGGTCTATTTGTAATTAGCGCCATACTGATCGGAATCAGCGGTGTGATCGCTTTGGGTCTCGGTTCGATTTTCCAGAAGAAGAACCTTGCCGAAACTTACATCGAGGAATCCGTCCAGGGATTGGACGTTGGCTCGCCAGTGAAATTCCGCGGTGTTTCCATCGGCAGAGTCGAGCAGATTACGTTGACCAGCGCAGAATATCTCACTCGGCGCCGCTACGTTCTGGTGCGTTTTGATATCTCACCGAATATTTTTGGTTTTCCTGGCGGAGATAAATCGGATAAGGCGCTCGAGGATGAGCTTCAATACGGATTTCGCGTGAGATTAGCGGCTCAGGGCTTAACCGGGGTCGCCTACATAGAAGCGGACTATTTGGACCCTGACCGCAATCTACCGTTGGAAATCGATTGGCGCCCGAAGTATCCCTATATTCCTTCGGCCCCTAGCAGGATAACTCAGCTGAGCGAATCGGTAGAACGCATTCTGCGCAACGTTGAGGAACTCGATATTCCTCAACTAACCGCTAGCGTCGAAAAGTCGCTTGCCGCCATGACAAAGCTTGCGGAGGGGGCCAATCTGGAACAAATTGCCAGGCAAGCCAATGCCCTGCTGAGCGAAATCCGAGATACGAATCGTCAGCTCGGGGTGCTGGTGCATGCACCCGAACTGAAGAGTGCCTTGGCAGATACCGCAGCGGCCGCCGGCACGGCGCGAAGACTAATAGAAAACGCCGAAAAACCGGTAAGTCAGCTGCTTACCGACCTACCCGGCGTATCAGAAAGCATCAGTCATGTAGCGCTGCGGCTAGAGGCAGTCACAGCCGATCTGCCGCAGACAAGCAGCCAATTTCAGCAGACACTGCGGCAACTTAACCGGCTCATTGTCACACAGCAGGAGCAAATTCAAAGCACATTGGAAAGTCTACGGTCAGTAACCGAAGATATCCAAGAATTTGCGAACGAGTCTCGGAAATATCCATCGCAGATTCTTTTCGGCGCGCCGCCACCTCGTTCAGAGGTCTTCGAGCAATGATAAAGCGGGCTGCTGTGTTGTTCACATGGATGGCGGCAACTTTTCTCTTTGCCAGCTGTGTCAGCATTGAAAAAAGCTATCCTGATAAACGTTATTTTGTGCTCGATATCACTGCCGACGCAGCGCCCGAAAATCCAGGAGAAACCGGCACTCTGCAAATCGGATCCGCACGTGTATCGCCCCGGTATGCGGACAGAAGTTTCGTCTATCGGAGAAGCGAGACTCGATTCGAATCGGATTTTTACAACCAATTTCTGATATCTCCCGGCGTGCTACTTGCCGAAGAGCTGCGCCAAGGGTTGTCACAGTCGGGAATCTTTAAATTCGTCGTCGGTTCTGCCAACGCGGTACCGCCAACGCATACGCTGGAGATTATCGTGAATACTCTCTATGGCGACTTTCGCGATCTCAGAGCGCCGAAAGCAGTGATGGAGATCGAGTTTTTTCTCAGTCAAGAGGGATCACCCAATGGAATTGTTTTTCACAAACGCTATCGCAGTGCTATTTCGCTCGAAGCACGTAATCCGGAGGCGCTGGTGCAAGGCTGGAATCGGGCTCTCGAGGCAATTTCGGGCTCTCTCGTCGGTGACTTAAAAGCGTCTAATCTGCAATTGGAAAAACGATCTACTTCGCAGCAGCCAACAGTTTCAGGGTGAGCGATTGCTCGCCGTGGTGGCGCTGAGATTCAAGAGGGTAGGAAACTCCGCACATCTGCACTGTAGAGCATGGCGTGAGCGACCCATGCTCCGCGCATTGGCACTCTCTCCAGCGGCGCGCTTGACAATGTCACTCGAGAACCAAGATTCCGCCTCAGGTGCGGGCGCTAAATGATGACGCAGTAGTTCCAAGTCGCGATCGTGGCTCACCCGCAAAAGAGCGACGTTACGGCCGGTTGGGCTTGCCAATAAATCCAGGACCGAAGCCTGCTTCATGTGCCGCCCAAGCGCCTGCTACTCGTCCGCTAAAAACCGACGGTCCGAGCATGGTTCCTTCCAATCCATTTCGCCCATTGATATGACCGCCTGCCATGCCGGATACTTCGCCTGCCGCATACAAGCCGGGGATCGGCTCGAAATGCTTGTCCAGCACGCGGCAGCACAAATCCGTTTTGACCCCGCCGAAATTTTTCCGTGCGAGCGGAAACAGCTGAATCGCATAGTACGGCGGAGTGTCGAATTTCTTTGAAAGCTTCAAAGATTTGCCGAACTTTGGTTCAGTTTCCAGCCCGCGATCAAAGACATCGTTGTAGTTTTTGATTTCGGAAAGAAATGAAGCTAAATCGACTTCGATCTTCTTGCCTAACTCTTCCAGGCTATCGGCCTTGCGAATATACGGCGAATTGTCCAGAAGTTCTTGGACTTTGGCGTGGTCGATCACATCGCCGCGGCGATAATAGGGATCGGCCACATCCATTTTTGCTGTCATTGGATGATCGAGGATCGCCCATGCGTGCGGCGGGTTTTGCGCTAAAAGGGCGGGAGTAGCCGAAGCGCCGCCGGTAATCGATTCGTTATGGAACCGTTTCCCTTGCTGGTTGAACCAAATGTACCCCGGGGTCATGCGAAAGACGAGACCGCGTCTTTGTTGGGGATCACGATAATCCGGGGTCGCATAAACATAAAACCAGATGTGGTCCATGTGGGTGAAGTAACCGCCTAATTCTTTAATCATCTTATGACCGATACCTTTTGCGCCGAAACCAGAGCCTTCTAGAACTCTGAATTTCCGGAATTCGGGCCGAGCCTCTAAAACCATATCGAGATTCGAATTGAAACCTCCGGTAGCAACGACAACGGCCTTACTGAAGATTTCGACCGTTTCGTTGTTGTTGATCGCCGTGACCCCAATCACACGGCTATTCTTCGTGAGAAGTTTGCCTGCGCCGGTGGCCGTCATGATCCTGATATTCGGCATGGACTCGGCAGTCTTGATTAATGCGGTCATCAAGCCTAGGCCGTTGTTCTCCGGCCGGTGCCAGCGTAGCACCCGATTGCCCTCCTGGAATTTCATATCGACCCATTTGGCGCCGCAATTCTCGGCCCAGTAGTAAAGGTCGTGCAGCGTATGTTCGAGATAGTATCGCGCCCAAACCTCATCCGCCGACCCGCCGCCCCATTTGATCCAGTCTTCAAACGCCAGATCCGGCGTGTCTTCAATGCCCTGCGATTTTTGTAGCGGCGTCCCCACGATGCAACAGCCGCCCCCGGAGATCGCCGCAGTGCCGCCACACTCCGCGGCTTGCTCCAGGACCGCGGCTGTTCCGCCTGCCCGGCCAACTTCGATCGCTGCGGGTATGCCTGCGCCGCCGCCGCCGATGATGGCAACATCGAACTCCAAAATTGAATTAGACATCGGGATCTCCTTTTTATACCTGCCGACGATTATCACCGTTCTTGCCTTGTGGTCAAATATCCTAATAAATCCCGATTTCTGTTGCGATCTCGTGTGACCAGAACCATTAGCTTCCAGTGACGTAAAGCTTTCCCACTGAAATGTTCCTCCCATGTATTCAGTCTGCGGCACACTAACTTCTCGCTTGCCAATCTTTTAATCTTTCTATAAGCGAAGAGGGAAGCTGTTTCGGCTCATCCGGCAAGGAGGGATCTGATAATGGTCTCTGTTACAGTACGTCAGCTTGCATGGCTTGTTTCTTCCTTAATCCTTTTTGCTGCGGGTTCGGCGGGTGGCGCAGAAAATATGCGCGTGGCCCATCCGTCGCTTTCTTCATCGGTCATTTGCCTGCTCATTGCCAACAAAGAAGGCTACTTCAGAGAAGAGGGAATCAATGTCGAATTCCTGAGTATACGTGGCGAGATCGCCATCAGAACGGCGCTCGCCGGCGAAGTGGATTTCTTCACTAATGCGGGCAGCGCGATGGCGGCAGCCGCGCGAAATGTTCCGGTTAAGATACTTGCGGTGTTTCAAGACAGACCTGGTTGGGATCTGATTGCCCAGCCAAATATTAAATCCATCGCTCAACTCCGGGGTAGTACCATTGCCATAATGTCGCCGGAAGGATCATTGGCGGTTGTGACCCGGGAAATTTTAAAAAAGAATGGTATGGATCCGGCGAAAGATGCCAATTTGGTCGTGATGGGCGGCGACGACGTTCGTCTGCCGGCGATGAAGGCGAAAGCGATCCAAGCCTCGTTGTTTAATGCTGCTGCCAGTGTTCGGGCGCAAAAAGATGGATTCGTTAAGTTAGCCTCCGCCAGCGAATACGCGACGACGTTGCAGGGCGGTCTGGCGACCACGGAAGAGAAAATCCGGCAACACCCGGCGCGCATGGCCAAGTTCATTCGTGGCAGTCTGAAGGGATTGCAGTTCTTCATCAACAAGCGGGATGCCTCGGTCAAACACATGATGCAATTTCTCAAGACCAACGACCATGAAATGGCTACGGCGATTTACGATATTGAAGCAAAGCTCATTGTCCGTGACGGCGCCAGCGACGACAAAGTTCTGCAGCCGATGATAGATGAGATGAAACGGGCGACAAAAACGCAGCGCGACATGAAGGTAACCGACGTCTTCGACTTTAGCATGGTGCGTAAAGTGAACGAAGAATTGCAGATTAGCGGCTGGCGCCCATAACACGACCCTTCCAATGGAATCTTGGTTTTCCTGCAGCGGCATTATCATTGTGGCCTCTATATCGATTCTCCTATGGCCCGAAGAACAAAGAATTTCCGACAAAGGAATTCCCCCTATGCTGCGTTTGTAATTTCATGATTCTGGCCAGTTGAACATCGCGTTCTGCAGCTGTTTGACGCTTACGATTCAACTGAAGATCTCGTGATAGGCGCTTTCCGGGGCTGGCGCGTTCTTAGTTGTGGCCCACCTTCCACTTTGCTACAACAGAGGCGCACCGAACGTCATGCGTTTTTCTCCTACACCCTGGTTAGTTGCTGCGCTTGCCTTCGTCGTTCTCGGGTTCTCGCGCGGGCTGCATTCCTCGTTCGGAGTTTTCAACGTTGCGCTGCTTGACTCTTTCAACTGGAGCCGAGGCGCGACTGCCGGTATCTTTTCGGTTGTGCTTGCGATCGACGCCATGTTGTCGCCGATGGCCGGTTATCTTCTCGACCGTTATGGAGCAAAAAAAGTTGTGCTTGCCGGGTGCGTCACGCTGGCATTGGGCCTCTTTTTGAGCAGCCAGGTTAGCGAGCTTTGGCACTTGTACATCTGTTTTGGGCTGATTACTGCGTTTGGGTTTACCTTCGTCGGCATGGTGCCGCACGTCTTTCTAATCTCCGAATGGTTCTCCTCCAATCGGGCATCGGCCATAGGTGTCGTCTATGCCGGTTCCGGCGTGGGAATCATGATTCTTGCGCCACTTAGCGCCTGGCTGATCGCCACTCATGGTTGGGCGCGGGCTCTGGAGATTTATGCAGCAGTAGTTTTGATATCGCTCCTTCCTCTGGTGTGGATTTTTTATCAGCACGGACCGTTCGGCGAAAAACTTCGTCAGCATGGGCAGAAAAGGACCGAGCAAAACCAATGGACGGCAAAGCTCGCCTTAAAAAGTCTTCAGTTTTGGCTGCTTTTTTTTGCGCGGGTTTGTGCCGCGGCAGGTACGACGGTCATTGTGACTCATCAAGTCGCTCATGTCGTCGAGGTTGGCTATACGCAATTGCTGGCCGCGTCCATTTTTGGTTTTGCCGGCATCATCAGTAGCTTTGGTCGGGTGGTTTTCGGCTTCATCGCCGATCGCTTATCCAGGCAAGCAGCCTATACCCTTAATATCTTGATGACGTTGATTGGCGTTGGCGCTCTGATGATTTTGCGTGATGCCCGCCAAAGCTGGTTACTTTATGTCTATGTGGTCTGCTTTGGCATAGGTTTCGGTTCGCGAGCCGTCATCTTCTCGGCGTTGACCGCGGACATCTTTTCCGGCAAAGGTTTCGGTTCGATTCTCGGTTACTCGACAGTGGCTGTTGGTGTGGGCGGTGCGCTGGGCTCCTGGTTGGGTGGCGTTTATTACGATTGGACCGGCAGTTATCTTGTTTCGTTTGGCTTATCGGCTTTGGTGCTGTCCTTATCGGATATTTGCATCTGGTTGGCTGCGGTGCCGTCTGTGGCTAACTACGACAAACGACTCTGGGGAGAGACTCCAGCTGCGCATTAATCCACCTTTCCTGTGCCTGAAGCATTGTATAACCGATTGCCATTCACTGCATCGTGCCATCTTGTGCCCGGCAGCGCCCTCACAGCCTTAGCTAAGCGACTACTACTGCATCAACCTTGAGGGTATGGCGAGAAGTTGTTACCTTGAATGTTCGATCCTATGGATGCGCGCTTACGCGAAGGGGTAAATCTTTTCAATCAAGGTCGTTTTTTCGAGGCTCATGAAACCTGGGAGATGCTTTATCAGCGAGCCGCGATAAACGACAAAGCGTTTCTCGAGGGACTGATCCAACTAGCTGCGGCTTGCCGGTTGATCGAAGATTTCGGCGAGATTAAAGGACCGGTAAAGTTGATCTACCAAGCGCTGATCCGCTTTGAGAATTATCAACCCACCTATCTCGATGTCAAAGTGGCCGACCTAGCTGCGGCGATGGAGGTCTGGGCCAAAGAGATCGAAGCCAGCGGTACCAGGGGACGACAACCTGCTCCAACGATCGCTGTCCGGCGTTTCGGGCTTTTCTAAATGAGCCTTTCACAATTGGAAGAGACACTGCACCGCTTTCTTAATGGACGGTGGGCAGGAGCCAAGCGGCTTCAGGGTCTTCAGGGAGGAGCGCTGGCTTACGTATTGGGGTTGGCGGCGGCACAAAACAAACGCCCAATGCTCGTCATCTCCGCCAGCGCTCAGGATGCTGAAAATTTGCACGGCGATCTTAGCTTCTTTATCGGCGAGCAGCCCGCTTTAGCTCCGTCACGTAAAAGGCTTCATCTATTTCCGTCCTGGGAGGTTCTCCCTTTTGAGAAGTTATCTCCCCATCCCGACAATTTGGCGGGACGACTAGAGGGACTCTACAGGTTAATTGAAGAGCCGGCACCAATCATAATTTCAACGCCTGCGGCGTTGATGCAGAAGATTATTCCGCGAGAGGCGCTAAAACGATCTTACCTCTACATTGTTGCCGGGCAGGATCTATCCCGCGAAATGTTGACTGAACATCTGGCGCAGTGGGGATTTCAGAACGTTCCCCTAGTCGAAGAATACGGAGATTTCAGCGTCCGTGGCGGCATCATCGATCTCTTTTCTCCGGGTTATCAGTTGCCGATCCGCCTGGAATTCGATGGCGATCGCTTGGAATCCATCCGCGAATTCAATCCATCCAGCCAACGCTCGGAAAACGTTTTGGAGGATCTGCTGCTGTTGCCGGTGAAGGAATTTTCTCTCAAGCGAGTCGGCATCGATCAAATCGTCAGGAAACTGGAACAGCGCGGGATCGAGTTGGATATCGACCGGAGCGAAAAGAATCTTTTGCTGGAATCGATCAAGGAGGGCATTCCTTTTCCCGGCATCGAGTTCTTGCTGCCATATTTTTATCCGGAGCTGACCTCGGTGTTCTCTTACCTACCATCGGATACTTTGGTTTGCCTGGCGGGGGCGGATCGGGTCGAAGCAGAGATCGAGCGATTCGCTAAGCTCGTCTGGGATCGCAATGCGAAAGCAAAAGAAGAAGGCCGTTTGGTGGCACCGGTAGAACAGCTCTATCTCAACGAGCATGAATGGCGTGCCGCCATCGAACCTTTAGCTCAAGTGAATTGCGAAGTCTTGACGATCATGGCTGCGGCCGAGCGCTTGCAGGACTCGACCTTGACCATTGATTCGTTTCTCACCAACGACATCCAGCACGAAAATCTCATCAAGCACGGCAAAGAGCAGTCTTTGGCGCCGCTTGTCGAACGGCTCACTAAATGGGAGGGGCAAAAAATCATCTTCGTAGCTCCAACCCAGGGCGATGCTGGTCGGCTTCGAGAGCTATTGGGTCATTACGAAATCGATGTCCCGATAATCGATCAACCGATTTATGGACTGCTGAACTCGTCTAAGCTCTCCCGGGCAATCGTTCTGGGACATCTCAATCAAGGATTCCGTCTACCGGGCGCGGCGCTGATCGTAATTACTTTCGATGAGATATTCGGTACGCGCAAGCGCCATTCCACGACGGTGGCCAAAAAGCACCCAAGCCATTTCCTCACCAGCCTGAGCGAACTGAAGCAGGACGATTTCGTAGTCCATCTTGATCATGGCATCGGCGTTTATCGCGGCCTGAAGTTTCTCACAGTCGCCGGAGTCCAAGGCGAGTTCTTGCACTTGGAGTATGAGGCCGGGGATCGGCTTTACCTGCCGGTCGATCGCATCAATGTCGTGCAGAAGTACATAGGCGGCGATGGCGCCCAACCTTCGCTCGACAAGCTCGGCGGCACATCCTGGGAACGGGTCAAGGCCAAAGCACGCAAATCGATTTTCGCCATGGCGGAAGAACTGATTCAGCTCTATGCAGTGCGTGAAGCTCGTGAAGGCAATGCTTTTGCCCCGCCCGATGCGTTGTACCGGGAGTTCGAAGCCGGTTTTGAATTTGAAGAAACCCACGACCAACAGCGCGCCATCGACGAGTCCCTCGCCGATATGCAGCGACGAAAGCCGATGGACCGGTTGGTATGCGGCGATGTCGGTTTCGGTAAGACGGAGGTCGCCATGCGCGCCGCCTTTCTAGCCGTCGAAGGTGGCAAGCAGGTGGCCGTGCTGGCGCCAACGACGATTCTGGCGCAGCAGCACCTACAAACATTTCGCCATCGCTTTCGCAACCATCCGGTGCGGATCGAAATGGTCAGCCGTTTCTTAACTAACAAGGAGATCGAACAGGTTCTCAAAGACGGAGCGAAAGGAACGGTCGACATCGTCATCGGTACACATCGGTTGCTGCAAAAAGATGTTGAATTCAAGGAACTAGGACTCGTCATCATCGATGAGGAGCATCGATTCGGCGTGGCGCACAAAGAGCGGCTTAAAAAACTGCGTCAAATGGTCGACGTCATGAGCCTTACGGCCACGCCGATCCCGCGCACGCTCCATATGTCAATTATCGGCATACGCGACCTGAGCATTATCGAAACTCCACCGGTTGACCGTCTGGCGATCCAGACCTATCTGACTCGCTACGACGAGCGGGTGATTCGGGATGCGATTTTACGCGAACTCGAGCGTGGCGGACAGGTGTTTTTCCTACATAACCGAGTTGAAACCATCGATCGTATCGCCATGAAGCTTGCCGATTTGGTTCCCGAGGCCAAGATGTCTGTGGCACATGGCCAAATGAAACCCAAAGATCTGGAAAAAGTGATGCTCGATTTTCTCGAGAATAAGACGCAAATATTGGTCTGCTCGGCGATCATCGAGTCGGGCCTGGATTTTCCCAACGCCAATACCATCATTATCAACCGCGCCGATCGATTTGGTTTAGCGCAACTCTACCAGTTAAGAGGGCGAGTCGGCCGCTCCCACCGGCATGCTTATGCTTACCTTCTTATTCCCGGCGAACAGGCGATCACTCCTGACGCGGAGAAGAGACTGCGAGCGCTGCAAGAGATCGATGGGTTGGGTGGCGGATTCAAATTGGCGCTGCACGATCTGGAAATACGCGGCGCCGGCAATCTTTTAGGACAGCAGCAGTCCGGCAATATAACGGCGGTAGGATTTGAGCTTTACACTGAAATGATGGAAAATGCCGTGCGTGAACTCAGAGGCGAAGAAGTGATGCCCGACATCGAGCCGGAAATTCGTTTAGGTATATCCGCTTACTTCCCAGATGATTACATTCCCGATGTGAATCAGCGTTTGTTTTTTTATAAGCGGCTGGCGAGCCTGCGTAATCCGCTTGAGTTAGAGGAGATCAAGCAAGAGATCCGTGACCGGTTTGGTCCTCAGGGCGCAGCCGTGGACAATCTTTTTTTGGTTATGAACCTAAGGCGCGTGCTCAAACAATTTCTGGTGCAGCAGATCAGCGCATCCGAGGAGAAGGTTTTCTTACTGTTTCATCCGCAATCGCCGGTGAAGATCGAAAAACTGCTCGAACTAATAAACAAACCCAAGAGTCGTTTCAGGCTAGCGCCGGACGGTCGTCTTTCGTTTTCACCGAAAAACCAGGAATGGGAATCATTGAT
>DASUVS010000167.1:0-8656 GCA_036378835.1 Binatia bacterium | reverse complement strand
GCTTAAGATACCTAAGCGGCTGAACCACAAGCTATTTCGAGCTATGCCAAGTAAACCTTCCGCTCAGCGGCGCGTCTAAGGATTTAAAGCAATATCGTCGTATAACGGATCTGCTCGACCTGCCAAGATCCGCTGTTGGGGGCAGGAAAATCGGGTCAACCTGACCACCGAAGGACTTATGGCATTTGCTCTTCAGGGTTGCGCATTGACTGTTGATGGTGCATTTGAACAGTGCATGGAGACGGCACCGGACAAGCCGCGCGACGAAGCGCTGGTGATCTTAGCCCAAAAGGGCGATTCCAAAGCATTCGAAGAGCTGGTGGAGCGTTACAAGCAGAAAGCGTTTCGTATCGCTTTCGACTTTTCTCGCGATCGTGACGAAGCCAAAGATCTGTCGCAAGAGGCGTTTCTTCGCGCCTATACGCATCTGAAAAATTTCGACGGCCGCTCAGGTTTCTATACTTGGTTCTATAGGATTCTGGTGAACATATGTCTGGATTACCGGCGCAAAACCAAACGAGCTTCAGCCGAAGAGTTTAACGAGACTATCGAGAGTCAGGTGGAACCCAGCCATCCCGCAGCCCATTCCGTTTCACCCGATCAACAGGCGATCGCTGCCCAGATGTCGCGCCAGGTGGACGCGGCACTGGATGCTTTGCCGCCGAGGCAACGAATGGCATTCGTTCTAAAAAATCATCAGGGGCTATCAATTCGTGAGATTGCCGAAATGATGGAAACCGCCGAGGGGACGGTCAAGGTTCATTTACACCGCGCGGTGACGGCGCTCAGAATAAGATTGGCCGAGTTCGCCTAGGAGGATTCATGAGTATGGTTTGCGCTGAGCTTGAACAAGATCTGGTGCTCTACCATTATGGCGATCTAAGTGGTGCAAGTCGTGACCGGCTCGCAACCCACCTGCGCGCGTGCCCGGGGTGTGCAACTTACCTGAAGGAATTGACGGCTCTACTCCCGCTGACGGTAAACACCGATGAACCGGGCGAGGACTTCTGGCAGAACTATAGCCGTGAAATGCGTCACAAACTGGCAGAGCTACAAGAGAAAAAATCCTGGTGGCAAGAATTGCAGGAGGTCGTCTGGCCCTGGACATTGCCGGTGCTGGCGGGAACAGCGGTTGTCGCCCTAGCCCTCACGTTGAATACTGCCAACAAAACGACCGTCATCGACGACGGGTCCACGGCGGATCAAGCTCTCATGGAAGTATTGCCGATGGCGGAGAACCTGGAATTAATCAACAATATGGACGTTCTTGAAAACATCGACGTTCTCGAGGTCATGGAAGGTTCGGGCAACGAAGCCGCTTAACTTACCAGGCGCTCAGCTTCCGCTGCTATCTTGCTACGCGACTCCGGTCGAGCGACGAACCAAGGGCAAGCAGCGGGTGATCGCAATGCAACGCGCCGTGAAACCGGTTGCGGCAAACGCAAACCCCAGATGGACGGATGGATGGGGATGTACACGATCGCCGAGCTATCGCCGCGTCTATAGAAAAGAAACGCTAAAATGAAGTCAGCGATGATTTGCCTTGTTATTCTACTGGCCTTCCTTCTGGCGCCTGGCGCGAGCTGGAGCCAATCGGGAGGACGCGATGAATCGGCAACGCAAAGAAATCGTGAAGCAGGTGACCGCTGGCAAGGGATGACGCCAGAGCAAAAGCAGAAACTGCGCGACCGTTGGAAATCGCTGCCGCCTGAGCAGAAGGCGGAAATGCGGAAAAAGTTTGAGCGCTGGCGCAGCATGTCAGCCGAGGAGAAGGCCTCGGCGCGCAAGAACTTCGAGCGTTGGCAGCAGCTCTCTCCCGAGGATCGCGAGCGCTTGCGCGACCGTTGGCAACAATGGCGCGAACTGCCGCCCGAGAGCCGCGAAGCTCTAAAACGACGCCTCGAGCGCTTTCGCGAACTGCCGCCGGACACCAGACAAGAGCTCAGGGAGAAGGCGCGCGAGCGATTCGAGAAAATGTCCCCCGAAGAGAAACAGCAACGGCGCGAGCGGTTTCGCGAACGAATGGAGAAACTATCGCCCGAAGAAAAAAGCGCGCTGCGCGAAAATTTTCGTGAACGTAAACAGCGTGAAGCAGAAGAACCAGGAACTCTTCGCAAGGACCTGAGAGACCCGTCGCAGAAACCGCGCGAGAAGGATTAATGATGGCGCCATCGCTCACCCAACAGCAAAAATTTGTGCATTTTCTCAATCGCACAAGCTTCGGCCCAACACGCGACGACTTCGAAAGACTTCAGCACTCGGGGATCGCCGCATATCTGGACCAACAACTCAGCCCTGAGCAAATCTCCGATTCGATCGTTGCTGACAAAGTGGCTGAGCTCAAAACCATGCGTTTGAGTAGCCGCGAGCTTCTTGAGCTTTATCCACAAGCCGCCGTTGCCCAAGCCCAAGGCATGGACACGGCGCAAATGCAGGGACCGCGGCAGGTGATACTCGAGCTGCAGCTTGCCCGATTGAGTCGCGCAGTTTACAGTCGCCGCCAGCTTTATGAAGTCATGGTCGACTTCTGGAGCAATCATTTTAATATTTATGCGGCCAAAGGCGCGGATCGCTGGCTATCGACATCATATGACCGCGACACGATTCGACCCCATGCTCTCGGGCGGTTTAAAGATCTTCTAACTGCGACGGCGCAAAGCCCGGCGATGCTTTTCTATTTGGACAATTGGATGAGCGTCAGTCCGCAAAGTCCTGCCGCTCAACGGGGAGGGAATAACCGGCGGCGAGGCATCAACGAAAACTATGCCCGCGAGGTGATGGAACTGCACACCCTCGGGGTTGACAGTGGTTATACGCAGAAGGATATCCAGGAGGTCGCCCGCTGTTTTACCGGCTGGACCATCGAGCGTCCGCGCGGCGAAGGCGAATTTCGCTTCGAGCAGCGCTTCCATGATAATGGTCCCAAAACTGTGCTCGGCACCCACATCGCGTCCGGCGGCGGGATGGAAGACGGTCTCAAAGTGATCGATATTCTGGCAAATCATCCGGCAACGGCAAAATTCATCGTGACAAAGTTAGCGCGCCGTTTTGTCGCTGACGATCCGCCGCCAGCACTCGTCAGCAAAGCCTCCCACGTGTTTCAACAGAGCGGCGGGAACATCGCGGCGGTACTCCGCGCGATCATCGATTCTCCCGAGTTTTTTTCCAGCGAGTTCTACCAGGGTAAGGTAAAGAAACCGCTCGAATATGTCGCCAGCGCGCTGCGGATTACCGATGCCGAGACTAAAATTACGCATCCTTTGTTGCGCTATTTAAATCGCATGGGCGAACCGCTGTTCCTGGCGCAGCCGCCCACCGGCCATCCTGATACGGGGGCGTCCTGGATCAGCCCGGACATGTTGCTGACACGGATGAATTTCGTCAGCGATTTGCTTGGCAACCGTCTTCCCGGCGCGCGTGTCCGAAAGGACGCCGTGAGCGATCCTGAGTTGATCATTGGTTTGATCGGGCCAGAGTCGATTTCACCCGGCACTCGCGCTGCTATGAACGAAACCAAAGGCGCCGAATCGCTCGCTCTTCTGCTTGCAGCGCCGGAATTCCAGAGGAGATAAATGGACCCATCACGCCGATCGTTTCTCAAATCAGTTGGTCTTGGCTTTGTCGCGTTAGGATTGCCGCCGACATTTCTGGTTCGGGCCGCCGGCGCCGAGCAGAATGGCGGGGGGAAAGTCCTGGTGGTGGTGTTCCAGCGCGGCGGCATGGATGGGTTAAATGTGGTCGTGCCGTTTAAGGATCCCGCCTATTATAAATTGCGTCCCAGCATCGCTGTATCGGAACCGGCTACAGGCGAAGACAGAGCCATCGATCTTGATGGCTTCTATGGATTGCATCCCGCGCTCGCCCCGCTCAAGAGCATTTATGAAAAAGAACATTTGGCGGTCATCCATGCTGCCGGGTCGCCGGACAATACGCGCTCGCACTTCGATGCGCAGGACTACATGGAGATCGGCACGCCCGGGGTAAAGAGCACACCCGACGGGTGGTTGAACCGATCTTTGGCTGGAAGGTCCAGCGCGCCCATGTCGTTGCGCGGGGTCGCCATGACCGCGCGCACGCCGAGGATGCTCGCCGGCGAAACGCCGGTGTTAGCTATTTCGTCCATCGATGAATTTCGTCTGCGCAACGAGCAGCTAAACAGCAGCCTGCAGAAACTCTACGCCCAGAGCACCGATCCGCTGTTTCGTCGGGGCGGTGAAAGCCTTTTTCAAGCCATGGCTACGTTACGCCAGGTACAAGCGACTATTCCGGAAAGCACCGCAACATTTCCTAACGGCCGCTTCGGCCAAAGCATGAAACAGATTGCCCGGCTGATTAAAAGCAACGTCGGATTGGAAATCGCCTTTGCCGAGATCGAGGGATGGGATACCCATGTCAATGAAGGCGGCGCGAAAGGTCAACTAGCCAATCGGTTAAAGGAACTGGGCGACGGTCTCACTGCCTTTTATCAAGATCTCGGCGATCGGATGGAAGACGTCGTCGTACTAACGATGTCGGAGTTTGGCCGCACGGCGCGGGAAAACGGCAATCGCGGCACCGATCACGGTCACGGCAACGTGATGTTCGCGCTTGGTGGCAATGTTCGCGGCGGCCGAGTTTTAGGTCGATGGCCGGGCTTGGCTCCGGAAGTTCTTTACGAAGGACGCGATCTCGACCTGACCACCGATTACCGCGCCGTTTGCAGCGAAGTGCTCCAGAAGCATCTCGGGCTTAAATCTTCGACAGCGGTGTTCCCGGGATTCCGCCCTTCAGGAGCGCTCGGCTTGATCGGCTGATAGGGGTTCGGCGGCGCTAGATGCCTCAGCGGTCGCGCCGTTTAGTCGCTCTAAGCGGTACTGCAAATCATAAAGCCGCGCGTACAGCCCAGCGCGTTGCAGCAATTCATCGTGTCCGCCCTGTTCCCAAATCTGCCCTTTGTTAATGACTAGAATGCGGTCGGCATTTTTGATCGTTGAAAGACGGTGCGCGACGATGATCGCGGTCCGGTGTTTGAGCAACTCTTCAAGCGCCGTCTGGATCAGCATCTCCGTTTCGGTGTCCACCGAGCTCGTCGCTTCATCCAGTATCAAAATGCGCGGATCGAAGGCCAGGGCGCGCGCGAACGAAAGCAACTGCCGCTGTCCTTGGGACAAGGTCGAACCCCGCTCCTGAACTTCCGCGCGATAACCACCCGGCAGCTTCTCGATGAACGGCGCGATCTGCGCGCGCCGCGACGCTTCGATCATGCGGGCGTCACTGATACGTTCATCGCCAAGAGTGATATTGCTGGCGATGTCACCGGAAAAAAGAAAGACATCCTGCAGAACCAGTCCGAGTTGCCGGCGTAACGCCTGTTTGTCCCAGTCCCGGATATCCACGCCATCGACTAAAATCGCGCCGCGATCGATCTCGTAGAAGCGACAAAGCGCCGAGACAATCGACGTCTTACCGCCGCCGGTGGCGCCCACCAGCGCAATTCGCTCGCCAGGATGAGCGCTGAAGGAGATGCCCTTGAGAATCGGTTCGCCATTGCCGTAAGACAGCCAGACGTCTTTGAACTCCACGGCGCCGCGCAGCTTGGCCGGTGATACCGGCGCGGCAGGATTCTGAATGGTCGGCTGGCTATCCAGAGTGGTAAAAATGCGTTCCGACGACGCCATGGCGGCTTGCATGATATTGTATTTCTCCGCCAAATCCCGGATCGGCTGGTACATGCGCTGCAGGTACTGAATAAAAGCCACAATGACACCCGCCTGCAGGCCATCGATGCCGATCGACCAACCGCCATACCAAAGCACCAGGCCGATTGAGAGAGCGCTAAAGATTTCGATGATTGGAAAGAATACTGCGTTGTAGCGCACGCTGCGCAGGAGCACATTGCGGTAACCGGCGTTAATTTCCTGGAACCGGTCGTACATCCTGCCTTCCTGACCAAAAGCCTGGATGGTGCCGACGCCGGCGATGGTTTCTTGGAGCCGGGCATTGAGCCGCGCAAGGATCAAACGGCTCTCGCGGTACACCTCGCGCGCGCGCCGTCGATAAAAGCGCGATGCATAGATGATCACGGGAAAAGCGGACAGAGCGATCAAGGCCAACTTCCAGTCGAGCCATAACATCGCGCCGGCTATTCCAAAAACTATGAACACATCGCCCAACAAACCGACCACGCCGGTACTGAACAATTCATTCAGTGTCTCGACGTCATTGACGGTGCGAGTCATCAGACGCCCGACGGGATTACGATCGAAATAAGCCATGTCTTGCCGCTGCAGATGAGTAAATATCTGCATCCGCAAATCGTGCATCGCCCGCTGGCCCGCATATTCGGTGCTATAAGTTTGAATAAACAGAAAAACAAAACCGGCGATCACTGTGCCCAGATAGAGCCACACCATAGTATCTAAACCGTCGACGTCGCCGGCTGCAATATAACGGTCGATCGCGATTTTTGTGATATAGGGGCGGAGCAACTCCGTTCCTGTATGGAAGATTAAAAATACCAGCGCCACTGCGAGCAGCTTCCAATACGGTTGCAGATAACGCAGTATGCGGCGCATCAAACGGGCATCGTAAGCTTTGCCCAGTATTTCGTCTTCCGCGTGCGGATCTTGGCTCACAGCCGGCCGTCCATTCGATCCAGGCTTTCGACTTCGCGCACCAATTGTTGACGGCGGTATAGCTCGTAATAAGCGCCCTTACGTTGGAGCAGCTCGTAATGGCGGCCTTTCTCGATCATTTCCCCCCGGCGCATGTAAACGATCAGATCGGCATCGCGGACGGTGGCGATCCTATGAGAAATCAGCAAGGTTGTTCGGCCCGCCATAAAATCTCGCAGCCGCGCAAGGATCGTCTCCTCGGTTTCGGCATCGACACTGGAAAAAGCATCGTCTAGGATCAAGATCGGCGGGTCTTTGACAATCGCCCGCGCCAATGCGGTGCGCTGCTTTTGCCCGCCGGAGAGTCGCACGCCCCGCTCGCCTATGATGGTTTCGAACTTGTCCGGAAATTCCTGAACCGCAGGCAGAAGTTGCGCTGCGCTCGACGCCCTTTCGATCACCGCTTCATCAACTGGATTCGTCCCGAACAGAATGTTTTCGCGAATGCTCCCCGAAAAAAGAAAGATATCTTGCGAGACGTAGCCGATGGAGTCGGTCAGCACTCGGGGCGGCATCTTGGTAATGTCCATGCCGTTAATGAAGATCGTGCCAGACGGCGGCTCGTAGAGACGCAGAAGCAAATTGACGAGCGTGCTTTTTCCCGAACCCGTTTCACCGACTAGGGCGCATACGTTGCCCGCCGGAACGGCGAGGGTGATATTTTTCAGAGTCGGTCCATTGTCGCGATAAGTAAAGGTAAGATTACGAAACTCTATTGCCAACTCGATTGCGCTTTGCTGTTTAGCAAAAACGGATACGTCGTAACGCGGCGATGGTTCGGCGTCTAAAACCTCGCCAATTCTAGTCAGGGCCGCGGTGCCACGCTGATACTGGTTGACAACGTAGCCGATCGCCATTAGCGGCCAGGTCAACATGCCCAGGTAGCCGTTGAAGGCGACAAACTCGCCGAGGGTCATCGTCCCCTGCAGCACCTGGCGCCCGCCGAGCCATAGAACAATCGTCGCGGCGATACCGGAGACCACCCGCATGAGCGGCCAGAATATTCCCCATAGAATCGCCAGCCACATGTTTTTGCGCATGCACTCTGCGCTGATCTTCTGGAAACCGCGAATCTGATTGTCCTCCTGCGCATAGACTTGGACCACGCGCATGCCCGCGAGATTCTCCTGGACATAAGCGCTGATGTCGCTTAACTGTTCCTGCACCGAATGCGACCAGCGGAAGATATGCCGGCCGAAGGTGCGAACCGTGATTGTGATCATCGGCATCGCCAGCAGCGCCCAAAATGTGAGCCACGGATCGATATAGATCATGCAGGCGAGACTGAAAATGATCGTGATGATGGCATCGACGCTGGCCAGCGAACCGAAGCCAAGCAACTCGCGCACGGCCTGAATATCTATGGTCAGCCTGGACATCAAGTCGCCGGTCTTATTGTGCTGGAAATAGCTGAGCGGGAGCTTCTGCAGATGAGAAAAAACCTTTTCGCGCAAGTCGGCTTCCGCTTTGCGTGAAAAACCGTTGATGTTGATGCGCCAGCAGTAGCGAAAAAAACCCTGGAAAATGGCCGCCAGCAAGATCAGCAGCGGAAAATCGATCAGCGAAACGCCCGCGAGCTCCTTCTCTACCGCCGCATCGATGCCTTCCTTGATCAGCCAGGGCAGCGCGATTCCGGTCAGATCGGTGCCGATCAGCGATAGTACTCCGAGAATGAGCTGGGGCCGATAACGGTCAATGAGAAACTTGATGCGAAGATAGTAACGGTAAATCGTCGTGCCTTTTAATCGAAAGATTAGAGAACGACTGTTTGAGACTGGATGGACGCTGCGATCCGCCGGCTGAGATCCATACACGATGCCGGAGCTTAGATCAGTCTGCAGGGTTCACTATTGAAACGCCTGGGCTTCGGGCAACATCGTTCCAATGTCCGGCCATCAGTTTCGTAAAAACCGCTTCCACGCTAGCCAGCGGCACGCGAATTTGTTGCATGGTATTACGATCGCGAATGGTGACTTTTTCATCGGCGGCCGAATTACTATCAC
>DASUVS010000166.1:0-2161 GCA_036378835.1 Binatia bacterium | reverse complement strand
GATAACCGATAACCGTATTGAATTTCGCTCCGATGGAATCCTCGAGCAACCTCGCCAGCAGATAGTCCGTGCTTACGGTTCCGGAGGAGCCGCATTTCGGCGGCTCCTTGGCCTTGATGATGTCTCGGATCGATTGATAGGGGGCATCCTTGCGCATGTAAAGCAAAACGCTTTCGCTGGCCGGAGAGCCGATCCAGCTGAACTTGCGGACGTCGAACTGCACTTCCTTACGCCCCACCAGCTGGTCCATGTAAATGTTGTACTGCACCACTCCCACTGTGAGTCCGTCGGGCTTGGCAACATTGTAGACATAGTTTGCCGCAACCAAAGACCCGGCCGCAGGCATGTTCTGCACGGAAATCTCAGGATTGCCGGGAATATACTTGGGCATGTATCGGGCAAAGAATCGCGCCCAGCGGTCATAGAACCCTCCGGGAGTTGAGCCGACAATCAAGCGGATGGACTTTCCTTTGTAGAACGATTCTTGCGCCAATGAGGGCGAGACAGAACCGAAGTAAAGACCCGAGAGGAAAACAACGATACCAATACCCATGCGCTGCTTCATGACTCCTCCGCAAGATGTGCACTTCACCTGAACTCCGGACTTACCGTACTTGAAATTCTTTGATCGCGTCATCGTTAAGCTCCAAGCCGAGTCCTGGTTTTTCGGTCAGAGTTATCCAGCCTTTGACCGGTCCGGGTAAGTCCTTATAGACGACGTTTGCCGTGAGCCAGTTATTGACGTGAATCTCGGCGCGCCAGCCGTTCGGAACGGCCGCGTGCAAGTGAATATCGAAATGGTCGCCATTTCCCACCGGCAGGTTGAACGCGTGCGCCAGTCCCGCCGCTTTCATGCCCATGGTAAACCCGCCCACGGAAAGCACATGGATGTTCAAGAAGTCTACGGAATTCTGCTTTACCAGGTCGGCGAGCTTGAAAAAATTATCCCACTGTCCGGCGGCAATCGGGATGCTCGTCTGTTTACGCAGCTCGGCCAATAAATGCGGATCGTTGTGGATGATCGGTTCTTCGAACCACATGAGATTGTACGGCTCGAACCGTTTGCACCATCGCAGTGCGGCATCGTATTTCATCAAACAGTTGGCATCGGCCATCAATTCAACATCATCGCCCACCGCCTCGCGCACAGCTCTGATGCGAGACTCATCTTCCGCCGGATTGTCTTCTCGGTGCTCACCGCTGGCGCCGGAAGGATCCATCTCACCCCGGATGTTGGAGCGGCCGACCTGAATCTTGAGGCGGCTCTGTCCGTTGGCGACCCAATGCTTCGCCGCTTCGGCAAGCTCATCCCGGTTATACGCGCGCAGCCCGAAGGTGATATAGGACGGGATGGCTTTTTGCGCCCCGCCCAATAGACGCCACACGGGAGCGTTGTAAAATTTTCCTTTTAGATCCCAGAGCGCAACATCGACGGCGCTGGCGGCAAAATTCCATACTCCGGCGTGGGCGCGGGTGTTGAATTTCCAGAGCATCTGATGCATCAAGCGCTCGTTCTCCAGCGGATCCTTGCCTTTCAAAAAAGGCAGCAGATCCTGTTGAATAAAAGCCGAAGTCGCCGAATGCATAAAGCCGCCCAGCTGGGAAATACCGACGCGGCCATCATCGGTTTTGACCTTCAATAGCCTTACGGCCGTGCGCACCGGCTGCTTGAACAAGGGCGGAGTCACCGGAATATTTTGTAGCTCGAGGATTTCGGTATCAGCTATTTTCAAAGTATTTCTCCTTTGGAATTCGCGCGTTATTAAACAGCCGCACGATGAGGGCGAAGATGATCCTGGCGATTTAGCAGAGGCACCACTCTCCCCGTGTCCTACTGCGCCAGTATTTTTCGGATGCGATCGACGACATCCTGCGGCTGATCGATGACTTCGCGGGCGATCTTCGCCAGCTCTTCGCCGGGTACCGGGGTAATATCCAGCTTTTTTTGCTTTGCTTCCTCCAGCAGCGTTGGATCGCTCATGCTTTTCATAAAGGCATCGCGTAGCAATTGGATGCGATCGTTTGGCGTGGCCGGCGACGTCACTACCGGCCGGCCGAGTTCACCGGAACCGAGCATGACCGTCGCCACTCGTCGTCCGAGATCCGGCGTTTTAACTTCGTCCATCAGTTCGCTCAATAACGGTGTATCCGGCAGCCGCGA
>DASUVS010000165.1:0-6881 GCA_036378835.1 Binatia bacterium | reverse complement strand
AGCTACCCCCAGCATGCCGTAACCACCCTCAGACCGACGATTGCGAAGACACCACAGATGATCGAGGGAGTTTTGAAGGCTCTCATCGAGTCCGTGGCGATTTTTAAAACCAATAAACAAAAGAGTTTCGCTGTTTGGCGTAAATACATGCGGGGCGCGAGCGAGGAGTTTCTCGAGGAAACCTACCAGCACACTATCGCGGGACTGGAGTCGGTGCCAACACCTTCCGTGCAGGTGATTGCCAGTGCGCTCGACATGATTTCCGCCCATTACCCTCAAGCAAAACAAACCGATCCGAATCTCATCGTCGATCCATCGTTCGTCCGACGGATCGACCAGAGCGGATTCATCGCCGCCTTATATAAAAAATAACTCACCCAAATCTGCGCGCAGCCGCGAATCCCTCTCGCAAAACTTAGTGGTTTAATTTGGAACTACCTAGTGGGATGAGCGAAACATGAATGCCTGGCCTAAGTTTGACATCTTCGGTATTTTCCTACATGGAGGAGTTGCAGAGAAGGGTTTACGAAGAGTCGCAAGGCAGGGAAAATTTTCCCGGATATTGATTCAGCATCATGGAATGAAGATCACGGAGGAGTGAAATGAATCAAAAGAAGAGTTCATTGAGTTCGATCGGATCTGCAACCTTTATCTCGACCATCGCCTTAGCTGTCCTTATCTGCGGCGCTTCTGCCGGTAAGCTTTTCGCGGCTGCAGCGGACTCCCTCGATCAACTTTATGAGAAAGCAAAAAAGGAAGGAAAGGTTACGCTTTATGCACCGCTATCCCCTAGCGCGATGTCGGTGATTCCGCCGGCGTTCATGAAGCGCTTTCCCGGTATAACGGTCGATCATATCGATGCCACGAGCGACAAGCTGATCGCGCGAGTGCTCGCGGAGCAGAAAGGCGGACGCGTCATTGCCGACGTCATAAGCGGAGCGCTCACCTATTTGCCGCAGATCCTGGACCTAAAGATCGTGGAGCGCGTCGTCATACCCGAGGCGGCCGCGTATCCGGCCCAGTTGAAAGGCGACCTTTGGGTGGCAACGGATACGCAATTCTATATTGCCGGATGGAACACCAATCTGGTGAAGAAAGGCGAAGAGCCGAAAAGCTACGAGGAGCTCGCGAATCCCAAATGGAAAGATAGCATCATGGGCGAGCCGCGCGATTACCAAATGCTGGTCGGCTTTGCCAAACGAAAATACAACAACGATGAAAAGGCGATCGAGCTGTTCAAGAAAATCGCCGCCAATCAAGTAGAGTTTCATCGGGGGCATTCGCAGTTAGCCGAGTTCCTCATGGCCGGTCAGCGCGCCATTTGTTTTACTTGCTACTCACACCATTTTCCTATGCGAGTGAAAAAAGGCGCCCCGATTCAACCGCTAATGACGGAAGGTGTGGGCGAAGTCGGCGGCTCTGCGATGGTGATGAAGGAAGCTCCGCATCCCAACGCCGCACTACTCTGGGTTCGCTGGGCGGTCAGTGAAGAAGGACAGAAGGTTTATGCTCAAGCGGGTGAAACTCCGGCTCATCCCAAAGTGGAACCTCTGGAAAAAATTCGCCCGACGACGCCTTATATGCTGACGATCGACGACGTAAGAGAGTTTCCGAAGTACGAGAAAACGTGGAAGGAAATCTTCCAGATCCGTTGAAATTCGACGAGCGGTCTTTATTGCCGACGGCGCGCGGCAAGCTGTCGATGACTTGCTCCGGTGCACTAGATCTCAAAGGTACATATGATGAACATTTTAGGGGTGGCATTGGATAACTTGCTTTTCGGCTATCGATCGCCATCTCGCTAATCGACGGGACCGCGATCCCAAGCTGCACAGTGAATTTAGCTCGCCGATCTAAGAACTGATTCCTTCGCTTTCCGGGCTGCCGCTCGGCATAGCCATCGCTTGCATTCCGTCAAATAGGCGCGAGCAAGAGGACAGCGTGAAATATCGACTTGACAATTCTCAGGACCAGCGATAGACGCCGTCCAGGAAAGAGCTCGGGCGCATTTACCAGACGGCTCCTGGAAAGGGCCACGGCACGTAACCGGAGGTGAAAGATGCGATCGCTGCGTCTCCTTTGCTCGGGACTGATTGCCGGCTTGATTTTGTTCCAGTGGCTCTCAATTGCTCGCGCCGCGCCGCTCGATGAATTGGTCGGCGCCGCCAGAAAAGAAGGCACGCTGAACTTCTATGGCCCGTCCACCTTGAAGCCTGCGGGCGCTCAGGTTCTCGCTCAAGCCTTCAACAAAAGATACGGGACCAACATCGAGGTCAAATTCATTCCGTCGGGATCGATGACTCGGGACGTGGGCAAGGTTGCGACTCAGGCGGCCACCGGCGCTCCGCCTGAATGGGATGTCATGGTTGCCACAGACGCCCACCATGCGAGCCTCTGGCTGCGCAAGCTGCAAAAACCGTTCGACTACAAATCTTTGGGCGTGGACGAGAAATTGATCGATCACGATGGCGGCGCGATTTCCTTCGTCCATCAGTACATCGTGCCGGCCTACAACAGCAGTTTGGTTGCGCCTTCGGATGCGCCGAAGAGCTGGGAGGACCTCCTCCAACCAAAGTGGAAGGGGAAAGTCGGTGTTACCACGGCGACACACCATTTAGGACGGCTGGCTTTGGGACCCTGGGGCGAAGAAAAGACCACCGCCTATGTAACAGCTCTGGCGCAGCAGAACCCGGTCGTCGGAGAGCTGGGGCCTACGTATACCCGGCTTCAACTAGGCGAGATCCTCGTCGCGTTGAGTTTGACCGACAGCTACATCCACGTGGCCAAACAAAGCGGGGCTCCGATCAGCGAAGCCGTCGAGGTGCAACCGGTAGTCGCTCCGTCCTATCACATTGGCGTGCTCAAAGGCGCGCAGCATCCCAACGCGGCGCACCTCTTCGCAGTCTTCATGACGATGCCGGAATCGCAACAGGTGTGGGAAAAAACCGTCGCCGTAAGCTCCGCGTTGATTCCCGGAACGGCTTATTATCAAAAGGCCCAGGGTAAGCAGATGATCTATATGCGCAAGGATCAATCTGAGAAAGTAGAATCGCTTGCGCGAAAATACGGCAAGATGATCGGTCTTTTGTAGCGGAGATCACTCCTCACGTGATTAAGTTAGCGACTAAGCCGCTGGCTATCGCGTTGGGCCAGCTCGAGAGCGCCGCGATCTCCAGGAGGATCTTTCGACGATCGCCACCGCCGCTACTATTCTAACAAGTCGAACATGATCGGAGATGGTATCGATTGATTGTTTACACGGATGTCAATGACGTCATAAAAAATTTGCGATATTCGGGAGACCTTGTTGTCTTGGTAAGAGCTGTCGATAAGTTAGTTTTGCTCCGACCCTCAACGTAGGGCTGGAGTGGAGATGAGCAGCAGCGATCTCGGAAAGGTAATCAAAAGATAGAGTTGAGCGAACATAGGACCGAAGAGCAATACAATGAAGCGAAAGTCGGCTTTTCTCCTAATCACCTCAGCGATTTTTTTGGCGTTCTTGTTCTTACCGCGCGTTAGCGCCGGGCAATCTCTGCCGAAGATCCGCATGGCTTATACGTCGATCGCGATTCAGTTCACGCCGGTTTATTTGATGAAGGAGCTCGATCTCGGACGAAAGCAGGGTCTCGACGTCGAAATCTTGATGATCCCGGTGAGCTCGCGGGCGGTGCAGTCGGCTCTGGCTGGCGAACTTCATTTCATAACCAGCGGCGGTGTGGCCAACATCAACGCCAATATGGCCGGCGCGGATTTTGTCGGCTTAACATCAACGATCAATACGCTTGTTTATAAAATTCTAGGCCAACCCTCGATTAAAGAACCGGGACAGCTCAAGGGAAAGAAAATTGCCATTTCACGGCTGGGCGGAGTGAGCGATTTCTCGGTGCGCTTCGGTCTTGATCGCTGGGGACTGGTGCCTGACAAAGACGCCGCTCTTATTCAGATCGGCGGCGATCCGGAAGCCTACCTAGCGCTGCAAAACAAAGCTGTCGACGCCGCGGCTCTATCCGAGCCTTTTGCCACGATGGCGCAGCGTGAAGGTTATTCTCTTGTTTCAGACCTGAGCCGCTTGAATATCCCGTTTACACATCACGGCATCGGCGCGCGCAAACAGCTGATCCGTGACCATCGTGAGACTGCGGTGCGCTTCTTGCGCGCGTATCTGGAAGGCATCTACGTTTTCAAGACCAATAAAGAGTTGTCCCTCAAAACCTTCCAGAAAGTCGCGCGATTGAGCGATCTTGCCCTGGTCCAAGGCATTTACGATGAATACAGCCAGCGTTTAATCCCGGCCGTGCCATACCCCACTTCCGCTGGCATCCAAACCATTATCGACCAACTCGCAAAAAACCGCCCGCAAGCCAAGACCCTCAACCCCAACGACTTCATCGACGTGTCTATCTTGAAAGAAATTGAGGACAGCGGCTTTATAAAGCGCTTGTACGGGAAATAGATCAGGAGAGTTCTCGATCCTGTATGAGCGTGAAAGGCTCGACCTAGTCGATCGCTTTCGGCTTTTTCTCCAGGGCGGACATGGCGCCGCGAGGTGCCGGCCAGATCGCCAGCTCGTGGCTGCCCGTGCCTTCCAACTTCTCGCGCGGGAAGGTTCGCCAATCCCCGAGGCGGTCTCCTTGAGCTCGGCGACCCGCTTGCAGTCGCTGGTGGTCCGGATTAAGCCCATTATTTTTAGTGCCAAACGGCGGAGTGAGAAATTTCATTTAACGGTGACGTTTTTCTGCCCGGATTGCTATTTGCTAGCCTAAAAATTGGAGGAGACGGCTTAAAGGAGCGAATTATCACCGCCGCGGGTATCGCCGCGTTGATTCGCATCGTCGCGATCCCGGCGTCGCAGAGCGCGTCCCCTTCGGAGAGGGCCGGACAGCCATTCAACCGTGCCTCCCGCGCAGATTGTCGACGTGGCTACTTTGGTGATACTTTTCGGCTTAGGAGCTGAATTGATTGCCCGGAAGCAGCTCTACGTAACTGCGAGAAGCCAGGATTTACTCTGACCGGTGTTCTTTATTTGACATTTTGGGTCTCGATCTAATCGCGCGGATCGCGGGTTTATCTTGGATGAATGATTCGGCACCACCCATCGAGCGGCAGAAGGTCCGCCTTAAATAACTGTTCCAACATTCCAGCCAATTAATCTTTTATAGCCTTTTTGCGTGACTTAGAATGACGGGAAAACCGACCCGCTCCTGGTGAGCTTGTCGAATCAAGTGTGAGGCTCCCCTGAGGAAGAGCGAAGATTTTCAATCGCTGAAATCACTTACTCGCCAACGTGCATGGAGCGCTCTGCCAGCGCACCAGCGACGACTTGCTCCCCTGACTCCCGCCCCATAAAGTACATAGCCATGAGCATTCTTGTGGCGCTGGCATTGGTCTGCCTGATTTTGCTGCTGTCGATTGCCATCTGGTCGATTCGACGCCACCGCGATCCCAAGCTGCATATTGAATGTGATTCGCCGATTGATGAGCTGATTCCTTCGCTTGCCGGGCTGACTCTAGGGACAGCCGTCTCTGGCAATTCCGTCGACGTCCTGGAGAACGGCGCGTTTTTCGACGTGCTGTTGGAGCAGATCCGATCCGCCCAGAAGTCGGTGCATTTGGAAACCTTTCTGTGGAAGGAAGGCGCGCTTGGTAAGCGCATGGCTGACGCACTCTCGGAGCGGGCTCGGGCCGGCAAGCAGATCCGTGTCCTGCTCGACGCCGAAGGCTCCAAAGACGCAGGCAAGGCAGCCCTGCGACAGATGAAAGAAGCCGGCTGCCAAGTCGTGCTTTTCCATGAAAAGACTTTGCGCAACATCGGCGTGCTGAACGACCGCGACCATCGAAAGATCGTGGTCATCGACGGGCGCCAAGCATTCGTCGGCGGTCACTGCATCGTCGACACTTGGCTGGGCGACGCGCAGGACAACCAACACTTCGCCGACATCACCGTCAGATTGCGCGGCCCCATCGTGCACACCGTGCAGTCCGCGTTCAGCGAGAATTGGGCGGGGGAAACGGGAGAGTTGTTCGTCGGTGACGATGTATTTCCGATGTTGCAACCTGAGGGCGACGTGTTGATCCATGCGGCCTACGCCAAGCCGGAAAGCTCGGCGCCGGCGGTGAAGATTCTCCACCATACCGCCATCTGCCTTGCCCGCAAACGAATCTGGATTCAGAATCCCTATTTCATTCCCGAGCCCGAAGCAATCGATGCGTTCGGGGTGGCGGTTTCCCGCGGCGTCGATGTGCGCGTGCTCATGCCTTCGACAGCGGGCTCCGATAACCCGATGGTGCAGCACGCCGGGCACCGGAACTTCGAAAAGCTGCTGCGCTGCGGCGTACGTTTGTTCGAGTATCCGCACACTCTGCTGCACCAGAAAGTCATGACCATCGACGGTGTCTGGAGCGCCGTCGGTTCAAGTAATTTCGACGACCGGTCTTTCGAGACCAACGATGAAATTACCCTGGGCATTCTCGATGCGGCAACGGCACGGCGGCTCGATGCGTTCTTCGAGAAGTACGTATCCCGTTGCGAGGAGATTAAGCTCGAGGCGTGGCGCAAGCGCGGATTATGGCACAAAGCGAAAGACAACGCTTTCTATATGCTCAACGAAGTTCTCTAACAGATTACCGGCTCGCTTGAATGAGCCGGGAGCGACGTCTCAGATGATCTAGGGTATGCGGGATCTCGGCTGCTACGGCCGCAGAGCCGAGTGCTTGTCTGTTCTTGCTCGGCTTGCCGCAATAGGCCTGCTCACAGATGCGTACGCCAATCCTTCAGTGTGTTCGCCGACCCGATTTGTCCTTCTGCGATAGGAGATGTCTTACCGCTTGCGGGGTGGCCCCGATGAGACCACAACGCCTGGTGAGTCAAACTGCACTGGTGT
>DASUVS010000164.1:0-25581 GCA_036378835.1 Binatia bacterium | reverse complement strand
AATTTAGTTTTGTTAGCCGGCGTTATTTACTTTGCCGTGCGGGGAAGCGGCGCCTACGGTCTGGATAACTTAATCGGCAATTGGGTGGTGTGGATCTTTCGGTGATACTCCCGGTTCATAGGCGACCGACAAAGCGGCCCGGATTCAGCAATCGCTGGGGATCGAATTGTTGTTTAATCCTGCGCATTAGGAAAAATGCCGCTGGAGTCGGTCCCCAGATATCCAGATCCCGCTTGACCCCGGCCGGCGCGTCAACCAGCGCAACGTGACCTTTGTGTTGAGCCGCCTTGGATTGGAGCTGTAAAAATCGCGCGGACGCTGAACTGACTTCGTTTGACCCAATCCAGATCGTGCCGCCCGCCATGTCCGCGACAATCGCCGGACTAGAATCCGTCGAACCCAAGTTCTGGAGTTCGTGCAGCAAAGCGCTAATCGCTGATCGTGGTACCATCAAACGATAGACCAGCTCGTGGCCGAGAATCGGAAAATCGCAAATACCCGCCCATAATTTTTCATGAGCCGCATTCGTATAAGTCACGGTTGCCAGGCCCAATCTTTCAGCCAGCAATTCGAGATCCCGTAGATGACGGCCCACATGTTCGGCAAAACCTTCGGCTCGAACAGCCATTTGCCAGCCCAGCTGCGGCGTCTCGCTGCTCGAACTTGTTTCAGTTGTCCAGAGCACAATCGCGCTCGGCAATAAAACTGAATCCAGGATCTCGCCGGCAAACTCGGAAAGTTCCATTAAACTTCCGGAAGCGGCCAAGGTAGCTTCCGCTTCCGGGACCGGTGTCAGTCTGAGTGTCAGTTCGGTGATGATCCCGAGCGTTCCGAACGAGCCAACGAAAAGTTTGCACATGTCATAGCCGGCGACGTTTTTGACGACCTTGCCACCGGCCTTGATATGCTCCCCCGTCGGCAGGGCTACTTTCATACCAATCACCAAATCACGCACGCTACCGTAGCAGGCGCGCCGCGCTCCGTTGAGATTGGCTGCGACAATGCCGCCGATCGTGGAGCATCGTGGGCTGGCCACATCGAAGGGCACGAACTGCCGGGCTCCGGCCGTAACCTCTTGTGATGCGGCCAAGGAAATGCCGCTCTGCACCGTGGCAGTCAAATTTGCGTCGTCATGTTCGATGACGTGATTCAACTTGGACAGGTTGATTATGACATCGACACGCTCAGGTACATTCCCAATTCCAACGGCCGTGCCGCCGCCCCAGGGAGTGACGGCTGCATCCGTTTCACTGCAAACTCGTAACGCCGCGCTCACTTCCTCGGCATGGGCCGGCGAACAAACCAGGCAGGGGTGAACTCCGTCGATGAGCCGGGCGAAAAGCAATTCAGGCTCCATCGATACCGCGGCGCTGCCAAGTTCCGCTTCTAACCGGCTGGCGAGCTGGTCCGGGTTAGCTTTCATCGGCTGGCGAAGATTCGCCGCTCGCATAGGCGCGATCGAGCAGATCCATGAGGTGATAGACTTTCACATTCGGCCCATACTTCTGCGCGCCATATCGGAGCTGCAGCATACAGCCTGGATTGGGCGCGACCACCGCTTCCGAACCGGTGGCGGCGATGGCCGGCATTTTCTCTAGGAGAAGCTGCTGTGACATTTCAGCATGAGTGATATTGTAAATTCCGGCACTGCCGCAACAGCTTTCAGAGCCATTCATCTCGACCAATTTCAAACCCGGAATCGCCTTCAATAAATCCCGTGGCTGGCTGCGCACGCGCTGCCCATGCGCCAGATGACAGGGATCCTGATAGGTAACGGTGATCCGCAATTCGCCGAGTTGGCCAACTAATCCGATACCCGCAAGGAATTCTCCGGCATCCTTGACTAAGGAACTGAAGCGCCGCGCCTTGTCGGCATAAACAGGATCGTCTTCGAGAAGGCGGCCGTATTCTTTCATCGCGGCGCCGCAGCCGGCGGCATTGACAACGATGGCGTCGACGCCGGCGGTTAAAAACGCGTCGATGTTGCGCCGGGCCATTTCTTTCGCGCTGCTCGTCTCGCCATTGTGGGTGTTCAGCGCGCCACAGCAGGTCTGCCCCTTCGGGAAAACAACCTCGCAGCCGTTGCGTTGCAGCACGCGCACGGTGGCGTCATTGATCTCGTCAAAGAGAAACGGCATCACGCAGCCGTTTAAGAGCGCGACCCGGGCTCGCCGTGGGCCGATTGCAGAAAGAGCCTTAGCGGTTGTTGGGAGACGGCGTTGCGGGATGGCCGGCAGCATTGCATCCATCTGCCGAATCTTGCGCGGCAATAACGGCTGAACCAGCCTCTGCAAGCCGGTTCGTTGATAGAGACGCAACACGCCGAACAGGATTTTTAGACGTCCAGGATAAGGAAGCAGCTGGGTAAAAGCCAGATTCAGTATCGCCCTTGCGAGCTTCGATCCCGGCGGACCGATAACCGCCCGGGCGGTTTCGGCGATATGGCCGTACTGGACGCCGGATGGACAGGCTGTCTCACAAGCGCGGCACAGCAAGCATAGATAAAGATGCTCTTTGAAACGGTCGTTGAGCTCGATACGGCCATCCGCGGCTGCTTTCACCAGGTGAATCCTGCCGCGTGGCGATTCCGGTTCAAGGCGAAGCACTCGGTAAGTCGGGCATTGGTTCAGGCATAGACCGCAGTGCACACATTGATAGAGTTCGGGAATATCGAGCGTGGCAATCTTCGGTCGATCGCTAGCGTGTAGGTTGCGCAGAATGTCTTCCAAGATAAACTCTAAAAGGTTTTTCTAAATCCATAGCCCCGCCGGAATTTGCGCCGGCTTTCGCCGCACTTCGCCGCAACCAGCCGGCGATGGAAATAGTTTTGCGGGATTAAACCGGCCGTCCGGGTCCAGCGCCGCGCGGACTCGCGTCATCGCCTCCAGATCCGCATCACTGAATAGCAAACCGATGTAGGCTTTCTTTTCAATGCCTACACCATGCTCGCCAGTGATACTGCCGCCGAGCTCGACGCATGCGTTCAATATTGCCGCGCCCGCTTCAATGACTCGATCGAGTTCTCCCGGCGCGCGCATGTCGAAGAGAATATTCGGATGGAGATTGCCGTCGCCGGCGTGAAATACATTAGCAATTCGTAGATTGAATTCTCTGCTGATCGCAGCCACTCGCCGCATCATCTCCGGCAGTTGACTACGCGGGACAACGCCGTCGTTAACGTAGTAATTGGGCGCCAACGAACCCATGGCGCCGAAAGCGCCTTTTCTGCCTTTCCAAAGCCGTTGCCGTTCGGTTTCGTCCCGCGCCAAGCGGACTTCACGGGCGCCGCTGTGCTCACAGATGGCGTGCGCCAATCGCACGGAACGCTCGGTTTGCTCGCGCAAGCCCTCGATTTCGACCAGCAGCACCGCTTCGGCATCGCGAGGAAAGCCTACCGGCGCGCCGGATTCGATGGCTTCAATGGTCGTGCGGTCCATCATCTCTAATGCCGCGGGAATGATTCCAGCGCCGGTGATTTCAACCACTGCCCGAGTGGCGTCATCCATCCGGTCATAGATCGCAAGAAGGGTGCGCACCGATTCGCGGTTGTGCATGAGTTTTACGATTATCTTAGTCACCACACCCATGGTTCCTTCGGAGCCGACAAACACACCGCGAAGATCATAGCCGGGGCCGTCCGGCACTTCGCCACCCAGCCAAACGATTTTGCCATCGTCCAGAACGATCTCGAGACCAAGAACGTGATTGGTTGTCACCCCGTAGGCGAGGGTATGCGGACCTCCGGAATTGTTGGCTACATTACCGCCGATCGAGCAAGCGGCCTGGCTGCTAGGATCGGGAGCATAGAAGAAGCCGTCATTGGCAACGGCTTTGGTGAGGTCGAGATTGATAACGCCGGGCTCGACTATCGCAAGGCCGTTCTCTAGATCGATTTGCAGGATACGATCCAGGCGCGCCAACGACAGCACGATTCCGCCCTCGGCCGGCACGGCACCGCCAGCCAAACCCGTACCCGAGCCGCGCGGTATAATCGGCACACCGCTCTGTTTGGCCGCTTTTACAACGGCGGCAACTTGTTCGACGTCTCCGGGCAGAACAACGATCTCCGGCATGACCTGAAAGATTGAGCCGTCTTGTTCATAGACGATAACATCTTCCTTTTCGTCCAAGACATACCGCTCGCCAACCATGGCGCGTAGCTGGCGCACTAGATTGTTCTTATCCATTTCGTTTCTTGTTTCTTCCGGGGATCCGTTCGGAGCCTAGCCGAGAGTCGAATAGAGTGTCAATGAGACAGACCAAGAAGTTGCCTGCGGCAATCATGCTCACTTGTCAATATGCTAACTCGGCACAACCTCGGTGAGCCGAGACATACAAATTATCAGTCTGAATCGCTTGTGAGTTTGTGCAGGCTGGAGGTACCATTGACGTAAATCCGCAACCTGTAATATAAACCGTGCACGCTATTTCGTGGTAGTGCTTATCTGAAAGGGGAATCCATGGCTGATCAAGCGAAACTCCAGAAGCAAGATTTCAAAAAACTCTCACGGCGAAACGTTCTCAAAGCGGCACTTGCCGCAGGTGGCGTGGCGGCGCTCGGATTCCCCATGATTGCCCGCGGCCAAACGGGACCGATTACGATGCGTTGGCAAAGCACATGGCCGCAGAAAGACATCTTTCACGAGTTTGCGCTTGACTTCGCCAAGATGGTCAACGACATGACCGGCGGCGACTTGAAGATTGAGGTGCTCCCGGCGGGGGCCGTCGTACCGGCCTTCGGCCTGCTTGATGCTGTTTCCAAGGGTACACTCGACGGTGGCCATGGAGTGCTGGTTTATCATTACGGCAAGCAGACGGCGTTGGCGCTCTGGGGGTCGGGACCCGCATTCGGCATGGATGCCAACACGCTCCTCGCCTGGCACAAATATGGCGGCGGCAAGGAGCTGCTCACCAAGCTCTATAATTCCATCGGAGCCAACGTGGTCTCATTTCCCTATGGACCGATGCCCACCCAGCCGCTCGGCTGGTTCAAAAAGCCGATCACCAAGGCGGATGATTTCAAAGGATTGAAGTTTCGTACGGTCGGTATTTCGATCGACGTTTTCACAGGGCTCGGGGCGGCGGTGAACGCGCTGCCCGGCGGAGAAATCGTGCCTGCCATGGATCGCGGACTGATCGATGCCGCCGAGTTCAACAACGCCTCCTCAGATCGCGTTCTGGGGTTCCCGGACGTGTCCAAAGTCTGCATGCTACAGAGCTACCATCAGAATGCCGAACAGTTTGAAATTCTCTTCAACAAGACCAAGTACGATGCCCTGCCGGCGAAAATGAAGGCGCTTATCGAGCATGCGGTAGAGGCGTCATCACAGGACATGACGTGGAAGGCGATTGACCGCTATTCGAAAGACTATGCCGAGATGCAGGCCAAGGATAAAGTCCGGTTCTTCAGAACTCCCGATTCGGTGCTGCAAAAACAGCTCGTGGTCTACGACGAAGCTGTCGCCAAAAAGGCGGCCGAGAACCCGTTGTTCAAGGAGATCGAGGCATCGCAACGCCAGTTCGCGGCACGCGCGGTAAAGTGGGACTTGGATACTAATGTTGGACGAAGAATGGCCTACAGTCATTACTTCGCCAAAGGCGCGGCTCCGGCAGCGAAGACGGAACCGAAGAAAAGCTAACCACTCCGTGATTTTTCAAAAAGCCGAGCTGGCCAGCCATTCGCGCTCAACGGATGGCTGGCTTTTTTGTCTTCTATGAACGTTCAAGCGTTAATTCGAGGCATTGATCAGGTCAGCTATTGGACCGGCAAAGCGTTCGCCTGGCTGATCATGGCGCTGACGCTTGTCGTGTCGGTCGAGGTATTCAAGCGCTATATTCTAAACGCCCCCACCGCCTGGATCTTCGACTTCAATAGCATGCTATATGGCACATTGTTCATGATGTGCGGCGCTTACACGCTGGCGCTGGCGGGACATGTGCGTGCCGATTTTGTCTATATCTATTTGCGCCCACGCGCGCAGGCAGCTTTGGATCTGGCGCTTTATATCCTGTTTTTCCTGCCCGGGATTCTGGCGCTGATTTACGCCGGCTATGGTTACGCCGTGGAATCTTGGGTTATCGGGGAGCATTCTACAGTCACGGCGGAAGGTCCGCCGATCTATCATTTTAAATCAGTGATCCCGATTGCTGGCGCTCTCGTCGCGCTCCAGGGACTGGCGGAAATTGCCCGCTGTTTTGTCTGCCTTCGCACCGGCGCCTGGCCGGCGCGCCTGGAAGATGTCGAGGAGATCGACGTCATCGAAACGCAGCTATCGCATAGCGAATTCATCGACGAAGACTCGCGCCAAGCGACCATGAAGTCGGCGCATGCCATCGATGAAGCAGCCCGCCATCGCAGCTCAAGCGATATCGAGGAAAAAAAGCCATGAGCGATCCTGCGCTCGGCTTGACGATGCTTGGGCTGATCGTGATTGCGATCATGATGGGTTTTCCGACCGCATTCACACTGATGGGGTTGGGTATGCTGTTTGGCTTTTTGGCCTTCTTTGATCCGGCGGCACACTGGTGGGATAACAGGATCTTCGATCTAATGGTGCAACGCACCTATGGCGTCATGGTCAACGACACTCTGCTCTCGGTGCCGTTATTCGTGTTCATGGGCTATATCATGGAACGCGCCGCGCTGGTCGATCGCATGTTCCACAGCGTGCAGCTTGCGTTCCGACGCGTTCCGGCATCGCTGGCGGTTACGACCCTGCTCGTGTGTGCGTTCTGGGGAATTGCTTCCGGCATTGTTGGCGCCGTCGTTGTCCTGATGGGCGTCATCGCCATGCGTCCCATGTTGAACGCCGGCTATGATGTGCGGCTGGCCTCCGGCGCGATCACAGCCGGTGGGACTCTCGGCATACTTATTCCTCCCTCAGTGATGCTGATCGTCTATGCCGCGGTTGCCGGACAGTCGATCGTGAAACTTTATGCAGCGGCGATGCTGCCCGGGTTTTTCCTTACATTTTTGTATTTGGTTTACATACTGGGGTGGGCGATGATCAATCCAAAGATCGCACCCCAGCTTTCCTCGGACCAGTACCGGATTACACCGCCTCAATGGCTGCAGTTGCTATCCGGTGGCGGCACAAAACGCATCGCTACTAAACTCCTGGCGGCAGTCCTTCAACCGCATCTTCTGCACGGCGCGACTACGATCGCTGGCAAACCGGTGGGTTACTCGTTCCTCGTTAAGAATATTCTCGTACTGTTAGTGCCGTTGACGTTGACCATTGGAGTTTTTCTTACCACCTGGTGGTATGTGACAATCTACAATGCAGCGCCCGCCGCATCGGTGGCGCCGAGCGTTGAAATGCAGTCGGTGCCCCATGAGTCCACAGCTTCGCCCGTAGAGAACAAACCCCAAGAACTTGGGCAAGCCGCTGAAACGTTACAAGAGCTCGGGAGCGCAGGTGAGGAGCCTGGCAGCGCTGAGACGACCACGATGCCGTCCGAACCCGCTCCGCTGGCCGAAGCGCCGCCCGAGGAGATGGGATCCTTGGCTGAATCCCCCGGCGTACCCGCGTCGGGACGAGTTCCCGAGCATTTTTACCTATGGTTCTGGAGCCTCGCCGCAGTATCGACACTGCTGCTGTCGATTTATTACTACCGCATGGACGGTGAGGGATTTGAAATCCTAAAACAACTCGTTATCTCAGTGGTGCCATTGGGCGTTCTCACTGTGGTTGTCCTAGTGGTAATCCTGTTCGGCATCTGCACCGCGACTGAGTCGGCCGCCATCGGCGCCCTTGGGGCTCTCTATCTCGCCGTGATGGTGAAGTATCCGCGCGTCTGCGCTTGGTCGAGCATGTTGGGAGCGATAGCGGGATTCATCCTCGGACTCGGGCGTGGTGACGTCGCGACTTTGGTCGTGGCGTCATCGCTCGGCGCCACCTTTATCGGCACCGCGGTGCCGCTTTTCATCTACCTCCCGAAATCGCTCGAACTACGAACCAATATCAAGCAGTCCGTTTTCTTAACCGCTAAAACTACCGCCATGGTTTGCTGGCTCTTTATCGGCTCGGCGCTGTTCTCCAGCGTCTTTGCGCTGCACGGCGGCCAAGGGCTCATCGAACGCTGGGTGCTCAGCATGAATCTTTCGCCAGTCGGCTTCCTGATCATCTCACAAATGATTATTTTCCTGCTCGGCTGGCCGCTCGAATGGACGGAGATCATCGTCATTTTCTGTCCGATCTTTATCCCGCTGCTCGGCCATTTTCAGGTGGATCCGATCTTGTTCGGCACCATGGTGGCAGTCAACCTGCAGGCGGCCTTTCTATCGCCGCCGGTGGCGATGTCGGCATTTTATTTAAAGGGGGTATCGCCACCGCATGTAACCCTCAATCAAATTTTTGCCGGCATGATGCCTTACATGCTGATCGTGGTCCTGTGCTTGATCTGCATGTATATTTGGCCGGGCATGACGCTGTGGCTACCCGAATTTCTGTACGGTTAGTGCTGTGGGGATAAGCTTCGCATTCCTGCGTTCTCGGTCCTCGATCATCCTCAACCTACTGAGGATGACCGTTTCCGGTGCCCTTCTCCCTCGGGCCTTGGACTGCTCGCTTGTAGCCACAGCGCAGACGAACGGTCGCGGAATCTAATGACAATATCGAAAGCCGCTTTCGCGATGAAGCCTGGAACCGAGAAAAACGGAAAGCTTTGTTTTTAGATTTTCTAATTCAATTCAACCAGCACCTCTGATTGTAAATACGCTGGATGGAACTAACCAATCTACACTTGCTTTCTGCGACCGAGGCAGCCCGATTGATCCGCGATGGTATCATTAACTCGGAACAGCTCGTCGAGGGTTGCCTTGCGCGTATTCGGGAAGTCGACCCGCAGGTACAAGCTTGGACGTTTCTGGATGAGGACTATGCTCTGGCCCAGGCGCGTGCGCTCGACGAACGGCGTTTATCTGGCGGAGCGATCGGTCCGCTGCACGGCGTTCCCGTTGGCATCAAAGATATTTTCGATACCGCCGACATGCCTACGGAGTGCGGCTCAGTGCTTTACCGCGGCCGCACTCCGTTGCGCGACGCCACCGTGACGGCCCTGTTGCGCGCCGCCGGCGCGGTAATCATGGGGAAGACCGTAACCACAGAATTTGCCTATTTCTCACCTGGCAAAACACGCAACCCGCACAACCCTGAGCACACGCCGGGCGGCTCTTCCAGCGGTTCAGCAGCGGCAGTGGCAGCAAACATGGTGCCGCTGGCGCTCGGAAGCCAAACCAACGGTTCGATCATTCGTCCCGCGGCGTATTGCGGCGTGATCGGATTCAAGCCGACTCACGGACTGATTTCGCGCCATGGCGCGTTGACGCTGTCGCGCACTCTCGATCATGTCGGCGTGTTCGCTAATTCAGTTGCCGACATCGCTCTATTCGCCGAACATATTGCCGGTTACGACCAAAACGACGCTGACACCCGGCCGCGGGCGCGTCTCCCGTTGGCCGAGATTGCCGCGGAAGAACCGCCGTTGGCGCCGATGTTCGCATTTATCAAAACTCCTAATTGGCAAAGCGCCGACGAAGATACCCGCGAAGGTTTCGCCGAAATAATCGAGCATCTCGGTGGGCAGGTCGAAGAAGTAGAATTGTTTCCATCGGCGGTGAACGCTTGGCAGTGGCACCAGAGTATCATGGGCGCTGAAATGGCGTACAATCTCGAGCGCCCATGGAAGAACAGCGGCTCTCGTCTATCGGAGCAACTGCGGGCACAGATCGAGCGGGGACGCGAAGTGCGCGCGGCGGATTACCTCTCGGCGCTTGGGCGAATCAACTTGGTCCATGATAGTTTTCTTGAGCTTTTCGAACAACGCTATGACGCGATTCTCACTCCCGCCGCGCCCAGCGCAGCGCCGAAAGGTCTTGCCAACACCGGCGATCCATTGTTCTGCACGCTCTGGACACTTTGCGGCATGCCCGCACTGAGTTTGCCATTGTTGCAGAGCAGCACCGGCATGCCTCTCGGCGTGCAACTGGTTGGCCCCCGTTATGGTGATGCGCGGCTGTTGCGAACGGCGCGGTGGCTGGCCCAGCACATAGCGGCGGAGAAAAGCTAAGATGAAAGCTGAAATCGGACAGCTGAAAGGTGATACTGCGAATCGGTTTCAGCCGCGGCAAGAACGTCACAGTCGGAGAGGTCAGCCGTAAACCGGCAATGCTAAACCCGAGACTAAAAGACTAAACTTCACACCCCCAAACCAGGACGCTGTTCAGGGTTTCGTTTTCAGCTTTCCTAGTTTACGTGACTCCACGCATGGTACGAGCTGCGCACCAGCGGACCTGACTCGACATGACGAAACCCGAGTTTTTCGGCGGCCACCTTAAATTCACTAAACTCATCAGGCGTGACGTAGCGGTCTACTTTGAGCTGGCGGTTCGAGGGCTGCAGATATTGCCCTAGCGTTACGATATCGACTTCGTTCCGACGCAAGTCGCGCAAGGTCCCGATCACCTCTTCATAGCCCTCGCCGACCCCGAGCATAAGGCCCGACTTGGTCAACACGTCCGGGCGCATTTCTTTGGCACTTTTCAAAATGTTCAGCGAGCATTCATAACTGTGCCCGGGTCGGACCGTGCCGTAAAGACGCGGCACGGTTTCGATGTTGTGATTCAGGATCTCAATCCCGGAGTCGACGACCGTTTTCACAGCCGACAGATTACCGTCAAAATCGGGGATTAGCAGTTCGACACGAATGCCCGGGCTGAGGCTCTTAATCCAAAAAACCGTCTTTGCAAAATGGCTCGAACCGCCGTCCGGGAGATCATCGCGGTTAACGGAAGTCACCACGATGTGATCCAAGCCGAGATCTTTAACGACCCGCGCGACATTGCGCGGTTCCTCGGGATCGAGCGCCAGGGGTTTGCCCTTATCGATGGCGCAGAACCGGCAACCACGCGTGCAGGTATCGCCGAGAATGAGAAAAGTCGCAGTCCTGTTGCCCCAGCATTCGCCGATGTTGGGGCAGCGCGCTTCCTCACAAACCGTATGCAGATTTTTTTCGCGCAGAATACGTTTGAGACGCAGATAATTGGGACTGCCGGGGGATTTGACTTTGATCCACTCTGGATGTCGTCGCGGCATAGTTCCTTAGCCGGCTGATGAAGCAGGACCATCTGCTTCGTTGCGCTCGCCCGATTCGCTCCAACGTACTAACACGTACACCTCCGCTCATCGATCATCGCGCGCCTCGTAGCTGGCGCCTTTTTGACCAGCCTGAAATTCTGAAAAATGAGAAATAATTTCGATTTCCGTATAGCCAAACAGATCGGCGAAGTGGCGAAGAAAACTTTCTCTTACGTTCCTCGCGCTTAGCTCTTTGTCCAGTTCCTTGGCCATGGAAGTCACCTCGGCCCAAGCCAGCCCGCATGGAACGATGCGATTGAAATAGCTAAGATCCGTGTTCACGTTCAACCCTAAGCCGTGCAAGGTGATGCATCGGCGCACGGCGATGCCGATGGCGGCTATCTTTCGGTTATCGCACCAGATACCGGTAAACGGCGGATGACGCGCGGCTTCGATGCCGAAATCCTTGAGCGTTTCGATCGCGGTCATCTCGAGATTTCTAACATAACGATGCACGTCTCTGCGCAACTTCGAACGCAGATCGATAATCGGATACACCACCAGTTGACCGGGTCCATGATAAGTCACATCGCCGCCGCGACTGGTGCGATACAGCGGCACGTCTCGAGCGGCTATAACGTGATTGAGGTCGCCGCCGCGACCGATGGTATAAACATGCGGATGCTCGACGCAGAGGAGAATATCGGGAATCGCTTCACGCTGCTTTAGCTCGAGGAGTTGTTCCTGGCGTGAGAGCGCTGCCGCGAAGTCCAACCGTCCCAGATCCTGGTAAAGCAATTGCGCCATCAGTGGTTTAGTCTTATCCACCGCCGCCTTATCTTTCAAGTTGGGCGGCGGGAGGACCGTTTGACAGGGACTAGGAGTCACCGCTAGATTCTGCCCAATCCATCAGGCCCGAATTCAAATCATATGCCCCAACGGCCTTTCAATCCACCATGGTTTGTCCGGAAAGATCTCGACGGCTTTTTCGGCTTGATGATCGATAATCTGATTCAGTTGATCCTGATCGTCAGTTTATGCCGCGAACTGATCCATCTTCCCGACGATTACATATTTGGCAAGATTCTACCCGGCGCCGCCTTTTCCATACTGGTCGGCAACCTGTTTTATGCGTGGCAGGCACGTCGTCTTGCGCGCGATACCGGCCGGGATGACGTGACCGCGCTGCCTTACGGTATCAATACTGTCAGTTTGTTCGCATTTATCTTCTTCATCATGATGCCCATCTATCAGGAGACGCAGGATCCCGTTTGGGCATGGAAAGTCGGCCTTGTGGCCTGTTTTCTTAACGGCGTCATCGAAATCGCCGGAGCCTTTGTGGCGGATCGTGTCCGTGGCGTAACCCCTAGAGCGGCATTGCTTTCAGCTTTGGCCGGCATCGCGATCACTTTCATTTCGATGGATTTTACCTTCCGGATCTTTGCACAGCCTTTGGTGGCGCTGATTCCGCTGGCGCTGATTTTCATCGCTTATTTCTCACAGCAAAAATTTCCGCTCGGTTTGCCCGGCGGCATGGTAGCTGTCGCTGTGGGAACGCTGTTGGGATGGTGGTTAGGAGCTTTGAAAGGTCCGCCGCCCGCCGTCGACTTTGCTCTGGCACGCCCCGACTTCACCGGTGGTTCTTTACTCGAGGCGCTGCGCCATCCGGCATTTTTGAATTATCTTTCGGTGATCATCCCGATGGGAATTTTCAACGTCGTCGGATCACTGCAGAACATCGAAAGCGCGGAAGCAGCTGGAGACCGCTACCGAGCCTTGCCGTCGCTTCTGGCCAATGGTTTCGGATCCGTGGTCGCGGCTTCGCTTGGCAGCGTTTTCCCAACCACCATCTATATCGGCCACCCAGGCTGGAAGCGGCTCGGAGCACGCTCCGGCTACTCGGTTTTAAACGGCCTTTTCATCGCTTTGCTTTGCCTTACCGGAACGATTCAAGGCGTGCTTGGATTTATTCCGCTGGAAGCCGGCATTGGCATTCTTCTCTATATCGGCGTTATCATCGTGGCCCAATCTTTTCAGGAGACGCCCAAGGAACATGCACCGGCAGTCGCGCTGGGAATTGTGCCGGCGCTGGCGGCCTGGGGATTGTTAATGGTCGAGACTGGATTGCGCGTGGCCGGCAAGTCGTTGCACTCAGTTGGACTTGCGCCCTTTGGCCAAAACCCCGCCATGCATGGCATGATCTCGCTTCAGCAAGGATTTATTTTCACCTCGATGATTCTTGCAGCCATCGGTGTTGCTTTGATCGAAAAGCAATTTAAAAAAGCGGCCGGTTGGTCCTTAGCGGCAGCGGTTTTTTCCGCAATCGGGCTTATCCACGCCTATGATTTGACTCCCGCCGGCGTAGCCGCGCGTTTCGGTTTGTTTGAAGCTCCTGAATTTGCAGCCAGCTATTTAATGCTTGCCTTGCTGTTCTTGGCGTTTGCGTTCGCTCCCGATAAGCAGAAAAAAAACACGAACGTCGATTGTTAATCGGGGTTCGCTATTGGAGCGGCTACGGCCGCGGCAAGCTGTATGGCTTGCTATTGACGTGAGTAACTTCCCAGCGACTATTTCCATTCTGAGTGATCCGGGTGATCCCGCAGGGATCGAGATGGAATAACCGATAATTGTTCAGATCGGTTCTAGTCAGGCGGCAGACGATCCCGAGAATAGGAAAATTATGACTCACCACGATCACCGTATGATCTGGTTCATGACGCTGCGCGATGCGTGTCACAGCGCTCCAGGCCCTCTCGGCCACATCGGCAAGCCTCTCTCCACCGGGTACCTGGAGTTCCGCGGGCGCGGTCCTCCAACCGGTTAAAAAGTCGGAAAACTTCTCCTTGATCTCGTTGAAAGTAAGTCCCTCCAGTTCGCCGTGATCGAGCTCACGCACATCATCCTCGATCATCACTGGAAGATCATGCGGGCGGCTTACCAGCTGCGCGGTTTGGCGCGCCCTCTCGAGACTGCTCGAATAAATAGCATGGATGGTTTCGTTGCTGAGGTGAGTGGCGATCTGCTCGGCCTGGCGTAGGCCGACTTCGGTGAGCTGGCGATCACTCGAACCCTGGCAGCGGCCTTGAAGGTTCCAATCCGTGGCCCCATGGCGAAGCAAAACGATTTGCATCAGCACAAAGGCGCAATCAGATTTCTTCAAGAGGCCCGGAATTAACTTCGATCTTGGCCTTGGCTTTAAGCTCATCTTTGAACTTTAAGAGTATCCGCTGCCGAGTCTCAGCGAGTGCCTGTTGCATCAGTTGAGCCTTGTCTTTTTCATATTGCGCCATATCCGCGGCCTGAGCCTCTTTAAACGCAAACACAAAAGCTGCGTCAGCTTGCGTGAAAATTTTATCGGGAATCGGTTTGCTCGCCGATAGTGCGAGACTCCCGACTGTCAGATTTTGTAGCTCGCCCACTTTGGGCAGCTGTTGTGTGTTGCGAGCGAACCATCCGGTTTCCTCAAGCTTCAGTTTTTTATCACGAGCGAGTTTTGCCAGGTTCGGCTCCTTTTTGAGTTGATCGAGCACATCGTTGGCTTTCTGCACGGCCATTTCATAAGCTTTTGATTCTTTCAGACCTTTTTCGATTTTACCGCGGACTGCCTCGAGCGCCGGAACAAATGCTTCTTTTCGTTCTTTTGTTTTCATAATGTAGTAGGCGTTCGGTCCTTCGATGACCGAACTGACCTCCGTCGCTCCCAGCGACAGGGCGGTCTTATAGAAATTTTGTGTCGGGCCAATCTCGGGCAAGACTTCTCCCTCGCTGAACAGCCGGGTTGTCTTTACTAACAGGCTGCTCTCTTGAGCGACTTTGGCAAGATCGTTGCCGGAAGCAGCTTTTTCGCGGTCGCGATCGGCGATTTTTGCCGCCTCATACTTTCCCTTTTCAAGTTTGAGCTCGCGGGTAATAGTTGGTGTCGCCTCGGCCAAGCTTTGCGTCCTTGCTTCCTTGATATCTTCGACTTTGACGATATGAAAACCGACCGGGGTTTCGATGGGTTCGCTTATTTCTCCCTTAGCCAGTGCGAATATCTGTTTGTCCAGAGCCTCCGGTAATTGTCCCTGATTGAGCCAGCCGATCTCTCCGCCCTTTTCTTTGCTGGGGTCGCCGGATTCTTTTTTGGCTAACTCGGCGAAGTTTTTCCCAGCACGCGCCTCAGCCACGATCCGATCCGCCCGAACCCGAGCAGCCTCCTTCTGTTTAGCGTCTGCTGCAGGATCAACAGTCACCATGATGTAACGGACTTTTGCCTGTTTAGGCGTAGTAAACCTGGTCGGCCGATTGGCATTATAATAATCCTCAACCTCCTTATCGGTGAGCTGCACCGGGGTGGAGAACTGATCGAAAGGGTAAGGAATGTATTCTACTTGAACCTTGAGCGGTTCCTTGAGGGATTCCTTATTGCGGTCATAGAACTTCTGGATATCGTCATCACTAATGTTTACTTCGGATAAGTTCTCGCTCGCCGAAAACCGAATGAACTGTAGATTGATTTTTTCCTGTTCGAAGCGATAGCGCTCGCGCACCCCGGCCTCAGTGACATGCGCCGAATCGGCGAGAATTCCGAGTAAGCGCTGGATCGTGAGCTGCTTTCGCTGGTCGTCTTCGAACTGCGCGGGAGTTAAGCGGTTGGCGCGCAGAAGCTGTATATAGCGCTCCTTATTGAACCGGCCGTTAACCTGGAACTCGGGGACTTGCGTAATGGCATTCATGAGTTCTTCGTCGGTGGCGGTGAGACCTAAACGCCGCGCTTCCTGAAGCACTAAACGGGTCTCGATCATCTCTTCGAGCAGCGAATTCTTGATGTTTAAGTTTTTCAGCAGTTCTGGAGTGAGAGAGCCTTTGAACATCTCACGGTAGCGCTCCACGGCGCGCTGGTAGTGCAATATAAATTCCCGCTGCGAGATACTTTCACCATTAACTTCAGCGACGTGAGCGGCGACGCCGGTGGGCTGTTGAGAGCCGCCGTAGAATGCAACAAAGACGACAATGATCAGTCCTAATAGAATGGTGATGATCCACGATCGTTTCTTTTTTCTTATGAAATCGAGCATCCGTGACAAGCCTTTCAGCGTTAGGTCGGAAGAGCGTACTTGAGAGAATAATAATGATAGGGAAAGGTAATTGGCAATGCAACCATTGCAAAATTCACCCGTTTCTAGCGCGCTGAACAATTTCATTTTCTTGCTTGGTAGTGACAAATCTGCTATTTTTACGACGCTTTAGTCTTCTCTTTTCGCGCAAATAAGGAGTTATGATGCTCGATGCCCTGTTCGGGGTATTTTCCAACGATCTTGCAATCGATCTTGGAACCGCCAACACACTGATCTACGTCAAGAATCAAGGCATCGTTTGCAACGAACCATCGGTAGTCGCCGTCCAGCAACGAAATGAGCGTGGAGGCAAAAAGGTTTTGGCGGTCGGCGCGGAAGCCAAACGCATGCTCGGCCGTACGCCCGGCAGCATCGTCGCGATCCGGCCGTTAAAAGACGGCGTCATCGCTGATTTCGAGATTACTGAGGCAATGCTGCGCTACTTCATCCAGAAAGTTCACAATCGGCGAACTTTGGTGCGACCACGAATCATTGTCGGAGTCCCTTTCGGGATTACTGAAGTTGAAAAGCGCGCCGTGCGGGAGTCGGCGGAATCTGCAGGCGCACGCGAAGTCTACTTGATCGAAGAACCGATGGCCGCTGCCATTGGATCGGGTCTGCCGATCACTGAACCGACAGGAAATATGATCGTCGATATCGGCGGCGGCACTACTGAGGTAGCGGTCATTTCTCTGTCCGGTATTGTTTTCTCGCGCTCCGTTCGGGTCGGCGGCGACAAAATGGACGAAGCCATCGCTCAATTCATCAAACGAAAATATAATCTGCTTGTGGGCGAACGGACCGCCGAGCTGATCAAGATAACCATTGGATCAGCGTATCCGGGGGATGAAATTCAAACGATGGAGATCAAAGGGCGGGATCTGGTGGCGGGGGTGCCGAAGACAGTCGTTATCACCGATGAAGAGATCCGAGACTCACTGTTGGAACCCATCAACCAGATTGTTGAGGCAGTTCGACTTTCGCTTGAGCGAACCCCGCCCGAATTAGCTTCCGACATTGTCGACCGCGGCATTGTACTGGCTGGGGGTGGGGCGTTGCTCAGGAATTTAGACATTCTGTTGCGTGAAGAGACCGGGTTGCCTGTGATGATGGCGGACGATCCGTTAACCGCGGTGGTGATGGGCGCCGGCAAAGCCTTGGATGAAATCTCACTGCTCAGGGAGGTCGCCGTCCACTAGCGTCGAGACCCGCAATGTCTCCTGCTCCTACAAGCGTTCGAGCCTTCAATGCTCGCTTTTTTTCGCAAGTACCAAATTCCTCTTAGCTGCTGTTTCTGCATTGTCTTATCCCTCTACATCTTGAGCGCGTCCGCGCGCGGCCAGCTTAAAAATGATCCGATCGGACCGCTTCTGTTATGGCTGATTCGGCCATTACAGATCGCCGCGTATTCAACCACGAGCTGGATCAAGGGGCTTCAGGAGAGTCATCTCACGGCCGCTGGGTACAAGGCCGAAAACGAGCGGCTCAGAGAGCGCATTTTAGAGCTTGAGATGGAGCGAAATCGATTTTTGGAAGCGGAAGCAACCAACCAGCAACTGCGACACTTGTTGGATTTTCGCTCGCGTTTACCAGCGGCCAGCATCACAGCGTCGATCATTGCCAGCAGCGCGAGCAACTGGTTCCAGAGCTGCACGATCGACAAAGGCACTGCCGACGGGGTGCGCAAGGGAATGTCTGTCGTCACGCCTTTGGGAGTCGTTGGACGTGTCGTGGATGCGGCGGCGCGAAGCGCCAAGGTTTTGCTGCTGACCGATCCCAATAGCGGGATCGATGTCATGGTTCAGCGCACTCGCGCGCGCGGCATTGTGTCGGGCTCTTTGGAGAACGGCACAGTATTGAAATACATCAAACGTACTGAGGATATTCAGGTGGGGGACCGGCTTATCACATCAGGTCTCGATGGAGTCTTCCTCAAAGGCTGGATAGTCGGCACGATCACTAAGGTGCGCAAGGAGACTTTGGGTTTGTTTCAAGTCATTGAAGTCATGCCAGCGGTGAATCCTGCTCGGACGGAAACCGTGCTGGTAGTGAGCGCGGAAGGGAAATCCGCCACGAAGTAGCGGGTCCTTGGGTCGCAAGCATGAAACTTTCCTTGCTCTTGTTCGCGGTAGGACTCCTGCTGGTTCTGTTGCAGACGACTTTCCTGCATTTCTTTCCTTTAGTGCCGGATTTGATACTGGTTCTTTGCGTCTACTGGGGTTTGCATCATCCGAGCGTCGGCGCCGTTCTGGCTTCGTTTGTCTTGGGCTACTCCGTGGACGTTGTCTCAAGCCCCGTTTTAGGCATCAACGCCCTAGCCATGTCCTTGGTCTTTCTGTCTGTCTATCTCAGTTCTCGTTCAATCTGGCTCCATAATCACCTGGTCAGCGCCATCGTCGTTCTTTTGGCGGCATTAGTGAAAGGCGTGGCGTTGGCGCTGGTTTCGGCAATTTTTCTCAGCAGTGAAGGTTTCTGGATCGCTGCTTTAAGGTATATACTACTCGAAGCTTTGGTCGCCGCTCTGCTCGCGCCGTTCGTCTTTTCGCTGTTGCGCCGCGGCCAAACCTATCTCGAAAAGGTCCAAGTACCGGGCTTATATTATTGATGGCTATTCTCGGCGATGTTGCGCGAAAAGATGGAGCCCCGGAACTGCGCGTCCGCACGCGGATGGTTTATCTTATCCTGATCATCGCTTTTCTCGGCATTATGTCGCGCTTGGCGGTTTTGCAGATCGCCCACGGCGAACGCTATACCTACCTGTCAGAAAACAACCGGGTACGAATCAAGAGAGTTCCCGGCACTCGTGGCATGATCATGGACCGTCAAGGTGAGTTGATGGTCGACAGCCGACCATCATTCGATCTTTTGTTTGTCCCCGAAGATGCACAAGACCCGCAAAACACATTGCGCCAACTGGCGAGTTATTTGGGACGACCCGAGAATGAGCTCATTGCAGTTTTCGAGGAGAACAAGAGTCGCGCCGCATTCGACGAAATCGTTTTGGGCAGGGATGTGGATTGGGCCACGGTGGTAGCCGTAGAAACGCATCAACTCGATCTTCCGGGGGTTAACTTGCGGGTACGGCCCCGGCGCAACTACGCTGACGGCCCGATCGCCGCACATGTTCTGGGTTATCTCGGCGAGATCGGTCCCAAGCAGCTCAAGCTGCTTAAAGAGCAGGGGTATGGATCCGGTGATGAAATCGGCCAGTACGGCTTGGAAAAGCGATGGGAAGGATTTCTTAAAGGACAAAACGGTGGACAGCAAGTTGAAGTTGATGCCCTGGGACGCCGCGTCCGGGTGCTGCACGAAGTGGTCGATGTTCCAGGTTATACCGTTTACCTAACGTTGGACCGGCAGCTGCAACAGACAGCTTACGAAGCGCTCAAGGGCAAGGAAGGAACCATCGTCGCCCTGGACGTTCACACCGGCGCAATCTTGACGATGGTCAGCACGCCGGCCTTCGATCCAAATATTTTTGCGCGCGGAATCAAATCTGAAGAATGGCGTGCCCTCATCAAAGATCGTCTGCGACCGCTTAATAACCGCGCGATTCAAGGCCAGTATCCACCCGGGTCGACGTTCAAAATCATCATGGCGATCGCTGGACTGGAGGAAGGCATCGACCCCGATGCCCGGATTTCTGATCCTGGTTTTTTCCCCTTCGGTAACCGCAGCTTCCGTGACTGGAAGAAGGGGGGGCACGGGTCGGTCGACCTCCACAAGGCAATCGTGGAATCCTGTGATGTTTATTTCTACCAGCTGGGCCAGCGCCTGGGCATAGACAAGATCGCCCACTATGCCCGCGCATTCGGGTTGGGAGAAAAAACCGGTGCTTTTCTCGACGATGAAAAGGACGGGCTGGTGCCGGACACTGCATGGAAGAGGAAGCGTTACCGTCAACCGTGGTATCCGGGCGAAACACCTTCGGTTGCAATCGGCCAGGGTTATTTAACGACCACTCCGTTGCAACTGGCCAACATGATGGCGGCGGTGGCCAACGGCGGGACTCTTTATCGCCCGCGCATCGTCAATAAAGTCGAATCTGTCGATGGCACGATGGCACGTGAGTATGGTCCCGAAAAGATTCGTACCATCGATTTGAAGCCAGCCACCTTGCACCGGATTCAGGCGGCGTTGGCTGATGTGGTCAGAGGCAAAGGCGGCACCGGCGGGGCAGCGCGATCGAGCGTGGTATCGGTGGCTGGTAAAACCGGCACGGCGCAGGTTGTCGAGATGAAAGCAGCCTATCTCAAAAGCGAGCAACTCTCCTACTTCAACCGCGACCATGCCTGGTTTGTCGCCTATGCGCCGATCGAGAACCCCCAAATTGCCATCGCCGTGCTAATTGAGCACGGCGGCCATGGCGGTGAAGCCGCTGCGCCCATGGCAAAAAAAGTTTTTGAAAAATATATCGAAATGAAAAATCAGCCAAAGGATCAACAGCAGGCGCGGGCGCCAGGAGAGATCGGTGCAGATTGACCGCCGCCTCATCTCACATTTCGACTGGCCTCTGTTTCTTCTCACCCTTGCCTTTGTCGGCATGGGGATTGTGACCATCTACAGCGCCAATTACGACATCGCGGCGAATCATGCGGGAGGTCTCCCTTCACGCCAGCTCCTTTGGCTCGGGCTGGGGCTCGCGGTGATGTTCACGACTATTGCGTTTGACTATCACTATGTTGATCGGCTGGCGTATCCGTTTTACGGATTGATGTTAGTTTTATTGATACTGGTTTTCTTTGTCGGACATGCAGGCGGCGGCTCGCAGCGGTGGATCAACCTCGGGTTTTTCAGACTCCAGCCGTCGGAGCCAGCAAAGCTAGCGATCGTCTTGGTGATGGCGAAATATTTCCAAGATAGCGAGCCGTCCCGCGGTTACTGTCTACGGGATCTTTGGGCGCCGTTCGCATTGGTTGCGCCTCTGATAGGACTCACGCTGATCCAGCCAGATCTTGGCACCGCCATAATTCTCGGGCTGGTATTTATGAGTATGATGCTGATCGGCGGCCTCCGAATAAAATCGTTTCTCGGTTTGGCCGGCGTCGGCCTAGGGTTTCTGCCAATTGGATGGAATCTCCTGTGGCCCTATCAGCGCGCGCGTGTGCTGACGTTCTTCGATCCTGATCGTGATCCGCTGGGTGCGGGATACCACGTCATTCAATCACAAATCGCGATCGGCTCAGGAAGGATGTTCGGCAAGGGCTACTTGCACGGCACCCAAAATCGGCTGGATTTTTTGCCGGCACAGCATACCGACTTTATCTTTGCGGTGTTCTCCGAAGAGTGGGGCTTTGCCGGGTGCTTTGTTCTGCTCGCCTGTTATTTTGCGATGATGCTTTACTGTCTTAAGCTCTTTGAACGAGCTAAAGATCGATTCGGCGCGTTGTTAACCTTTGGTATGGTGGCAATTTTGTTCTGGCACGTCGTCATTAACGTTTCGATGGTGTCGGGCCTGATGCCGGTAGTCGGCGTGCCGTTGCCGTTATTCAGCTATGGCGGTTCGGCACTGGCGTCGATGATGTTCGCGATCGGCATGATGATAAACGTTAGTATGCGCCGCTACACTTTTTAAAGGGATCGGCCTGGCGGATTGCGGTTCGCAATCTAGCCAGCGATCATCAAGATGATGGGCGTTGAGCTTGCCACAGCTGAGCTGTGACATTCGCTAATCGGGCCGGGCATCACGCGGGCGATAATTTCATCCACGATCATCAGGTCGTGGGCTATCCCCGCCACATCTGTAATCATTGCTGCTGTAGCGCTTTGTCGATCGCGCTGACAAGTTTTGCTTTCGGTACGGCCCCGACGATCTGTTCTTTCACCGCGCCGCCCTTGAGGATGAGCAGATTTGGGATACCACGAATCCCGTAGCGCGATGCGGTAGCCGGGTGATCGTCGACGTTGAGTTTGGTAACTTTCAGTTTCCCTTCGTACTCTCCGGCGATTTCCTCAACAATGGGTGCGATCGACCGGCATGGGCCGCACCACGGCGCCCAGAAGTCGACCAGCACCGGCACATTACTCTGGATTACTTCCGCCTCGAAATTGTTGTCTCCCACTTCTGTAATTTTCCCCATAATGGTTGTCTCCTCTCTAGATGGTCATAAGAAATTTAAGCAGCGTACGCACGCCAAATCCGGTGCCGCCTTTGGGACAGGTGCCAATATCGCGGTCGGTATATGCCGGACCGGCGATGTCGAGATGGGCCCAAGGAATCTCTTCCACGAATTCTTGTAGTATCAGGGCCGCAATGATCGCGCCGCCGTGACTGCCGCCAATATTTTTGATATCGGCAACGCTGCTCTTAATGTCCTCGCGATATTCCTTGACGAGTGGCATTTGCCAGAGCTTTTCGCCGGCTTGCTGGGCACAGCGCAGGATTCTGTCCGCGAGAGCGGGGTGATTACTGAATATACCACCGACCTGCGTGCCCAAGGCGACCATGCAAGCGCCGGTCAAAGTAGCCAAGTTGATCATGTAATCCGGCTTTTGTTTGACAGCTAGCGCCAAAGCATCGGCAAGAATTAACCGGCCTTCGGCGTCGGTATTCAAAACCTCGACCGTTTTGCCATTCAGGTAACGAATGACATCGCCGGGCTTCTGAGCGTTGGGCCCGGGCAGATTATCGGTCGTCGGAATGTAGCCGATGACCTCAACCTCTGGACGCAATGCCGGCAGCCGACTCATGGCAGCAATAACCGCTGCGCCCCCGGCCATATCCAGTTTCATAGTTTCCATAGATTTCGATGGCTTGAGCGATAGACCGCCTGAGTCGAAAGTGATTCCCTTGCCGATTAACGCGACTTTCTTTCTCGGCTTACCCGCCGGCGTGTAATGAATGGTGATGAAGCGTGGCTCTTCTTGACTGCCACGATTAACCGCCAAGAGTCCCGCCAACTTCATCGACTCAATTTTCCTTTTACCCCAGACATCCACGGACAGACCTCGTCCGCGGCAATGATGCTCCGCCTGCTCGCCCAAATAGGTTGCGGTCGTGACCGAGGGAGGCTCGTTGATCAAATCCCGCGCCAAGAAAACCCCGCCGACAGTTTGTTCAGCCGTGCGCACAGCCTTATCCATAGCGCTGCTGCGGCTGAGCCCGGATTTATGGAGCGTAAGAGTCTTGATCGCCAGCGGATTTCTGGCGTTGGAGCGGTATTTTGTGAATTGATAAGAAGCCAACAATGTCCCCTCAACAATCGCCGCGGCGGCGTCCGCGGGATCCCGTTCGGGAGAGAAGAAAAAACCGATCTCCTCAATCCCCAGTGCACTGGCCTCTCGTCGGGCGCGGGCTCCGGCTCTACGCCAGGCTTCAGCATCAATATCAGCGGCTTTGCCCAGTCCAATCAACAAGAGATGTGGCGCAGGGAGCGCTCCGGCTGTCGAGTAGAGCAGGATGCTGCCTTCGGCTCCGGCAAATTTACTTTTCTGGATGCGCTCCTGTAGTCTTCCTTTTAAACGCCGGTCCAGCACGCGAATGCTTGTATCTTCGAGCCTCCTCTCGGAAACAGGCACGACTAACAGGTCGGTCTTCAAATTTTCCGGTCCGATATCTTTGAATCTAATTTCCATAATGCTTCGGCTAACCTCGTTGCCGGATCAACGTCATAAACTCATTACGGGTTTCTTGCCGGTTCTGAAAAGCGCCGAGCAATGTGCTGGTGATCACCATCGAATTTTGCTTTTCCACGCCACGCATCCTCATGCATAAATGTTCGGCTTCGATGACTACTGCAACTCCCAGTGGATCGAGTTTTTCCATGATGATCGTCGCTATCTGATTGGTCAGTCGTTCCTGAACTTGCAAGCGCCGGGCATAGACATCGACTAAACGCGCGAGTTTGGATATGCCGACAATTTTGTGGTGCGGGATGTATGCGACGTGCGCTTTACCGAAAAAGGGGAGGATGTGATGTTCGCAAAGGGAGAAGAAATCGATATCTTTTTGAACGATCATCTCCTGGTAATCTTCGGTGAAAAGGGCATCGTTGATGACCTTTGCCGGATCCATGTCGTAACCTCGGGTCAGGAAAGTTAGCGCTTGAGCGACGCGCTGCGGTGTTTTGACCAGACCTTCGCGTTCCGGATCTTCGCCCAGGGACTTCAAGATCAATCGAATCTGCTCTTCCATGCTGTTGTCGGTCTCCATTATGTTTCCGGGTTAACGCGGTCGGCAAGGTCGATGATTGCACGCAATGGCGATCGCAAAACGCTAACATTTAGCCACAAACAGGTCAAATTTCTAAGCTCCACGGAGCGGGCGGCTAAAGCTTCTTGAGCAACCAGTCGGGGGTAAAACGCAGTGCGTAAATGTTAAGCATCGTCATGTAATCGGTTATCAAAAGCAGGCCGACAATCACCAGCAAAATGCCCCCTGCGATGTGAAATGCTCGAATGTAACGACGGAATGATTGTGAAAATTGCATGAAAGAATTGATCGCCACAGCGCTTAGAAAAAATGGCAGACCAAGGCCCGCAGCATAAGAAGACAGCAGGAGAGTGCCGCGGCCGATTTCTCCCGAAGTTCCGGCTAGGGCAAGAATGGCGCCGAGGATCGGCCCAACGCAGGGAGTCCAAGCCACCGCAAAGGTGATGCCGACCAGGACGGAACCTAAGTAACCGGCCGGCTTATCCTTCAAATTGAATTGCAGATACCGTTCCAGAGCGGGGATCTTGAAAATACCTATCAAGTACAGCCCAACCAGCAGAATGAAGATCCCGCCGACAATTCGAATGGTGTTCCGATAGCCGAAGAACAGGCTGCCAAGGAAACTTGCGGATACGCCGAGCGAAATAAACACTAAAGAGAAACCAGCAATGAAGGCGATCGAATTGAGCACGACACGCGCGCGCACTCGGTTCAATGTTTTGTCGTGGCGCATGTCTTCCAGCGAGACGCCGGATATAAAGGAAATGTACGATGGGATTAGTGGGAGAACGCAAGGCGAGAGGAAGGAAAAAATTCCGGCGGCGAAAGCAACAAAAACGTTAACATCGCTCATCTTTTTCCATCAAGGAGATCTTTGATGAGATTGCGGGCTGCGGGGCTGTACCACTCCGCCGGTCCCCAAGCGCGCGCCAGTCCTTCGCCCTTGGGTCCGATCAAATAAGTCGTGGGCAATCCCCAGGCGCCGTAGAGTAGCCCAACCTGAGCATCCGCATCGATGACGATTGGATACGAGAGCTTTAGCTCCTTGGCGAAGTTGACCGCATCCGGCTTACGATCTTTGACATTGACTGCGAGAATGACGAAGTTTTTGTCTTTGAACTCCTGGTAGAGCTTCTCCATTGCCGGCATCTCTTCGCGACAGGGGACGCACCAGGTTGCCCAGAAATTCAGCATCACAATTTTGCCGCGAAAGTCACGCAAAGATATTTTTTTACCGTCTGGTGTGGCGAGATTT
>DASUVS010000163.1:0-4563 GCA_036378835.1 Binatia bacterium | reverse complement strand
AGCCGAGTACCTGCGGGTGTCGGCCGAGTTCAAGAAACGGTCGATAATGTCATCACTGAAGCTGTTCAAAAGGGGATGCGATTTGAGTATCTCACGCGTTCTCACCATAAAGTGTCCTCCTAAGGATTCATAGTCACCTCTCGTTCGGCGTCGAATTCCCTGGCAAAGCTGTCATCGGTGATCAATCGCAGGATCTTAAACTGCCCATCGGACTTCCCCTTCTCGACGGCGCGCTTTCGGTAGCGATCGAACTCGCCGGACTTGATGATGCGAAGCACTGGAGGATCGAGCCGCATTGAATCCCGCTTGGACGCGTATTCCGTATTATGAGAGCGGAGCGCCCGTTCGAGGGAATTGAGCATGAGCTTTGCCGGTCGGTCCTGTACCGGTTGGTCAAATTCGATCAGGAAGACGTAGCAGGGTTTAGCGCCACGCATTTCACCGATCGCAGCAATGAACTCGTAGCGTCCCAGCAAAGGAGCGAAGGCATCGTCAACCGATGCGAGAACCTGTGACTCATAGAGTTTCTCGCCGGTAAAGGAGACGACTCCTTTGCCCTTTTGGATAAAACGGATGAGCGGTGTCTTTTCGTAAAAACCTGTGACTTCGATGATGTCGTTCATCTCGTATCGATAAAGGCCAGCAGCGGTTGTCACATAAATGTAGTAGCGCTGACCTTGTTCGAGCTCCTCCACGGTCAGGAGCTCGGCTCCCTTCGGCTTTCGGTCTTCCTCCAGTGGGAAAAACTCGTAGACATTTGTGGGAATGGCCAGCACACCGGAAGAACCTACATCAGTCATGGGAACCGAGCCGCGGTGTTCACTGGCAAAATAGCCGATATCACGAACCGCCAGACCCGGAGGATAGTACTGATCAAATTTCTCGACATACATACCAACGGTTCCACCTTTCCAACAACCGATGGCGGCCAGCTCTGGCCAGACATGCCGCGGCAAGAGATCACCGGCGCTTTCCGAAGCGGCCTTTTCAAGCACAGCCGCGCGCCCAGGATTAGCGCTCAATTGTCCTTCGATTGCGGCACGAAGATCGCCGGGTATGTCAAACTCCCGCGAAAGCGTTCCATCGCGAACGTCACGTATGATTGGCTCGGTAAACTGGGCGAGGCGCTGGCCGAGCAAAAGGACCGTACTCGGATTGCAGGTGTAGATGAGGCTGATGGATTGCCCAGCAGCGATGCGCAGCAGACAGTAGTATTTAGCTTCGTAGTCTTTGATCTCGTAAACCTCATACGGACACGAATAAAGTGACCGGATGGTGCGGGGGATATTCTTGTACCCATGGCCGGACTCGGCGCCACAAGGTGTCCCGCAAGGAGCATAGGACTCCACTTCCGGACTCACTATGGTTAGGATCTGTCCGCCAAATATTTTATGGTCCCGGTGCAGTGCGGATAACCAAACTCGCATTAGATACGATTTTAAGGGACGACTATCGGGAGTAACGGGGATGTATTTTGATGCACCGGTCGTGCCGCTGGTGGTCGCAAAAAGGACCGGTCGTTCGGCTGTCAATTGGTTTGGCTCGCCGCGTAAACTCGCGTCGATGTAAGACTTCAACTCTTCATAGGTCGTTATGGGTACGCGCCTCTGAAAATGTGCGAAGCTGGCAATATTGGGAAAGCGATGGGCGGTGCCGAACGCCGTTTCCCGATTCTTAGTAATGATCCGATTCAGCAGTCGTTCTTGTGTTTCGGTCGGTTTGCGGCATTCATCCTGGAAAGTTGCTAGTGTCCGCGATCCCAGAAAAGAAAATAGGACGTCTAAAAGCAAGGACATGGCTCAATCGCTCCTGCTCTGTTTTAGGCTATCCGACAATTGCCTCCTGAACGCTCCAACGTCTGAGGATATCCTCATTAATCGTGATGCCCAGGCCGGCACCGTTCGGTAGTGCCGGGGCGCGCCCGCCGTAGCCAAACTGGAGAACTGGCTCTGCAGGATCCTCGCGTAGCAGATGGTAGCCAAAGCAACCTTCCGCATACAGGACCTTTTGCACAGCCATGACGAGTACCAGGTGGGCAGCCGACAGCAACGAAGATTCCCCTACCTGGCATCCGATCTGCACGGCTAAGCCAGCGTCCAATGCCTCGCGACAGCGAGCCAGTGACGCCATGAGTCCGCCGCACTTTGAGATTCTCACATTGACTGCTGTGCAGGCACGTTCATTGATCAACTTCCGCAGGGAAGCACGATCGCTTAGGCCCTCGTCCACCATAACTTCCAACCCAGATTCCTTCACCAAGCGGGCAAGTCCGTTGATATTTCCTGACGCGATGGGTTGCTCAAAAAAGCGTACGCCAGACTTGGAGAGATTGCGCATGATAGTCAGCGCCTCGTCTGCGCTCCACGCCATATTCGCGTCGGCGCGCATATCGACCCGCCTTCCAAGGACGCGTCTGGTCAGAGCGGCGAGGCGAGTATCGTTCCCGCCTCCAAGTTTCAATTTTACTTGGCGAAATCCGTAAAGACGAAGTTTGATCAGAGTCTTCAAAAATTTAAAGCCGGACTCGGCGGATACGACCGGGCTGTATCTTACACTTCCGGGAAATGCGGCCGCCGGTCCGAGCCGAACCGGCTCCTGGAGAGCATGCCCGAAGCAGTCAAGCAGCGCGAGATCGACGGCACACCAAGCTGCCGTTTGTGGCTCGTTAGTGCTGCCCCACTCTTTGGGCGCCTTACCGTCGCATTCGACGAGAAACCCTTTGACTTCCTCCAGAGAAGTAAACTTCATACCAAGCAACCGCGGCAAGAGCCTATCCCGCAAAGCCTCAAACGTCCCATCTCTGGTTTCGCCCGTCACGTATTCGCGAGGCAGACACTCGCCGTAGCCTATATGTCCGTCCTCTGTGGCGCATTTAATAAACAAACTATCGGACGAACCCCGCTCTGCGGCGGCGTGTTTGAATAGTTGGCGAAACGGTAGATCGACCGCAAATATCGCAAAACTTGCTATACAAGACATTGCCGCGACTTGGTTTCTCCGAATTGTTTGTCTTTGTTCGTGACGCAATACTAGGCCGGTTTTTAGCCTCGATGACTTTGATTACTATTCGAAGCATCTGCTCTCGACTATTGGACCAAGGTCCAATACCGAGCCGTTCAACTGTTCGCTATTAATTCTCTCAACCACATGGATCAGCCGATCGAGGGAACTCTGGTGTCCAAGCGTCATCGAAGCAAGGACCAGGCAAAGCTGAAAGAACCCGATCATCAACCGGCATGTTGAATAAAAAGGAGCATGCAAATGATAGGCGCGCGATCCGCTTCGATTTTTCCTGCCGAGAATGCAATACCGGAGAAGTGGCGCATCGCCTCACCGATGGAGCAAAGTCACTATCTCTGCGACGGAGAAATCAAAGAATGGACCGGCCCGCAGCAAGATGTGCTGTCGCCGATATGTGAAGTAATCAACAATAACCTTCAGCAGAAGCTCATCGGGAGTTACCCCTTGCTCGCGGAGCAGCAAGCTTTGGAAGCTCTTAATGCAGCCTGCCGGGCTTATGATGACGGACGAGGGACATGGCCGACCATGTCTGTCGAGGAACGGATCAGGCATGTAGACGCATTTGCCTACAGGATGAAAGAGAAGCGCGATGATGTCGTCAGACTCCTGATGTGGGAGATAGGGAAGACCCTTCCCGAAGCCGAAAAGGAGTTCGATCGGACGGTCGATTACATAAGGGACACTATAGATGCGCTGAAAGATCTCGATCGCGTATCGTCACGTTTTGTTATTGAACAGGGGGTGATTGGCCAGATTCGCCGCGCTCCGCTTGGCGTAGTACTTTGCATGGGGCCGTTCAACTACCCGCTCAATGAGACTTTCACCACCCTGATCCCCGCACTGATCATGGGCAACACAGTAATTTTTAAGCCTCCTAAATTGGGGGTGCTGCTCCACGAGCCACTTCTTGAGGCATTCCGAGATTGCTTCCCTAAGGGTGTCGTCAACACGATTTATGGAGAGGGGCAGAAGGTTATTGGACCGCTGATCACGTCCGGAAAAATCGATGTACTGGCATTCATTGGCAGCAGTCGAGTTGCTGACATTCTCAAGAATCAGCACCCGAAACCGCATCGCCTGCGTTGTATACTCGGACTTGAAGCCAAGAATGCAGCAATCGTATTGAAGGACGCGGACTTGGATCAGGCTGTAAAGGAATGCGTTCTGGGGGCGCTCTCTTACAATGGTCAACGGTGCACGGCGCTCAAGATGCTGTTTGTTCACAGAGAGATTGTCGATGCCTTCATCGCTAACTTCAGTAACGCTGTAGATAGACTCAAGGCGGGGATGCCTTGGGAAGACGGGGTCTGCATCACGCCATTACCGGAACCCGATAAGACCCGGTACCTCACGGAACTGATCGATGACGCTCGCGCTAAGGGTGCTAGCGTGGTTAATCGCGGTGGAGGTTCCGTTGAACATACTTTCATGTCGCCTGCAATCGTGTATCCCGTTGATCCTACCATGAGGTTGTATTCTGAAGAGCAGTTCGGGCCTGTTGTTCCGATTACTCCCTTCTCCGACGTTGGTGAGGCGATGCAC
>DASUVS010000162.1:0-12691 GCA_036378835.1 Binatia bacterium | reverse complement strand
TTGATAGAAATAAAAGAGCCAAGATTAAGAAGCTCATAACCTTCATTTTTCTCGTCTCCGTTTCCGCCGATGATTCGGATGGGATATTCGCGCTTGCTGTTAACGCGTTTTGTTAGAGACACGGACCGGCTATATCGAACCACGTTAAGTTTTTGGCAAACTTGCGGACCATCAATTACGACGGGCGACATCTGCAACGAGTCCGATCAGGATGAGTAGCTATTCTCCCTGCAGTGTCTTACCGGACAATTCCGACAGCGTTGCGGTGGGGGTGACGTATTCGTAATCGGTCAAAACTTCAATCAACGCAGAACCATCAGCCGCCATCGCTTTTTTTAAGGCCGGCATGAACTCTTCGTCGCGCGTGACTTTCAAGCCCAGCGCGCCGTAGGCCTCGCCCAATTTGGCAAAATCGGGATTTTCCAACGCCGTGCCGTATTGTCTCCCTGGATACTGCGCTTCCTGGTGCATGCGGATCGAATTGTAGCCGTCGTTGTTATAGACGATAGTGATGATTTTCGCGCCGAATTGTTTTGCGGTTGCCATTTCCTGACCGGTCATCAGGAAACCGCCGTCGCCGGCATGGGCGACGACTAAACGCTCCGGGTGCGCGAGCTTGGCGGCCACTGCCGATGGCACTCCTGGGCCCATGCAGCCGAGTGTCGGCGAAACATAGGAATTTGGATGCTCGAATTCGAGATAGCGCTGCGCCCACTGGCCGAAACTGCCGGCATCGGTTGTCGTGATCGCGTCGCGCGGCAGCGCAGCTCGCAAGTCAGCCATCACCCGCTCCATCGAAACCCGGCGGCTCGGTCTCTCCTTCGGTGTGCAGAACTGTTTTTGCGCGCTGTGCAGTTCGGCGATCCAGGAAGCGCGGCCGGGATCGGCTTGCGGCGCGGTCTGCTTCAGCACCGCCAACAAGGCGAGCTTGGCATCGGCGACGATGCCCAATTCCGGGCGCGCGTTTTGGCCGATGTTCTGCTCGTCGGCGTCGATCTGAATGAAAGCTTGGCCCGGCCTGGGAAAAGAAAAGCCGCCGGTGGTTTGTTGGCTCAAACGACAACCGAGCACAACCAGCAAGTCGGCATCCCTGGACGCCAGCGCGCGCGTGTTCTTGTTGGCGCTCGATAGATTGCCGATGTAATTCGGATGGCTGTTGGGAAAAGCGTCCTGGCGCTTGTAGGAGGTCAAGACCGGGACGTGAAACGCGTCAGAAAAATCGATTAGCTCCTGCCAAGCCCCGGCATATTGGACGCCCGAGCCGACCAGCAGCATGGGTTTTTTAGCCGCTCCGATGCGGCCGATCATTTCGTCGATCAAGCGCGGATCAGGACTCGGTTGGGCCGGCGGATAAGGATTCACCATCGGTATTTCGGCCTTCTCTTCCAACACGTCGCGCGGCAGAGACACGACAACCGGGCCGGGACGGCCGCTGCGCGCGATGTGAAAGGCGCGGGTCATCACCCGCGGCACGTGGGTCGGGTTGTTGATCTCAACCACCCACTTGGCGATGCTGCCGAAGAATTGACCGTAGTCGAGCTCTTGGCCGGCTTCGCGGCCGCGCGCGTTGCGCCCGACTTGTCCGACCAAAAGCACCAGCGGCGCCGAATCGTATTTCGCCGAATGAATGGCGATGCTGGCGTTGGTTGCGCCGGGACCGCGAGTGACCAGGCAGACGCCAACCTTGCGCGTGCTTTTGGCGTAACCCTCGGCCATGAAAGCAGCGCAGCCCTCCTGGCGATTGGTGATTAACTGAATATCGGGTGTGTTGACCAACCCGTCGATGACCGCGATGTGGCTCTCACCCGGCACACAGAAAAGATGCCGCACTCCTTCATTACGCACACACTGCGCTACCGCGTGGCCGCCAAGCATAATTGTCTCCCGAGTGGCGATTTCTCTCAGATGAAATCCCGCTCTATCCTGGAATCATTACTTGCCCTATAGTCCGGATCGATCTTGGCTGTCAATTACATTCGCTGTCGAATCGTCATCATCAACCATGCTGTTTCCGAGTAGCAACAACGATCTTCGCCTGCGCATTAGAATAACAGCATTGGCGTTTGTTCCTTCTACGAAAGCAGGATTTCATGTACACACGGTCGCTACATTTTTTCCGCTTGCGCGGTTTGTGCTTGCTCCACTTCCTGGAGACGTGATAACTCGGGCAAGACCGTAATGGCTTCGGGGCAGCGACAGTCAAGGGGGAATGGCCCATGAAAATTTTTGGCGTTGCGTTACTGATCCTTGTAACGACGAGTTCGCTCGGCTGGGGGCAAACCAAGAAGCCCCGTACGCTGGACGAGCTAACCGCCTACAACGGCGTGGATCGCCATCAGATTCTTCTCGACGGCGCTAAAGCCGAAGGTAAGGTCGTCTGGTACACCTCTTTGTCCGGTGTTTACCGGGAATTGGTAGACGCTTTCAAAAGAAAGTATCCCGATGTCGCCGTTGAAGTCTATCGCGGCGGCAGCACGGACCTTGGACCGCGCTTGCTCAATGAAGCGCAAGCCGGCCGACACGTGGCCGACGCGTTGGAAAGCACTCCAGGTCTTTTGATGTTGCTGCGTGAGAGAGGTCTTCTCAAAGCTTACACATCTCCCGAGCTGGCCCGATATCCCGATGAGGCAAAGACCAAAGCCGATGGCCCGCGTATCTACTGGGTGACCGATCGCGAAGCCTACCTGGGTTTCGGCTACAACACCCGGCAGATCGCACCGGCGGAGATTCCCAAGAATTTTCAAGATCTGCTAAGGCCGGAACTAAAAGGAAAGCTTGCCGTAACCACCGAAAGCTCGACCAGCCGGGTTGTCGGCACCATGGTCAAGTACAAAGGCGAAGAATTCGTCAAACGCCTGAGAGCGCAGGAAATCAGATTGTTCAAAGCTTCCAGCGCCGGATTTCTCGATCTGATCGCGGCCGGGGAAGTGGCGGGGTCTTTTGTCGTGTTTCAGAATCAAGTGATGGTCAAAAAAGAGAAGAAGGCGCCGGTTGATTGGGTTCCGCTCGATGCCGTGCCGACCAATGCCGGCGGGTCGGCAATCGTCGCCAACGCGCCGCATCCGCACGCTGCGCTCCTTTTCACTGATTTTATTATCGGCGCTGAAGGACAGAAGCTGATGGAGCAGTTTCGCTACGGCGTGGCCTGGAAAGATTATCCGTTCCGAAGAGAATATCCCGAACGCGGCATGACCAGCACCGAGTATGAGAATGCGGAGGATAAGTGGCTGCAACTAACCCGGTCGATATCAAAGAAGTGATTGCCGATCAGTGCTCGGCAAGACTAGAGGCGCGGGCAATACCATAACGTAAACCAATCGACTATGGAGCAACGCGTAGCCACTGCCGCCGGCGTCTTAACGGGAACGGCAGGTAAACTTCCCACGCGCTTGACTTGCCATCCTCCGTGCCGATATACACTGCGCGATCAAATATCGGGAGGCCTCAATCAACGCGCTCGGTCTGCCGGAGGCAAAGCCTACAGCTTCTATCCGCGGCGTTACTCTCAACGGTAGCGTATCCTTGCCGCTCTCCCACTTTCAACGATGATAAACGTATGAAGTTTCTGACACATATGCTCGATGCCCTTATCGATGTAGCTTCAGCTGGTGGCATTTTGTACATCGGTATTCACATAGGCTATTTACTTTATGCCATGCTAAACTAGCCAAGAGTTCAAACGAGATTTACTTCTTTGCGTGTGGGCCAAACGGCTCCGGCTGAAACGGCGCGTCACGTTCCTGCAAGAAGGCCGCGAGGCCGCCTTTTTTCTTCGCGTCTTCGAGGCGCTTGTTGAATTCCTCGCGCTTGGTCAGGCGCGCCATGGCGGCGAGTTCGGCATTGAGTGTCCAGGCTTTGCGCAAGCCCATCATCTCCATGCCCAAGGTTGAAATGTGCAGATTGATTTTCACGGTCTCCGGCGGCACGTGGGCGACGCGCTCGACAAATTGAAAACAGGTCTCCAGCAGCTGATCTTTGGCGACTACTTGATTCACCAATCCGATGCGCAAAGCCTCCTTGGCATCGACATGATCGCCGGTCAGTGAATAGCGCAGTGCGTTCTTGAATCCGGCAAGCGCGACCCAAATAAAATCGGTGTTGGCGCCGTGCCGCACCTGCGGCTGGCCAAACACCGCGTCGTCCGCGGCAATGGTGATATGGCAGGTGAGCGCCAGCCAGGAGCCGGCGCCCAGGCACCAACCGCTTACCGCGCCGATAATCGGCTTGGGATATTGCCAGCGATACGCTTGACGGCCGAGAATATCCTTGCGATCCCCATCACGGAATTTGTTGTACGTGGCATTCAGCGAGGTTCCGGCCGGTATCCCGTAAGGCCAAGCTGTTTCCGGATCATCGCCGCTGATGTCTTCACCAACCGAAAATGCGCCATCGGCGCCGGTAATTACCACCGCTCTGATTTCCGGATCGATCTCGGCTTCGGACAACGCCTGATCAAGCTCGTTCATAAGATCCTGGTTCATCGCGTTCAGCGCATTGGGCCGGTTGAGCGTGATCAGAACACCTTTGCGCTGCTTCTGATAGAGAATGGTGTTGTAATTAGTCATCTGTCGCTCCTGTTAGATTTTTAGATGGGAGTGCTGGAGTATTGGCTGGGAGGTCGGTGCCCATCACTCCAACAATCCATTACTCCGTTTTTTTCTTCGACCTGGGACCGAACGGTTCGGGTTGGAACGGCCCGTCGCGCATCTGCAGATACTCCCGGATCCCTTTGTTCGTCCGTGCCTCGTCAAGCGGCTTGCGTAGTTCCTCGCGCAACATGATATGCGCGGGGGCCGACATTTGGCTGTCAAATGTCAAGGCGTCGCGCAGCCCCATCATTTGCAGGCCCATGGTGGCGACCTGGAGATTGATCTTGACCGTTTCCGGCGGCACGTGAGCAATGCGTTCGACCAGATTGAAACATTCATCGATCAACTGTTCGGGGGGCACGACTTTGACCACCAGGCCGATACGAAGCGCCTCCTGCGCATCGATATGGTCGCCGGTCAATCCGTAGCGCAGCGCGTTTTTATAGCCGCCCAAGAGCGTCCACATAAAACTGGTGTTGGAGCCGTGGCGCACTTCGGGTTGCGCGAACACGGCATTCTCCGCCGCGATCGTAATGTGCGTGAACAGCGACAGCCATGAGCCTGCGCCCATTGCCCATCCATTGATTGCCCCGATGATCGGCTTGCCGAATTCCCACATGCGGCGAAAGTTGCGCGGGTCGACACGCCAGGAATCGATGACTTCGGCGGCGCTCTGTCCCGTGAGAATGCCATAGGGCCAATGGATATCGCGGCGACGGCCGGCGCGATTTCCCTGGTCCATGCCGGCGGAAAAAGCCCGTCCGGCGCCGGTGAGAACGACGGCGCGGACCTCGTTGTCTTCTTCTACATCGTCGAGCGCTTGATGGATTTCTTTGATCATGCTGCGGCTGATCGCGTTCATCGCCTCCGGCCGGTTGAGCGTGATCAAGGCGCCGCCGCGGCGTTTCTCGTAAAGTATTTCTTTATAGTCGGGCATCGGAACTCCTGTCTAAAGGTTCAAAATCGTTCAAATAGTTCAAAACGTTCAAGCCGTCAGAACAATCCGGATGACAATTTGAACGACTTGAACTGCTTGAACGTTTACTTTTTGGTTTTCCGTTCCTCTTCCAGCTGTCTCAAGAAAGACAGATCCATCACATCGGCGCCGTTGATGTTCATGGTCGATAACATGCGGTCGCTGGCGATCATGTTTTCCATAGATTTTAAGGTAACGATTGGCAGACCTGGGGTGACTTGTCGATAGACCTGCCGCGTCTCTTCCAACTCTTCGGTGTTCGTGGATTTGTAGAATTCGCCCAGGTACTTGATCACAGCGTCCTTATTTTTCTCGTCGCGGTAGAAGTCCATACCATCCGCCAGACCGCGCATGAAATTCATCACCGTCTCGCGATCCGTTTTGATGAAAGACCGGGTCGTGACCGGACCGGCGACGACGTACTCGTATTCGGTTTTGGAAAAGTCTACCCAGATCGGTAAGCCGGCTTTGCGCGCGCGCAGGGTCACCGGCGGTTGAAACACCGAAGCGTCGACGTGGCCGCCAGCCAACGCCGCCCATCTTTCCCCCTGCGCGCCGATGCTGAGGAGAGTGACATCCTTCTCGTTCAACCCGAGCTGGCGCACGGCGTGACGCGCGATGAAGTCGGTGCCGGCACCCAACTGGCTGATGGCGATTTTCTTTCCTTTGAGATCGGCCGGCTTTTTGATGGCGGCGCTGCTAACTAAGACGTAATCCAGTTTGTTGCCGGTGGCGCCGATCACCACGAGGTCTTTAGCGCCCTGTGCCCACGCTAGAATCACTCCGGAACTGCCTTGCTGGAGCATCGTGACATCGCGTGAGATGAGCGCCTGCACTGCCTCCCGGCCGCCGCGCATGAAGATGGGCAGAACCTTGAGCCCATATTTTTCAAACGAGCCGGAGCGTTGCGCAACCCAGAAGAATCCGGTGGAGCCGCCGAGAGCATAAGGCACGCGAACCTCTTTGAGCGGCTTTGATTGCGCGAGAGTCAAGCCGGGAAGGAATAAAACGGCCCAGACAGTGATTATGATTAACGGCAAGCTCCTGTTCATTTTCCCTCCGGCGGGAATGGCGCCGCTGCCTGAATTAAGCCTGCCAGTGCAGGAATGGAGATTTTGTAGGGACAGGTTTCAAACCTGCCCCTACGCCGAGAACAATCGATCATTTTCTTAGAGCAATTGCCATCGTTCGAGTCATTATCGAATCTCCACCAGCGCGTCGACGGCAACGACGCCTCCGCCCTTTGGCAGCACGATCAACGGATTGATATCCAAACCGGCCAACTGATCACCGAAGCTCCAGGCCAGTCTCGACAGTCCGGCGATGGCATCACATAACGCATCTATATCCGTAGCCGCTTGGCCGCGCACACCTCCGAGAATCGGAAACCCACGCAGGCGCTTGAGCATGTCATGCGCCTGTTTGCGCGACAACGGCGGAATGCCGATGCTGACATCTTTAAGAAGTTCAACGAGAATGCCACCGAACCCGCAGAGCACGACCGGGCCGAAGAGCGGATCGCGCTTGATCCCGAGGATCATCTCGACGCCTTGGCCCGACATCCGTTGCACCACGATGCCCTCGATTTTTGCATCAGGAGCTCGGCGCCTGACTTCGCTCATGATTTTATTATAGGCATCGCTTACTGCAGCTGTGTCGGAGAGCTTCAGCGCCACTCCGCCGACATCGCTCTTGTGCGTGATCTGCGCTGACTCGATCTTGAGCGCTACCGGGAAGCCCATCTTCTCAGCGGCCGCAGCGGCTTCTTCCGGACTGTGCGCCAGGGTCATCGGAACTGTTGAGATGCCGAATTCCTCCAGCAGTTGGAAAGCGGCTTGCGCCGGCAACACTCCGGAAGCTATTTTTCGACCTGGAGCCGGCTGGTCTCCAGTCGCTTCCGATTGTCGCCTTTGTTGGAATTCGTAAAATTCAGCTAAATTACGAATGGTGGTTGTTGCGCACTCCGCGCCTTCCATGAGCGGCACGCCGCCTTGCCGTAGCGGCAAAAGAATCTCGGGATCCACCGGACCACCGACAACCGAACTGAAACAGGCGATGGGTTTTTTACTGGAGGCTGCGGCTCTCTCGATTGCCTGGGCAAATCGATTGCCGCTCTTTAATTCCTTTGGCCTGGGATCATTGGCTTCGAGGTTGATGGTGACGACATCGATGTTGGCATCATCGATCAGCGCCTGAAGTAAACGCGGAAAAATTTTTTCATCGTCGTACATGGCGCCGGTGCCGTCGAGCGGGTTATTCATATTGCCGAAGTCGGCGACCGCTTCTTGCAGCTGAGATTTTGTCGATTGCGTTAATTCCGGTACTTCGAGGCCGACGCTCGCAGCTGCATCCGACACCAAGGTGCATTCGCCGCCGGAGCCGCTCAGCACGCCTATGCGCCTGCCACCGCAGTAGTGTTTAACAAAGCCGTCGCAGGAAAAAACGCTGGTGGCATCGATCAATTCATTGATGCTGCGAACCGAGACGACACCGCTTTGTCGAAACGCCGCGTCGATCACTTCCGCCGCTCCGGCGAGTGATCCTGAATGGGTGGCCGCCGCCCGTTGCGAAACCTCCGATCTGCCGCCCTTCAAGATAATTAAAGGCTTGTTTCGTTCGGCGGCTTTGCGCGCCACCGCCAATAATAGATTCGGTTGCTTGAAGCCTTCGACAAAGGCGGCGATCACGCGGGTGTTTTCGTCTTCGACCAGATAGTTAAAATATTCCTCGACGGTAGCGCCTGCCTGATTGCCGCACGAGACGATATGGCTGAGACCAACATGGCGATTCAACATTAACGCGTTGGCAATGGTCGTGCTCAGGCCGCCGCTCTGTGAAACCAGGGCGACCGGACCGCCGAGAAATCCTTGCGGAATGGTCGACGCGAAGAGCGGCGCTTTCCCGAACACATTCAAAACTCCGTAGCAGTTCGGACCGCAGATCAAAAAGCCGCGCTCCCGCGAAAGCGCTTCGAGTCTAGCCTGGCGTTGTTTTCCTTCTGCCCCGGTCTCGGCGAAGCCGGCGGAGAAGACAACCGCGGCCCGAACTCCCGCAATTGCCGCCGACTCCAAGAGATCGGGAACCTGGCGATTGGGAACAGCCAAGACGACGCAATCGACAGGTTCGGGGATCGCGCCGATCTCCGGATAGCACGGATAATCCATCACCTCGCTGTACTTGGGATTGACCGCCACGATTCGACCTGCGTAACCGAAGCTTTTCAGATTACGGATGACCCGGTTGCCTCTGGGTTCGCGATTGAGCGCCGATGCGCTACGCTGCGATGCGCCGATGATCGCCACCGAACGCGGATTCATGAGCGGCGAGAGATCGCGCCAGGCGACGGCGGTGCCGCTACTCGTCGAATGAGTCATAGTCTAGTTCCAAATTGAAGTGATGGAGTACTGGAGTGATGCGCCGGGAAAACCAATACCCTTTACTCCACGCTCCATTACCCCGTCTTTTTTTTCGATCGCGGTCCGAACGGTTCCGGCTGGAACGGTCCGTCGCGCAACTGTAGGTAAGCCTTTGTCCCTTGGTTGGCGCGAGCTTCGTCGAGCGGACGACGAAACTCCTCGTTGAGCATCATGTGGGCTGGAATCGACAGAGTCTCATCCATTCGCAGCGCATCGCGCAGGCCCATCATCTGTAACCCCATGGTGGAAATCTGCAAATTGATCTTCACTGTTTCCGGCGGCACATGGGAGATGCGTTCGACGATCTTGAAGCTTTCCTCCAGCAGTTGATCTACCGGCACGACTTTGTTTACCAGGCCGATACGCAGCGCTTCGTGAGCATCGACATGATCTCCGACCAGTCCATAACGTAGGGCATTCTTAAAACCCGCCAACAGCGTCCACATGAAGGTCGTGTTGGAACCGTGCCGCACTTCGGGCTGGGCGAAAACCGCATCCTCCGCGGCGATGGTGATGTGGGTATAAAGTGCTAGCCAGCAGCCTCCCCCCATGGCCCAACCTCTGACCGCGCCGATCACCGGCTTGGTCATTTCAAATATGCGGATGAACTTGACGTCATCGGCGCTCCAGTAGTTCATCAGATCAGCGGCGCTCATGCCGGTTTGAATACCGTAGGGCCATTGGATATCGCGGCGGCGCCCCGTGGTGGTGGTTTGATCGAAACCGGAGCTAAAGGCGCGTCCGGCTCCGGTGATGACGATAGCGCGGACGTCGGGATCGGCTTCGGCTTCATCCAGAGCGTGATGGAGCTCTTTCAACATCGGCCGGGTGATGGCATTGAGCGCCTCGGGGCGATTCAATGTGATCAGCGCTCCGCCGCGCTGCTTGGTATAAAGAATCTCTTTGTAGTCGGCCATTCGGGCTCCTTCTGTTCAAAGCGTTCAAATCGTTCAAGCCGTCAGATGGATCGGATAAAGCGATGACGTACTCAACGAAATGATCAAGTTCATGTCAATGATTACCGATAGTCGGTGTCGTAAAGTTTTTTGATAAAGCCACTGGCCTCGACTTCGCGCACGAGACTCTCGTCTATGAACTGTTTTGGATCGGCGCCTTTGGCTTTCGGCTCCTCGCCAGCAATGAACTCGAGGGTGGTCTCGACAGCTTTGGGTGTGGCGTAGGGGACTCGGTTATAAAACTTATCGGCTAAAAGGTTATAGGAAAGCTCGAGATATTTGACGTCTCTTTCCTGGGCGGATTGGATACGCAGCTTTTTTTGCATGATCTCCATGCTTTCCTTTTTGTTTTTTCGAAAATAGGCGAGACCCTCGCACAGGGCCTTGATAAGGCGCAGCGACTGATCGCGGTTGCGCTTAATGTAGCCTCGTGTGCTGTCGATGGAGTTTTGCAAATAATAGATCTCCATGTCCACGGGGTCGGCCAGGATCCGGTAGCCTCGTTCTTCAGCAAGAAAGAACGTCGGGATCGTAAATGCGCCGCCGTCTACGGCGCCTTTTTCCAAGCTTGCGAACATCGCCGGTGACGAGCCGAGTTGGAGCATCTTGATGTCATCGGGGCGCATGCCCCACTTGCGCAGAAACAGTTGCAGGACCCAATGTGATGCCGAGCCAAAGCGGGTGACCGCGATAGTCTTGCCTTTAAGATCCGCCGGCGTTTTAATCTCCGGCCGAACCATCAGTCGCTGCAAGCCAGTCTTCATTGGCGAAGCCACGAGCACGCCATCGGCGCCTCTCAGGGCCGCTCGGATAACCGCGTCGCCCCCGCCCACGGAGAACTGAATCTCGCCCGCGATCAGCGAACTGACGACGCGCGCTGCGCCGCCGCCAATAATGATGACCTCTGCGTCGATGCCATGCTTCTTGAAGAGCCCTTTTTCTTCGGCGACCCATATACTGCCGGAGGTTGCGCTGATCGAACTGAGACCCAGCCGGACCCTGTCTTGTGCCCCAGCAGTTGCGACGAAGAAAACAACAAGCGGGACGGCAACGGAAAAACCTACTCTTATCCAGCGCGGCATTGATTACTCCGAAGATGTAAGGCAATCATCGTTACTATCCGCAAACTACGTGAAATCGCGATCAGGCGTCAAGCGAACGAGAGAATTTACTTCCAAATACTGTCGAGAAAACCGCTTTGTTTCAGCTCCGCGACATAACTATTGTCGAAGTAGGCGCTGATCGGCGTCACTTCGGCGGATTTCACGTCGATCATATTGACCTCAACCATGCGCTGTACCATTGCCTGCATCACGCTTTCGGGGACGAAGGGCTCACGAACGAAAGTGTCAACAACATAAAGATAACTCTGGCGCAAAAGGTCGCCGTCGCTAATGCCGAGATATTTACCGATGATTCGTTTCGTCGAATCTTCATTAGTCACCGCGTACTTAGTGCCCTCGACCGTGGATTTGATCAGCCGGACGATAATCTCGCGGTGAGTTGCGGCAAATGATCTTCGCGCGACAATACCTTGGGTGAGAAATCCGCTCCCGAACGCGCGTAGATCCTTCTGCGACACCAGCTCGCGAAAGCCTTCTTTGAGCATGCGAAAATTGTGCGGCGGTGAAAAAACTGCGCCGTCGATTGCTCCGCGCGACAGTCCGGCGACGGCTTCCGGGAAGCCGCCCATTTGAAGAACGTTCACACCCTTGATGTTGTGCCTCTCGATGATGGATCTAAGCGCGAAATCGGTGACGGAGCCGAACCGCGTTATGCCGATTCTTTTGCCCTCCAGGCTGCGCAGATCGCGAATATCGGGACGAACGAACAAAGACTGGGTAAAGTAAGGCGCCATCGCGGCGATTTGGATGATATCACCGCCGCGCAGGACGTTGGTGATGACGGCGGGACCGCCAAAACCTGCGACATTAGACGAGCCGGAAAGCATCGACTGAACAATCACCGCCGACGCGCCGACGTACACCATATCGGGGTCCAAGCCGTTCTTCTCGAAGATGCGGATTTCTTTAGCCACTATCCAGGGGACGCTGTTGAGCCCGAGCGGACCGTAGGGAAAGGCGAGTTTGGCCGGTTGCTGCGCAAGAACCAAACCGGGTGCACACAATAAGAGAAACACACAAATCCGCAAAATTGAGTACGGAAACGCGATTTCTTTCATGGAGCCTCCGAGTTGCCAGGAAATTGCCGGCAGGTTTTTGCAATATCGCCATGGCGAGTCTCCAGTCAAGGAATTTTGCGCCGGTTCTTGCCAAGCAAACTTTCTTTGAATATGCATCGAGTCAGGTGGAAAGCGAGCGGGCTACGAGGAGGAGCGATGCCAACCGTCAAAGTGAACGACGTGGAAATTTATTACGAAGAGCACGGCAAGGGCCGCCCGATGGTATTTCTGAGCGAAACCGCGTGCGACGGCGAGGTTTGGAAGATCCATCAAGTCGAGGAGTTCTCCCGCGACCATCGCGTGATCATTCACGACTATCGCGGCACCGGTCAGTCGAGCAAACCTTCCATTGACTACACCACGACGATGTTCGCCGAGGACGTCGTGGCTTTGATGGATCATCTTAAGGTTGAGAACGCGATCGTTGTGGGTCATTCGATGGGCGGCAGGGTGGCGCAGTTGCTCGCCCTCGATCATCCTAATAAGGTTCACAAACTGGTATTGGCTTCCACGGGCGCTCATTATCCGCAAACCAAAGGCTTGCCGCTAAAGATCTGCAAAGAGATGATCGA
>DASUVS010000161.1:0-7490 GCA_036378835.1 Binatia bacterium | reverse complement strand
TTCCGCTTCGGTTAAATTATCTCGTTCCTGGAGCCGCCGTTTCTGAGTGGCAGTGTCGGCAGCCACCAGAATGACGGGGCGGAGCCAAACATGGATGCCAGTTTCGAAGAACAGCGGGGCTTCATAAACCACAAGAGGCGCCTCGGTAGCAGCCGACTCTGCTATTTTTTCCTGCGCCAATCGACGAATCCTGGGATGGGTCATGGCCTCCAGCTGTTTTCGTGCATTCGGTTCATCGAAGACAAGTTTTCTCAATTTTTTTCGGTCAAGTGTTCCGTCCGCCTGCAAAATCTCCTTACCGAAGTTATCGACGATCTCGTTCCAGGCAGGCTGATGCGGCTCTACAATTTGGCGCGCAAGCGCATCGGCATCGATGATTTTGGCCCCGAGCCGCCGGAGAATAGCCGAGACGGTGCTTTTACCCGAAGCGATACCGCCGGTTAGGCCTATTAATTTCACGGAACAGTAATGGCAAAATAGATAGGAGGTTGCAACGAAACAGCCGAAACCGATGTTCAGGTTCGCATGGGAGCGTTTATGGCGCAAGTGGTCATGTATACTACCAGCTGGTGTCCGTATTGTAGGGCGGCGAAGTCGTTTTTTGCTTCAAAGAAGGTCGACTTCACCGAAATAGATGTGACCGAGGAGCCAAAGCTCAGAGTCGAGATGGAGCGTTTATCGGGCCGGAGAACTGTTCCGCAGATCTTTATTGGTGGAAAGCCAATCGGCGGATACGACGATGCCTTGAGTTTAGAGGCCTCCGGGGAACTGGAAAAACTACTAAATGGGACACCGGGAACTTCCTGATTCGGTGATGTCCATCACTGGAGGCGGCGAGCGGATTCGAACCGCTGCATCGAGGTTTTGCAGACCTCTCCCTTAACCACTTGGGTACGCCGCCTTGAAGCGATAGCTAACATGATCTTTCTCTTACATGCAAGAACGCCTGTGTTTATATTGACAAGAATAGGGTAAGCACGTAATTAACACCAGACCAGGAGTTTTTCTTAATGGCAACGATGATAACCAGCGAGTGTATCAACTGCGGGGCATGCGAGCCTGAGTGTCCAAATAATGCGATCAGTCAGGGTGATCCCATTTATGTCATTGACCCGCTTTTATGCACCGAGTGCGTTGGATTTCATGATTTCGAGGCGTGCGCGGCTGTCTGTCCAGTCGACTGCTGTGTAACAGATCCTAACAACATAGAGAGCGAAGAAGCTCTGATTGCTCGCGCCAAAGCGCTACACCCGGAAACCAGCTTCGGCGATAGTTTTCAGTCACGATTTCGCAAAACCAATGGAGCTGATCTCGCTGCCGCTGTGGATATCTCTGAGAAGAGCGTGCCGCCGCCTATTGCTCCTGTCGTCGCTGCCGCAACGACTCCTCCGGCGAAGCCGTCAGTGGCTGCTCCTGCCGCAGCGTCCAAGCCGGCGGTCACTCCGGCTATTATTGCCAAATCGCCCCCACAACCCGCGCCGGCGCCTAAGAAGGAAGCTGAGCCGAAGAAAATTTTTCCCAATCAACTGCCTGACGACTTTGAAGAACTTGCCCTGCAGTTTCGCGCTGTCGGAAAGTTAAGCCGACTTAATCGTTTGTTGATTGGATTTTGTCAACCTGTGCTCGGTGCTTTACCGCATAAGACGAAGAAAACCCTGGAAGGAACGGTACAAAGTCCTATTGTTTTCAGCGCTGCCGGCAGCACAGGTCTGAACATTCTTCTGAACGCGGTATTATATCCAATTATTCTGATGGTAGTGGCGTCGGTGGTCAACGGGCCGTCAGTTCTCTTCAGCCAAAGCATCAATATGTTCGTATTCGTCGGTATCATTCTCGCGTTGATCGAAGGAATCTTTCGGTTGAGGGACGGAATCTTTCACGCCAAGCCTCCAGAAGAGATGAATTTCCCAGCAGCCATTTACGGGATTCCGCTAGCCGTCTTATTGCAACCCTTTTTGGCGAGACAGGGTGGTATGGTCCGCAATCTGCCCATTCCGGTCGACGGCTTTTACTCTCGCGGTTTCGTCGACAAGCTCGAACGCGAAAGACGCTACGGCAATGTTTATACTGTTGAAGATCGAGGCGGGGCATTGCTGTTGCGGCTTGAATTTCCGCGATCGATTCCCGACCTCGGGGTTGCCGATCGTTTAAAAATTTCCGATGAAATGCCCGATTACGATTATGATCTCGCCCTTAAAAACGGCCAATTCATAGTTCGAGCGAAGTGCATTGACGAGCGGGTCAGAAAAATTTCCTCCAGTGTGGGCGCGTTTCCGCCGGAGTTTACGACGGTAATTCCGCTGCAAGATCGAATCGTCGGGTTTGTCCACAAATTCGAAAACAAGCTGCTTCAAGTCCTTCTGTTAAAGGATCAAAGCATTCTTAAGGGAGCGACCTATCAGTAAAAATAAGTCAGCCCGAACTTTTCCTCTTAATCGGCCTGAGCCACAGGGTGAAGCACCTTGTGGCTTTTTTGCTCCCGAGAAAACCGCTTCGGTTCGGTCAATGACCACCGCAGATATAGAAAGCGTGATTGCCATAGAGAGGGCATCTTTTCAGTTTCCTTGGAGCACCCGGTTCTTTCTTGACGAACTACAGGTGGACTGCGCCCGGTCCATTCTTGCCGAAATCGAAAGCCGTATCGTGGGTTATGTTCTGTTCTGGTTTCTACCTGAAGACGTAGATATCCATAACATTGCCGTCCATCCGGATTTTCGCCGCCAGGGGATCGGTCGGCTTCTACTGGAGCAGGTGATAGTAGCAGCGCGGCGCCAAGAAAGGCTTCGCGTAACTCTTGACGTGAGGTTCTCTAATACGCCAGCACAAAACCTTTATAAGAGCTTCGGATTTGTCACACGAGGCTTGCGGAAAGGTTATTATTCCGACAACGGGGAAGATGCTCTCGTGATGGCTTTAGAACTGCGATAAACCCTGCGATCGTAATTTCGCCGGTATGGCCAGCACCAGTTATACTTAGGCGTAAGATACGGATTATTTTGGCATTTTAAGAAATATTGGAGCTCTCTTGACGCTGCTGTGAGCTCTGTTGTATAACTAAGGTGTCTGGCAAATTGGCGGTCGAACCCCTGACCGCCAATTCTATTTGATGGCGCTGAAGATATGAAACGGTATAACGAATGTTAATAAGAAGCAGCCGCCGACCCCATCCTAGCTGTTTCTGCAATCAAATCCGCTTCAATTCTTTAATCCTCTCCACTTCAGCTCTCGTCCCCGTCCCCTTACAGATCTGCTTAATCTCGAAGAGACGCCCTATACGCTATCGTTCACGAGGAGGTCACTATGTTTAAGGTTGGCGAAAAAGTAGTTTATCCCGCTCACGGAGTGGGAGAGATCGAGGCCATTCGAATCCATGTTATTTCCGGAAGTGAGAGGAAATTCTACATGCTTCGAATACTGGAAACCGACATGAAGATTATGATCCCCATCGAAAATGTAGATTCTGTGGGACTACGGAAAGTTATCGATCGCGCGATGGTTTCGAAGGTCTACAAAGTCTTGCGCCAGAAAAAAGTCGAAACGGATCAACAAACATGGAATCGGCGTTATCGTGAATACACGGAAAAGATCAAAACCGGCTCGATTCTCGAGATAGCTAAGGTATTACGGGACCTCTTTGTGCTTAAAGGCGATAAAGAATTATCTTTTGGTGAAAGAAAGATGTTGGATACCGCTCGCAATCTCCTAGTGAAAGAACTTTCAATTGCGCGCTCTCACTCCGAGGAAAAAATTCTTGAAGAGTTGCGCCATATCTTCACTCACTAAACTGAACCTACATGCTGCAAGACAAAAGAGCCGGGAGTTAATCTCTCGGCTCTTTTTGTTTTAGCTGGAGCACACGCAGTGAACGCGACCGCAATCATAGCTGCGGCGGGAGAAGGACGCCGGGTCGGCGCCGACATAAGCAAAGTCTACCTGCCGATTGGCGGCCGAGCTGTTTTGCTTCGGACATTGGACCAATTTTTCCAGATTAAAACAATCAAGAACATCATCGTTGTCATTGCGAAACAAGATTCTGAAAGGTGCCAATCTCTGCTTAGCCGTGATCCACGTGCAGGCGCGCAATCATGGATTCTACAGACAGGCGGATCGAGCCGGCAGAAATCCGTGGCGCGCGGGCTCGAAAGGGTCTCATCCGAGTGCGATGTCGTAATTATTCATGATGGGGCACGGCCGTTTGTCTCCCCTGGCCTGATCGATCGAGTCATCAAAGAGGTGCCGGCGCGAAAGGCCGTTGTCGTGGGTGTACCGGCGCGGGACACGATCAAAGTGGTTTCTGAAAGTCGGCAAATACTCTCGACTCCGGCCCGCGATCGCTTATGGGAAATCCAAACGCCTCAAGCGTTCGAGCCGAGCTTGATTCTTGAAGCGCATCAAGCGGCGCAGGGAAACGATCAAGACGCAACCGACGATGCTAGCCTGGTCGAGCGTTTGGGAAAACCTGTCTATTTGATCGAAGGGGATCGAAGTAATATTAAAATCACGCTGCCGGAAGATTTGCTTTTCGCCGAGGCGCTGCTTGCCAGCGCGTCGACCTAAATAGTCTTGCTTGCCAGCGCCTCGTTCATACTTCCCGTGCGGTAGCCTTGTAGATCAAGGCTCACATAGTTGAAACCGATCTCTTTGAATTTTTTTACCACGGCTTGTCGCGTCCTCTCATCAAAGAATCGGGCAATTTCCTGCGCCGACAACTCGATGCGCGCCAGATCGCCATGATAGCGCACCCGGAACTCGCGAAAACGGAGTTCTTTCAAATAGACTTCGCACGCGCCGATCTTTCGCAGCCGCTCGAGATTGATTTCGGTTCCATAGGGAAAACGGGATGAGAGACAAGGGCTGGAAGGTTTGTCCCAGGTGGGCAGATCAAGCGCTCGGCTCTGGCGTCGAATATCCTCTTTAGTCATTTCCGCTTCTAGCAACGGGTGACGAATGCCCCACTCCTTCGCCGCTTTCAACCCGGGACGATGATCCTTTAGATCGTCCAGATTGGTACCGTCGACAATGACCGGAACCTCTAACTTTTGCGCCTGCTCGCGACAGAGCCGGTAAAGCTCGTCCTTGCAGAAGAAGCACCGATTTGAAGGATTCTGTGCGAATGAGGGATTGGCCAATTCGTTAGAGTCGATAACGATGTGGCGACAGCCTAGCGTTCTGGCGAACTCCTTGGCGACTTCCAATTCACCCGGCGGCACCGTTGGTGACGCTGCGGTCAAAGCGATTGCGCGCTCCCCTAAGACAGCGTGAGCGATCTTCAGTAGAAATGTCGAATCGACGCCGGCAGAGAACGCCACAATTGCGCCGTTGGTTTCGCGCAGGAGGGTTTCTAAATTGTTTAACTTTGCGTCCACCGCTTCTCCCCGAACAAATCTGTGCTTAGATAGTGTTCGCCTTTGTCTGCGAAGACAGTAACAACAATCTGGCCTTTTCCCAAGGTCTTGGCAACGCGGAGGGCGGCACAACAAGCCGCGCCCGAAGATATGCCGAGCAGAAGACCTTCTTCAGACGCTAACCGGCGGGTATAGTTGATTGCCTCCGTATCACTGACCGGAATAATTTCATCAATAACTTGACGATTCAGAACAGCCGGTATGAAACCGGCGCCAATTCCCTGAATCTTGTGATAACCCGGCTCACCGCCGGAAATGACCGGCGATGAAGCCGGCTCCACGGCGCAGATTCTCACAGCTTTAAGGCGATCTTTCAGCACTTCACCGACGCCGGTGATGGTTCCCCCGGTGCCGACGCCGGCAACAAATGCATCAATCCGTTTGAACTGTTTTAACAGTTCCATCGCCGTGGTACGGCGATGCGTTTCCGGGTTGACCGGGTTGTTGAATTGCTGGGGCATAAAGTAGTCACTATTTTCTTGCACGAGTTCTTCGGCCTTATGAATAGCGCCGCCCATTCCTTTAGTGTCGGGAGTGAGGATTAAACGCGCGCCATAGGCGGCCAGAAGGCTGCGGCGTTCTTCGCTCATGGTATCCGGCATAGTCAAAACCAGACGATAGCCTTTCACGGCTGCAACCAGTGCGAGACCAATGCCGGTGTTGCCGCTAGTGGGTTCGATAATCGTTGATCCCGGTTTCAGCTTGCCTTCACGTTCCGCGGTTTCAATCATATTGGAGCAGATGCGATCCTTCACCGATCCGCCGGGATTGAACGCTTCCAACTTGGCCCAAACTTCGGCGTCATCTCTGCCGGGCAGGTTTTTCAATTTGAGGACAGGTGTGGAGCCGACCAGATCCAGGATGGACCCCGCGCCGTTTAACGTTGCCAATGGTGTGCTCGACTTCCTAAGCGGGAGCAAAACTCGAAGATTTGCGGGTATGCTATATACTTGCCAAAATAAAGTCAATTAAATGCAAACGGAGCGCATACTGTAAGTGATCAATCGACGAACGCTAGTTCTCTTTCCCGGGGCTTTAGGCGACTTCGTCTGCTTCCTCCCCGTCCTCGACTACTTGGCTGAACGATGGTCGATTGATTTGCTGGCCCGGACAGAATTTTCTGAGCTTGTTCCCGGGCGCGTAAAGGTTATGTCGCTGGAGCGCTTTGAAATCCGCCATCTATTTGTCTCGGGTGGAGGGAATAATGGGCAGGTGCGAAGCCTTTTCGAAACCTATGACTGTACTTATTCTTGGATGGGCAGCCGAGATCCAACCTTCAAGCAGGAGCTTGAGGCAGCTACTCAGGGTCGGCTCCGACTATTTCCATTCCAGCCGAGGGATTCGAAGCTGCATCAGGTGGATTACTATCTCTCCTGCGTTCAAGTCGATTCGGTTCCGGGGATGCCACGCATTCCGCTGATGCCGGATGCCAAGCAATCGGCAGAAGTCTACTGGAGGAAGAATTCGCTCAATACGAAGCCTGTTCTCGCCATCGCTCCGGGAAGTGGCGCGCGCGAGAAAAATTGGCCGGCAATCTCTTTCGAAGCGATTGCGCGCTGGTGGCGAGAGCAGGTTGGTGGCAGTGTAGTTGTTATTCTCGGACCGGTGGAGGAAGAGCGCGGAGGCACTGAATCTCTCTGCAGCCACGGGATAGCGATACGTGACATCGGATTGGCGCGTCTGGCGGCAACGATCGCGCGCTGCAGTCTTTATATCGGCAATGACAGTGGTCTATCTCATATCGCTGCAGCGATCGGGGTTCCCACTGCAGCTATTTTCGGCCCTTCTGATGTTAACCGGTGGGCGCCGCGCGGAGAGACAGTCTTGGTGCTCAGACGTGAGCAGCACTGCTCTCCATGCGCTGTTCCAGCAATGAAAGACTGCCCGCATCATGATTGTCTAACTGCGCTTACCTCCGCGGAAGTCATTCGACAACTCGAGCGCTGGCCGCCGCTGCTTACCTTGACAAGGCGCGGAGCAGGGATTAGAGTTCCTGCTGAGATTTCGCCTGATTTAATGGGAGGATAGGGCAGTTGGGGGATCGCTTCAGGCTTACGCAGTGAATGATCAGATATAGCTGGTAAG
>DASUVS010000160.1:0-11599 GCA_036378835.1 Binatia bacterium | reverse complement strand
CGTGACCCAGGCCAAGCGGTTTTTTTTGCCGAACCGAAACGACCTCGGTCATCTCGGCGATTCGCCGAAGCATCTCCACGGTTGCCGCCTGGCCGCGGTCCGCGAGGATTTGCTCCAACTCCGGGGCCTCGTCAAAATGATCCTCGATGCCATCCTTGCCGCGGCCGGTTACAAAGATGATTTCTTGGATACCGGCATCAACAGCTTCCTGAACCACGTACTGGATCGAAGGAATGTCTATGATCGGCAAAAGTTCCTTGGGCACGGTTTTCGTTGCCGGTAGAAAACGCGTACCCAAGCCGGCTACCGGGATAACTGCTTTTCTAATTTTCATAGGTTGGCCAGATCGATCCTTACATCCGTTTGGCTTTTCTTTCGGCAATTTCTTGGCTGGCCTTACAGTCGATACAGAGAGTCGTCACCGGACGCGCCTTGAGGCGTTCAATCCCGATCTTTTCGCCGCATTCTTCACAGATCCCGAATTCGCCGGCTTCCAGCCGTTGCAAAGCCTCCTGAATCTTGAAGATCAGCTTTCGCTCGCGATCGCGTATCCGCAAGATTGAATTCCGATTCGATTCCATGGAAGCGCGATCGCTAGGATCGGGAAAGTTCTCGTCCTCATCCATATCGTCAACGGTCTTGCCGGCTTCGGACCTGAGCTCCTGTATCCTCTGGTTCAGCAAGTCGCGGAAAAATTCTACTTCTTTTTTATTCAATGGACTTCAGCCTCGCAAATCACGCATGAGTATAGGTAACCGCAATCCAAACATCAAATGACTGGAAAAGTCCGGGCGAAACTCTTTCGTATGCGCTATTACTCACCCAAGGACACCGCGCGCGGGTGCGCAAGGACGAATACTTCGGTGGATTTGGGCAGCATCGCTCGGCTCAGAATCAGCTGCGATTCAGAGAATCTTTTAACCGGATAGCGCTCTTTGGCAAAACTGGCAAATAGCTCTCCCTGCCTCGTGACGTCGAAATGCATCGGAATCACGATCGGCGGTTTCACCTGCTCGATCACCTTGAGAATATCGTCAAATCCCAAGTTGGTCATTGCATCTATCGGAACCATCATAACATCGACCCGCTGCAACACCTTTTCCTGCTCAGGAGTGAGAAGATGACCGATGTTGCCTAAATGAGCGAGGCAGAGACTTCCCATTTCGTAAATAAAGATGGAGTTTGCCGCCCCTCCCCAACTCTGCCCTCGCTGGCTGGGAATATTGATGATGTTGATGTCTTTGACACTGGTGCGAATCGGGTTCCAGGTCTGCCGAAACGTGATGCCGCGCAGAATCACCGGATCGCCCGTGACCGCACCGGTGTTGTTGTGGGTGAAATGGTCATTGCTGACGGTCACCGCATCCGCTTGGATCCCAGGAGTCACGTTGAAGTTTGGATCCGCAACGATCTTGGTTTGACTGCCGGAATGAATCAGAAAACTTGAATGGCCGTACCACTGAATAAAGTAGTGCCCCAGTTGCGGGCTTTTACCGGGCCTGACTTGGACGAGCTGACGTCCTTGCTTCTGCAGCCGCACCAGCGCCGGATTACACATTGCCAGCGCGATACTGCGAAGCGGATCGAAAACTAACGCGATCAGTAGAGCAACAAAGCCACGACGTTTCATGGCTCCTCCCGATAAAGGTGTGGTGCAGGTCGAGCGGTCACACTTTAACGCTGCGCCCGGAGCGTTACAAGCACATTGCCCGGATACGAGAGGCTGCGTAGAGCAGTCCGGCAGATTGGATTGAGGAGCGAGCGTGCCTTCGAGGTTACGTGACTAAATCCTCGGCAAGAGATCTTTGGGTCTCCGGCTGCAGCATAACCGCGGCCTGATAGTTTCGATGATCGATCACTAGCTCGATTCTTGCGCCGGCGACGAAATCCTCCAGCGCCTGATCATCGAAACGGAATCGAACATACTGGACCGCGCTGATCTTGTCTTCTTTGCTTCGACCCAGTTGAAAACGCGCAGGATGCCGACCCCCGGCAATATGCAGCGTAAGCGCTTCCTCGATTCCTTGAAATCTGACCAGCTCCTCGCGCAAACGAGTTTGGTCCTCGATCTCGAGAAAAAGGGTCGCGCTGAGTTCGCGCGAGTCAGGAATCAGCTGATTGTAAATTGCAATCTCCTCACGAATCTTGTCCAGATCGGAAATTCTCTCGACTCGCAACATTTCTTGTATTTGAAAGATGACCGTATCACGATTCTCAAAAACCAGAGATACCTTGTCGCCGATGGAAACGCGTCGCTTTTGTTTGAGCTCGATGATTCGCCGGCGAGAATCGTGCCGGATTTTTTCATAAGCGGCGAGGCCGACAATGTCATCGACAACGACTTTTCTCATCTGTCTTCCGATACCGCTTAAGCGGAAACTTGGCGAGAAATGAGGAAATCCCGTGAGAGCCGAGAAGAGGCTAGAGGGAATTCAGCTAGCGAGTCCGTCCAATCCCTTGCTGAATCGGCCGGCGTGAGACTTCTCCGCCTTTGCCAGAGTTTCAAACCATTCCGCCAGCTCAAGGAGGCCTTCATCACGGGCAGTCTTCGCAAACCCCGGATACATCTCGGTGTATTCGTAGGTTTCGCCTTCGATAGCTGATCTCAGGTTTTGCTCGGTGCTTCCGATCGGCACTCCCGTGCACGGATCGCCAACCTCCTTCAGAAAATCGAGATGGCCGAAGGCATGTCCGGTTTCCGCCTCGGAGGTGTCCCGGAAAAGGCCACCAATGTCGCGATAGCCTTCAATATCGGCTATTCGAGCGAAATAGAGATACCGACGATTCGCTTGGGCTTCGCCGGCAAATGCTTCCTTGAGGTTTTGGTGACTCTTGCTCCCCGCTAAACTTTTGCCCATCAAAAATCCTCCCTTCAATCAAGCGACTACTGATAGTAACGCCCATTTTAGCTGTCAAGCAACTGTCAAGCTCACTGTATCTTTCTGGTTGAAGCGCATCGCCTGTGACATCGCGGAATGAAAGCACCCCGTCTATCTCAACAATAAATACCGGCAATGACTTCGCCGGTTCATCGATCTTTCTTTTTTTGAATGCACTGTTCTGTTATCCTGGTGTCCGCTGCGATGGAGGTGGAATGATCTCGATAGACGCGTTTAGACAGATCGAACTCAAGGTGGCAACAGTTAAGAGCGCCGAACCGCATCCCAACGCGGACAAACTAATGGTGCTGCAGGTCGATCTCGGCACCGAACAACGGCAGATTTGCGCCGGCATTCGCAATCACTACACACCGGAAGATCTCGTCGGCAGGCAGATCGTCGTGGTTGCAAATTTGGAAACCGCCAAGCTTCGCGGTCTGGAGAGTCAAGGGATGTTGCTGGCCGCGTCGGACGAAGAACGGGTCATCTTTCTGACTCCTGAGAAACCTGTTCAGCCGGGCTCAAAGGTTTCTTGAGGACGAGGATGCACGATCTTAGCCCGCACCTGGGCCGCCCGACCGTTTGTTACATCGATCACGAATCGCTGCGATGGAATTTTCGTCAAATACGCTCGTTACTCGGACCGCACATAAAGATCCTGTCCATGATCAAGGCCAATGGCTACGGTCATGGTGCGCCGGCCGTGGCCAGAACTCTCGCCGCTGAAGGTAGCGACGCCTTCGGCGTTGCAATCATTGAAGAAGCGATCGAGCTGCGACGCCATGGCATCACTGCGCCCATCCTTGTGCTCACCGGCGCTTATCTCGACCAGCTCGAATTGTTCTTCGAACACGATCTGATGCCGGTGGTGCATGATCCGGACCTTCTGGGGCTCCTGGAAGCAGCCGTTGCCCGACATCGTCGAAGTCTCGACGTTCATCTAAAAATCGACACCGGCATGGGACGGATTGGATTTCCCGCCGCCCAATGCGACTCATGGCTGCCTCAGATTAAAAAACTCAAGGCAATTAAGCTCGAAGGAATTTTTTCGCATTTCTCCCATGCCGAAAGCGTCGAAGGCCAATATACCCGCAAGCAGCTGGAGATATTTCACCATCTCGTGCAACGGCTGGCCGCCGAAGGCATTGCGCCGCCGCTAGTTCATCTCGCCAATAGCGCCGCGACGATTACTTTGCCCGAGGCTTACTTCACCATGGTGCGACCGGGTCTGATGCTCTATGGAGTTTACCCATCAGCGGAGATGGCCGCTCGAATTCTGCTGAAACCGGTGCTGTCATGGAAGACGCGTATCCTGCAACTCAAGAAGGTCCCTTCCAACACCAGCATTAGTTATGGTCAGACGTTCATCACCAAACGTGATAGCTTGATCGCGACCCTGCCGATTGGTTATGCCGATGGCTATCCCAGGCTGCTTTCCAATCGCGGGCAGGCATTGGTCGGCGGCAAGCGCGCGCCGGTAGCCGGACGGGTGTGCATGGATTTGACTATGCTGGATGTTACGGATATAGGAAAAATACAGCAGGGAGATGAGGTCGTTCTCCTTGGCACCCAGGAAAATGACGCCATCTCGGCCGACGAGATGGCCGCCTGGGCAGAGACGATCTCTTACGAAATTCTCACTTCTATCGGCGCTCGAATTCCCCGTATCCATCACAATTCCTAGGAGGATCACTACCCGTGGGCAGGATTCAAAGGGCGCTGATTAGCGTTTCTGACAAGAAAGGCATTGTCGAGTTTTCCCACGCGTTGTCCGAACTCGGTGTCGAGCTTATTTCAACCGGCGGCACGGCAGCGCTACTGCGCGATAATAAAATCGCCGTGAAAGATGTGTCCGAGATCACCGGCTTTCCTGAAATGATGGATGGTCGAGTGAAGACTCTTCATCCCAAGATTCACGGTGGAATTCTGGCATTGAGAGACAATCCGGAGCATGTCGCGAACATGCGCGAGCACGGAATCGCGCCAATCGATCTGGTGGTGGTGAATCTCTATCCATTCGAAGCCACCGTCGCCCGCGGCGCTTCATTCGACGAGATCGTCGAGAATATCGATATCGGCGGACCCAGCATGGTGCGCGCTGCGGCGAAGAATCACGAGCACGTGGGCGTCGTGGTCGATCCCGAAGACTACCCTTCGATCCTCGCCGAGTTAGAGAAAAATAACGGCTCACTCTCAAAGCACACGCACTTCCGGCTTTTTACCAAAGCCTTCCAGCATACCGCGCATTATGATGGGGCGATCTCAAACTATTTTGCCGCTCTTGATAAGAACCGGAAATCGACGCGTTGGGGAGAAACGGTCAACATTCAGATCTCCAAGATTCAGGACATGCGCTACGGCGAGAATCCGCACCAGAGCGCCGCTTTCTACGGCACTGAAGGAGATGGTGGTCCCTCGATTGCCCGGGCCAAACAGTTTCAAGGCAAAGAACTGTCCTTCAACAATATTTTAGATGCCGATGCCGCGTTGAGCACGGTCCTGGAATTCTCCGATAGCGCAAGCGTCGCTATCAAGCACAACAATCCCTGCGGCGTGGCATTGTCGAAAATTTCTTTGGCAGACTCTTTTCGCAAAGCCAAAGCGTGCGATCCGATTTCGATTTTCGGCGGTGTCATCGCGTTTAACCGACCAGTCGACGAAGAAACTGCCGGCGAGCTCAAGGACATCTTTCTCGAAATCGTCATTGCTCCGAGCTTTACACCGGAGGCCAAGGCGGTTCTGTCATCGGCAAAGCGCTTGCTCAATATTCGCCTCTTGGAACTGGATATGAGCGAGCCACAGACCGGCGGTTACGATCTGCGCCGGGTACGCGGCGGGATGTTGATGCAGGATTGGGATACCGGATCGGTGGATGTGCGCGCTTGTAGAGTCGTCACCCGCAGAAAGCCAACCGAACGAGAGTATCAGGCGCTCGACTTCGCTTGGAGAGTTTGCCGCCACGTCAAATCCAACACGATCGTTTTTGCCGCGCCGGATCAAGTTCTTGGCGTCGGCGCCGGCCAGATGAGTCGTATCGATTCGACAAAAATCGCGGTGCTGCGCGCCACAACGCACGGTCTGAATCTTGCCGGATCGGCGGTTGCTTCGGATGCGTTCTATCCGTTTCGCGACGGCCTCGACGAAGCGGCGAATGCCGGTGCCAAATCAGTGATCCAGCCGGGCGGCTCCATCAAAGACGACGAAGTTATCGCCGCCGCCGATGAACACGGGATGGCGATGATCTTTACCGGGATGAGACACTTCAGACATTAGCCATGAGATGCCTCCGGCCTAAAGTCCCGCGACGGCCGTTTGATACTCGCATTAATTCTCGCTCCTAGCTTCTTAATCCTTTAAATTATGAAAATATTCGTAATTGGTAGCGGCGGGCGCGAGCATGCGCTGATCTGGAAACTCAGCCAGAGTTCAGAAGTCGATAAAATCTACTGTGCGCCCGGCAGCGCGGCCATCGCTGAATTGGCGGAATTAGTCCGAATCGAGCCGGACCAGATCGACAAGCTCGCCGACTTCGCCACCCAACAGAAGATAGATCTCACCGTCGTCGGACCCGAGCTTCCATTGACCCTGGGTATCTCAGATCTGTTCGAATCCCGTGGATTGAAAATATTTGGACCTACCCGCCAGGCGGCGCAGCTGGAGGGCAGCAAGAGTTTCGCCAAAAAGATCATGACCGAGAACAGCATTCCTACCGCTGCCGCCGCTACCTTCAGCGATGCCCAATCAGCCAGGCGATATCTCGAGCACAATCGCGCGCCATACGTCATCAAAGCCGATGGCTTGGCGGCAGGCAAAGGCGTGCTGATCTGCGCGAACCGGAAAGAAGCGCAGTGGGCCATTGATGAGACCATCGTCAAAAAAGCATTTGGCCAAGCCGGCGAGAAAGTGGTCATCGAAGAATTTTTGGAAGGCGAAGAAGCCACCTTCATGGTTCTCACCGATGGCGATGACGTGCTTGCTCTCCCTTCATCGCAAGATCACAAGCGCGTCTTCGACGGCGATCAGGGGCCGAATACCGGCGGCATGGGCGCCTACTCGCCGGCGCCGGTGTTGACCGAAACCATTGAAGACCGGGTGATTCGCGAGGTTGTCACCCCATTGATGGCAGGGCTCAAACGTAAAGGCATTGTTTATCGAGGCGTCATCTACGTTGGTTTGATGATCACAAAGAGCGGGCCGAAAGTTTTGGAGTTCAATGCCCGCTTCGGCGATCCCGAATGCCAGGTGATCATGATGCGCCTCAAGAGCGATCTCGTACCGCTGCTGCAAGCCACGATAAACGGCACGTTGAGAACTGTCCGACCGGAATGGTACCCGGACCCCGCCGTCGGTGTGGTCCTGAGCGCGAGCGGTTATCCCGGGTCTTATGAAACAGGCAAAGAAATCCGCGGGCTTGAAAAATTAACAAATTGGCCCAAAGGCTTTGTCTTTCATGCCGGTACTAGCAAGGAAACCGGCCGCTGGCAGACTTCCGGCGGCCGCGTCTTGGTAGTAACCGCGCGGGGCCACAATCTCGCAGAAGCGGTACAAGAAGTTTACCGGGGCGTCAACGCGATCAGCTGGGATGGGATGCATTATCGCAGGGACATTGCGCGACGCGCCTTGTAAGCTCACTAATCCCGGCCGCTGCGCATCCTAGGCCTCGTCTGCTTCAATTGATTTACGTTTAACGAGCGCTTTATGCTCTCGTATATCGGACCACGCTGGCAAGACCACCTCAAGCACCGCCGTAAACTTGAGCAGCTTATGATGAACCTTCGCCAAGCGATTGCTTTGCTAAAACGCGGTGATGTGATCGTTTTCCCAACGGAGACGGTTTATGGATTGGGTGCGGATGCGCTCAATCCTGCTGCGGTTGAAAGAGTGTTTCAACTCAAAGGCCGCAATCCGGATACTCCTATTCCGGTTATCGTAGCCGACCAAGCTATGCTCAAAGCGTTGGTGGAACCAATCCCGCCGCTAGCCCGAAAGCTCATGGAACAGTTTTGGCCCGGGCCCCTGACCTTGGTGCTGCCGGCCGTTCCGAGTACGCCGAAGCAGCTATTGAATCGGACCGGCGGAGTTGGCGTGCGTATCTCCAGCGCACCTCTAGCGACGCAGCTGGCTCGGGAGTTGGAACGCCCTTTGACCGCGACCAGCGCCAACCCTTCCGGCGAGCCGGCGGCGTCCACGATCGAGCAGGCACAAAATTATTTTGCCGGGGACATCGAAATTTTCCTGGATGGTGGGCAGCTCCCATCGAAGACCGGCTCCAGCGTTGTTGAAGTCATCGACGACTGCATCAAGATCATTCGCGAAGGCGAAATTAGCCTAGAGCATCTCGCGGCGACGATCGGCAGGAAAAACATTCTCACCTGAATGGCTCGACGCAATCACCAGCGCAGACCTATTCGGCGCCTTGACGGTATTTAGAGTTGAGGATGCGGGTAATTTCTTGACCGTCTTCTCCCTCGTAATAGCCTGCCTGTTGATCTTTCACGAACAAGCCGCGAAAGCCAACGTGGCGACCGACCGCCGCGGTCGCATATGCGCCAATCTTATTGGAATCGGGATATTCCGAGAGATCCGGATACTCCATCGTGCTCACTACCAGATAGCGCAATTCTTGATTACCGGTGTTAATCAGTTGATGAGGGAATTCAGTTCCCGGCGGACAGGCAACTATGGTTCCGGCCGTCACTGCGATCTCTTCTCTGCCCAAGCGCAGAATTCCTCGGCCTTCCAAGACATAGATCATCTCTTCATTGGTCGTGTGGGTATGGTAGGGAAAAGCCGCCTTCCCTGACGGCACGCTAAAAAAGCTGTAACCCAGTTTTTGCGCGCCAATGGCGGCGCCCACTCTCTGTCGCGAGCCGCCGAATGCTGAACCTTCCGGCGCATTGATCTGTACCGTGGGCACTTCAGAAAGATTGATCACATGATCCTGATTGGCCATCCGTCCTCCCGATCGATTAATCCTTGATAATCGCAGACTACCACTCCGCCGCATCTTTATGCTATCAGATCAGATCATGTTGGTCTTATCTGAGAAACAGGTTGAAGCGCTGATTGAGATCGACGAGCTGATAGCCGCGCTCGAACGGGCGCACATCCAATACTCCACCGGCAAGGCGGTGATGCCGGTGCGCTTGGTGGTGCCACTGCCGCAAATCGACGGGCGGATCACCAGCATGCCGGGCTTTTTGAATGAGGATCAGGCGCTGGGAATGAAAGTGGTCACCTATTTTCAGAATAATCCTAAGCAGAACCTACCGTCGATCCTCGCCACGATCATGCTCTTCAGTTCGGAAACCGGAAAAATGATTGCCGTGATGGATGGCAGCTATATCACCGCGATCCGCACTGCTTGCGCCTCGGCGATGGCGACCAAGGTCCTGGCGAACCCGGCCGCGTCAGAGCTCGGGGTTCTGGGCGCCGGGGTCCAGGCCAAAGCGCACATAGCCGCTCTCTCCCAGGTGCGAAGAATTCGTAGCATCAAAATCTACAGCCCGTCAGGCACCAGCGGCAGCCGTCTCAAGCAAGAAGTGGAATCACAACTCGGATTGGCGATTGAAGTGACTGGCAGCGCGGAAGAAGCCGTGCGCGGAGCCGATCTCATCGTCATCGCAACTACAGCGAAACAACCGATTTTACCAGCCGACTGGCTGAAAACCGGCGCGCACATCAACGCGGTGGGTTCGCACCGTCCCGACCTAAGAGAACTCGATGGCAGCACTATGGCGCGAGCGAAAGTGTTCGTCGATTCTCGCGAGGCGATCATGGCCGAATGCGGCGACGTTCTGTTAGCCTTGGCCGAGAAGTCGATCACAGCGGATCATGTGCAGGCGGAAATCGGCGAAGTTCTCGCCGGTTCGAAGCCGGGAAGAACCAGAACCGAAGAGGTAACCCTCTATAAATCCGTGGGCATCGCGATTCAAGATGTCGCCACCGCACAGCTTGTCTACCACAAAGCGTTACAAAAAGGCTTCGGCACTGACGTCGTATGATCCGAAGATTGGCCCGTTTGCCTAAAACGGCGGCGAAATACCCCCATGGCTGATCTGGCCGAAGTCATACGACGACATCCTCTCTTCTCCGCACTGTCGCGCGAAGATATCGCCAAAGTATTGGGCAAGATGGAAGAGCGATACTACGCCAGCGGCGCAACCATTTTCTCACAAGGTGATCCAGGCGACTCCTTCTACATCATTCAAACCGGTGCTGTCCAGGTCGTGCTTGAAAATCGTGGGAGGGCGGAAATCATTCGTGTCCAAGGACCGCAAGAATGGTTCGGCGAAATGGCGTTATTATCCGGCGAACCGCGTTCGGCGACCATTGTCGCGCTCAGAGACTCTTTGATATGGCGATTGAGCCGGCACGCTTGGGACGAATTGATCGACAAGCATCCGACTTGGCTGCGGCATTTTTGCGCCGCTTTGAGTAAAAAGCTCTCTTACGTCGAGCAGCAGTATTCTCAAGGGCGCGAAGCTTTCTACTCACTGGCCGAAGAATTCTACAGCTCGAGGCCGGCGCCGGAACAAGCATTCCTGCGCCGGCTTTCGCTGCTCACCGTTGCCGATCTCGAAGTTGCTGAGGAAGTGCTTCCCACACGAATTGCAACCCAGTGCTTGGCATCGATGAGAGAAAATCACTTTCCTCTCGTTCGGTTCATCGATTCCAGTCGCCTCGAGCTCCATCCGTTTCTTGTAGATTTTCTGCGCGGGAAATTCGCCCAGGATGAGGGCGCCGACGTCGCTAAGAAAGTGCACGGCGAATTAGCCGAACAGCTTGAAGAGCTTGGCCGTTGGCAGGATGCGATCCATCATTGTCTGGCCGCCGAGAACTGGCCGAGAGCGGCGGGATTACTAACCCGACACAAGCAGATCTTGCTCGATGGCTCCGCCGATGCCGTACGCCGCGCCATCGAGCAATTGCCACGAGATCAGATCGATCTCGGTCTCATGCACATGAAAGCTGAAGCCCTGGTTCGTTTGGGCCGGATTGAGACTGCGGTTGCCTATTGCACAGAAGCGCTATTGGATTCAGCCAAAACCCATCGTGACAGAGCCACCGCAAACCGCCTGCATCATGTTGTGAGCAGTCTCGTACTGCAAGGCGATCATGGTCAGGCTTTGAATCTCCTGCGCAACGCTTTGGAACTGCGGCAGCAGGACGCGGTCTCCGACCTGGCAAGCATCGACGAAAAGTTTGACGCCGCGGGTGTTGCCGCACCGCTGCGCCAGAATCATTCAGAATTCATCGAACCGAACACAGGCGCATCCAAATATCTTCTGGCAGCGCCGGATAGGTCCGCCCTGAGCCGCTGGATCGGTGCCCTGATCGGCATCGGCGTATGGAGTGTTCTCTGGTTCGCAGAGCCGGATATCGGCTTGGAACCCATCGCTATCCGACAACTGGCCTTCCTCTCTTTGACACTTATTTTCTGGATGTTTCGGGTTTTTCCGGAATATGGGGTTGCTTTGCTATTCGCCATCGGCATGATCATTTCCGGTTTGGCGCAACCGGAAGCCGTTCTCAGTGGCTTTTCCAGCAGTTCATGGTTCATGACTCTGGGGGTTCTTGGATTGGGCGCGGCCATCACCAGTTCCGGACTGTTCTACCGGTTATCGCTCCAACTCGTGCGGGTCTTTCCACTTGTTTATAAATGGCAAATTGTTGCCATGGGGCTCATGGGCATTGTCGTCATGGCATTGATTCCGCAG
>DASUVS010000159.1:0-4964 GCA_036378835.1 Binatia bacterium | reverse complement strand
CGTTCCCGGATAGCGGCGACTTCCATGAGCGGATAAAGCAGCCACTGACGCACACGGCGCGCGCCCATGGGCGTTTCAGTTCGATCGATCACCGAGAGTAGCGAGCCTTTGCGAGTTCCATCGTTACCGTTGACGAGCTCGAGGTTGCGCCGGGTGTTCTCGTCTAGCACCAAATAATGCGACGCAACATAGAACTCCAGCCCGCCGATCACTTTAAGGAATTCGCCGACGTTAGCTTCTAAATAATTGATGATCCCAGAAGCGGCTAATAGACCCTGGCGCCCGATGCCGGGTTTGGACTTGGAGTCTTCGGCGGCAACCAACTTGCGCGCCGCCTCATCGGCAAAATAATCTTCCGGCGCGGGCGTGATATGGAGGTTCGAGAATTCTTTGCGCAACAACCTTAACAGCGCGGCGCTGTTGCGCGGCGCAATGATTTCGCTGGGAGCGATACGGCCGATCTCGTCGAGCAAAGACTGGTCTTCCGCAAACTGCGTGCAACGAAATTCGCCCGTGGTGATATCCGTTACGGCCAAGCCGAAATTTCGATCATGCTGGCACACCGCCATCAGGAAGTTGTTGTCGCGCGCATCGAGCGCTTCCGCGGCGGTGACGGTGCCCGGCGTGATGACCCGGACTACTTCACGTTGAACAACTCCCTTGGCTGTCTTGGGATCTTCGATTTGTTCGCAAACGGCGACCTTATGTCCTGCATCGAGTAACTTCTGGATGTATGGTTCGGCTGCATGATAAGGGACACCGCAAAGCGGCACCGGCGATTCTTCGCTCTTGTGGCGCGAGGTCAAAGCGATGTCGAGTATCCGAGACGCGGTTTGCGCGTCTTCGAAGAACATTTCGTAAAAATCACCAAGTCTAAAAAAAAGAATCGAATCGCGGTACCTCTCTTTAATCTGCAGGTACTGCTGCATCATCGGGGTGATCCTGGCGGACTCCATCGTTGTCAGGCAGACCCGGGCTGTTTTACGACGTACCGCCGCATCGTCCTTGCGTTGGCTCGGCCGGTGGCGGCGGCACCCCCGCTGAGTGAGTTATTCAGCTCGCGCACCAAGTTGCCGATGCCGACGGAAAATACGAACTGCCGATCGATGGCGTCAAAAATTTTTCCCGGATCACTGGTGATAACGAAAAGTTTCTCGCCATCGGTGAGGTATCTGAGTGTCTCCAGGGCTCGCCCGTGCTCGGCGCTGTAGCGTCTCAACGGTTGCAAACAGCGCCGAATTTTCCGCAAGCTCAGGCCTCGATGCGTCAGATCCTTCATCACCTTGAGGCACAGCAGATCGTGGAAAGAGTAAAGCCTTTTGCTACCCCGCCCCCGCGCAGCCTTGACCGACGGACGGATAAAACCGCGCTCGTCCCAATACTGAATCTGGCGAAGAGAGACGCCGGCGATCCGGCTGGCTTCCTTGCTGTTGTAGATTTCCATCGAAAGCGGGAATGAAAACAAGGGTGGTTTCCAAGGTAAACGGCCGCTCCAACAAAGTCAACAAATTCCTGCTTCCGTTGACCATCGGCTAGACTTGTGGTGAACACTAATTGATGGCTTTTCCGCCCAACGTCTATGTGGGAACTTCCGGTTGGACCTACGCGGACTGGCTCGGATCGCTTTATCCAGCGGAGTCAAAATCTCAGGATTGGATTCACCATTATGCGCGCTCCTTTCGCGCCGTCGAACTCGACTCCACCTACTCTACCATTCCAGCGCGCGCAGTGGTGGCCGGATGGAAGGAAAAGACTCCACCGGGCTTTATTTTTGCGGCCCAGGTGCCAGGAGTCATCACGCACCAGAAAGTGATGCAGGATTGCCAGCATGAGCTCACGACGTTTTTAAATAGCGTCGAGCTTCTCGGCGACCGCCTCGGGCCGTTGCTGCTTCAATTCCCCTATTTCAACCAAAATGCTTTTGCTTCACGAGCTCAGTTCGACAAGCTCTTGCAGCCTTTTTTGAAAACTTTGCCAACGGAATTTAAGTTCGCCGTGGAGATACGGAACAAAAATTGGATCAGCTGGGACTTTCTCGAAATGTTAAGAGACCACTCGGTGGCTTTTGTGGTTGTCGCCCAAGCCTGGATGCCAAGCATCGATGTGCTCGCTCGCGCGCTCGATCTCCTCTGCGCCGACTTCTTTTATGCTCGTTTCATCGGCGATCGAAAAGACGGCAAAACCCAGCGCTGGGACCATCTGGCTGAAGACAAAACCGCTGAGCTGAGAGTCTGGATCGAAGAGCTCAAAAAAATAGCCGACCGAGCTTCGCGAGCGTACGTCTTTTTCAGCAATCACTATGCGGGCTTTGCGCCGGGCTCGGTAGAGCTTTTTCACGACTTATGGCACATCGCAGCGAAACGCTGCGAACCTGAGGGCGCCTAGGCTCACCGGGATCGCCTCCTGCGGCCCATTTTTGAACCGCGCCCTACTTGTGCCCCAGCTCAGCCATGACCTCATTAACGAAGCGCAAATCCATGTACTCACTGGGCTTTCGTTTCGGCTTTGTATTTAACGCGATGGCTTGCCACTGGGCCATCAACTCCACGCCATTTTCCGTGGGCACCGGTACCAGGGCTTGCCGGATCATCTGATAAGCGTCCTGGGCGGCATCGCGGTCAAGGCCGAGGCGCTTCATCGAAACTTGAAGCGCGTCTTCAGGGTTATCGCGCGTGTGGATGACAGAGCGAACCATGGCGCGGACCATCTTTTTCACCGTTTGTGGATTTTCTTTGATCATCCTGCTGGTAGCGGCAAGGCCGGTAAACGCCGTGTCCTTGAAAATGTCGGCAAGGCTCACGAGCCGTTTCATTCCCGCCTTCATGGCCAGATAATCTGCCGGAGGCGCCAGCAATGCGGCAGAAATGATTCCCTGTTTCAACGCGGCAATCTTGGGTTCGTTACCGGGTAGGCTTATATACTCGACTTCTTTGTCGGGGTTGATCTTGTTGAGCTCGAGCAGCGCCTTGGTGCCCGCCGCTGTCGAACCGCCGAAGGTGACACCGATTTTCTTGCCTCTGAGATCCGCGATTTTTTGGATGTCGGGCGTAACCACGAGCGAGAAAGTCGGCCGTCCTACTTGTTGAGCCAGCAGCATGATATCGTTTCCTTCCCATACCGCGGGCATCTGTGGTCCGACGGAGAAAATGAAGTGGATCTGGTTGGCCAGAAGCGCTTGTACGGCCGTGCTCGCACCGCGCACGAAGACCAGCTCCAGGTCCAGCCCCTCGCGCTTGTAAAAACCTCTCTCGGCGCCCACCATCATCGGCAGAATTTGGATACTAGGCGAAGGAAACGCGCCGCGAACTGATTGGCCGGCAGCTTGATTCACAAGCGCGAAAACACCCACCAGCACGATGAGAATACGTTTCCACATAATTTCTCCTTGCAGCATCGGATACCGCTCCCATAAAACGGCCGATTTCTGACGTCAAGTTTATTTATCTAGAGAGCGGCACGAGTTCCAAGTTTTGATTGCGCTTAGCCATCACCACGTCTCATGCCGCAGAGAGTTTTTAAATCCCTACTTTTTGTTTTTTCAGAGCGATTCGCGTAGAGATCGTAATCGAACCTACAGATTATGCATCGCACGCCGTGGCGCAACTAGCCTGGCCCTGTCGCCACTGTCGAGTGGGGCGGGATCGAGAGCCCGACGTTTATCAGTATCACCGGCGCCGTAAAAAGGACCCGACCATGTCTACTCAATGTGTCATTAACCTCGACTTGGCTGATGTTTGGGACAGCCGTGGACGCAAGTCGTTGCGCCGCACGCTGGCTTGGGGCGATGAGATCACGGTGACCGATCAGAAAAGCACCCATTTGGAAGTTGAGGTTACTAGCTTCAAAACTGCTTCCGATGGCAGCCTGATCCCGTCCACGCGCAATGGATTCATCGAACCGACAAAATCATCGCGCATAAAACCGGCTGACATCATCGTGCCGCGAGAACAAAATCAGGTTCTTAAGGTAAACTTCGTCGATGTTCAACAAGGCGATGGCAGTATCATCGAATCTCCCGATGGCAAGACTATCCTGGTCGACGGCGGCGACAACCAACTATTCGCCCGTTACCTGGCGGCCCGTTTTCGCGGCACCAGCCTCGAGACGCCCAAGCACATCGATTGCGTCCTCATCACCCATGGAGACGCCGATCATTTTTCAGGGCTGGTCGAAATTTACAAATCAGAGACCCACACGAACAAGCTCAAGCGGATCTTCATTCACCCGGAACGGATATACCACAATGGGCTGGTGAAACGGCCCGGCCGCAAAGATAATAAACCGGTCGCCGATCGGGATCTGCTTGGGCCGACTAAACAGATCGGCAAGAAAGTTATCATAACCGGCCTCGTCGATGATTTACTCCAGGTGCCGGATGAGGAGATGAACCAGCCATTTCGCCAGTGGAAGACCGCATTAAAGGAATACAATTCCCGCCGCGCGCTCTCGTTTCGGCGGCTCGAATTCGGCGACAGTGAAGCGTTCGGGTTCTTCAATAACAGCAAGCTACAAATCGACGTTCTCGGCCCTTCCATCACCGAGAGCGGCAATGTCCGCGGGCTGAGATTTCTCGGTGAACCGCCCAAAGCACCGCGCGTGGGACACGCCTCTCTGGACTTGGGAGAAGAAGGATTCGCAGGCTTGTCTGCTGCCCATACCATTAACGGCCACTCCGTGGTTTTCCGACTCTCTTATGGCGGATTTAGTTTTCTGTTTGCCGGTGATCTAAACGAGGAGGCCAGCCGTTTTCTGGCACGCGAGCACAACCGCGGCGCGCTCAACCTGCGGTCGGAAGTCTTTAAAGTTCCCCATCACGGCTCTGCGGACTTCTCCGGCGGCTTCTTCCAAGCCGTGGCGCCGGTGGTGAATATCGTTTCCAGCGGCGACGAGAATGCCCGTAAGGAATACATCCATCCCCGCGCCACGTTGATGGGAGCCCTGGGGCGGTGGTCGCGTGTGCCGGA
>DASUVS010000158.1:0-14264 GCA_036378835.1 Binatia bacterium | reverse complement strand
ACGGGCAAAAAATGGGCGCTTACTCGAGAGGCGCCCGAGCAACCCCGCTACCTAGTCATGAATGGTGGAGAAGACGAACCCGGCAGCAAAAAAGATCGCGTGCTGATGGAGAATGTTCCACACCTGGTAATCGAGGGCGTGATCCTGTCGGCTTACGCGATCGGCGCGAAGAAAGCATATCTTTACATTAATGCCGAGTACGAGACGGCGCTGAAGAGCATTAGCGATGCTTTGGCTGAAGCAAAGAGCGAGGGTTACTGGGGTGAGAATGTTCTCGGCAGCAATTTCAGCCTGGATATAGAAATCGTCCCGGCGCCGCACAACTATGTGGCAGGGGAGGATACGGCCGTGCTGGAGGTCATCGAAGGTAAGAAGGCCTGGCCCAGACAGAAGCCGCCTTTTCCGGTAACGGTCGGACTATTTGGCAAACCGACGTCGGTGAACAATGTTGAAACTCTCGCCAATGTTGCTCCGATCGTTTTGCACGGCGCCGAGTGGTACCGAAAGTTCGGCACCGCCGACAGTCCTGGAACCATGCTCTTTGCTCTTGATGAAGACGTGAACCGGCCAGGCGTTTATGAACTGCCGTTCGGCACGCCGCTGCGTTATCTGATCGAAGAGTGCGGCGGCGGTTTGAAGAATGGCAAAAAGATCAAAGCGGTCATGCCGGCCTCGCCATCATGCGCATTCCTGCCGCCGGAGAAAATTGATACCCCACTGGACCACAATTCAATGCGTGAGGCTGGCGCCGGCATCGGCTGCGGCGTTATTCGTTTGGTCGCCGAAGGAGAATGCATCGTTGAAGAAGTTCTTCGCATCGCTGAGTTTTTCGCCGCCGAGTCCTGCGGCCAGTGCCCTGCTTGCCGCATGGAGACCAGCACGCTAGCGATGATGATGAAGAAAGTGCAGCAAGGGCAAGGCGGTCAACCGATTCTTGAACAGTTCGGCAAGATTTTGGCCTTCAACAAAGGCAAAGGCTTTTGTAACCTAATCAACATGCCCGGCCCGCCGATTGAAAGCGCCATCAAACTCTTCCCCGGTGATTTCGAAGCCCATCTTACTACTGGCAAATGCCCGGTAAACTAACAGTCTGCCGAAAAAGCCTCATAGGCTTTGTTGCGCTCGCCCGCCTCGCTTCGCCGTACTGAAGCATACGCCTCAACTCATCGAACTTCGCGCGCCTTGCCTCTGAGGGCTTTTTGAGCAGCCTGCAAAGCAAAGTCTTTAGCAAACTGCTAAACTCATCCGTTTTATTTCCGCCAGCGCCAATTCAGGTTGACGGTTCGAGTAACCCCTTGATAGGATCTGCCTCGGTTTCAACTCGGAGGTAAAAACTATGAGACCCGCACCCATCAAATTACCCAACGACGCAAAAATCGCTGTAAGCTTCTTTGTCGCCTTCGAGGCATTTGAAAAATATTCGCAGTATCGCGAAGGCGGCGATAAACCGGATCTTGCATCGCTTGCATACGGCGAATACGGCGGCAAAGCCGGTATCTGGCGGATCATGGATGTCTTGGCACGTAATCAGGTTAGAGGGACGATTGATACCAATGGCCGCGTTGCCGAAGATTTTCCCGATGCATTGAAAGAGCTCCACGCCGGCGGGCATGAGATTGTCGGTCATGGTTGGGTCAATGACACTTCTCTCATATCGCTCGAGCCGGCTCGCGAGAAAGAGTTGATCAAGCGGACACTCGACAGCCTTACCTCAGTGACCGGCAAGCGACCGATCGGATGGGTTAGCCCCGGCCATAGAATCAACGAATTCACCTTTGCCCATTTCGTAGACGAAGGAATACTCTGGACCGGCGACTTACCGGGACCCGACATTCCCCAGCATCGGGTGGTCAACGGCAAACCGCTGGTCATCATGCCGCGGCTGGATTATGCCAACGATCTTTCGCTCATCTTTCGCGCCAAGAATCCGGCACGAGTTTATTTTGAAAGCTTCAAGACCGCTTTCGACCTCTTGTATGCGGAGGGGCGGGCAGGCTCGCCCAAGCTCATCGATGCGCTCGTGCACGCCCACATCGGCGGCAGACCCAATATTATTGGCGTGTTCGAGGAGTGCATCCGATACGCCAAGGGTTTCAAGGACGTTTGGTTCTGCACGAAGGGCGAAACAGCGACCTGGTATCGGGACAACTATGTAGGTAAGCAATGAGGATGACATGGCGGCAAAATCTGCAGCAATAGAAAAATTTCTGAAAAAACTGGATTCGGCGGATCTTTTAATCAAATTCAATTGGGATGAATGGCTTACGATCGATCCGCCATACTCCGATACAAAGATATCCACCCAAGACGTTACCGCCCGGTATCACCGCAATGGCTACGACTGGGATATGCATGGGACGCTGTTCAGTCCGGAAAAAGAACTAGACAGCAACAGAGCCTTTGTCTTTTTCCATGGCGGCGCCGGCAGCGAAAAAATTATGGACCTTACCCCGGACGGAAGACCCGGTCTGGCGCGCGTCGTTGCATCCCAAGGCTTTAATGTTCTGGCTCTCACATATCCGGGCCATTACCCCAAGGGGGGCGTCTGGAAACAACCGATTGCGGAGCGAATGCCGATCTATCTCGTGGACCGGGAACTGCCAACCGAAGAAATCCTCGATCGCAACTTGAAATGCACTTTCAATGTGATTCTTCAGGGTGCAGGGCTTCTTACCGACCAGCGTTTCGCCGGTCGTGAAATAATCGGCTTCGGCCACTCGACCGGTGGGCCGATGGCCGCGCATCTGACACGATTTTCCAAAAAGACCAGAGTCATTGGACTCGTCGGCTTCGGCAGCGGCGGCCCCGATGGTTGGCGTCTGGAGTGGCGGAATCAAACCGGCGCCGAAAAATACTCTGAAAAACCGGTCGATCACGTCTCGCGCCGCTCGCCGGATTCCTTCAAAGCATCCGGTTACGTCGATCCTGAAGATCTCACGCCGTGGGGCGGAGCCGACGACTACATCCGCCTGATCAGTCCGCTGCGCTCGCAGATGAAAACCAGCCTGTGCGATAACCAGCATAACGCCGCCGTCGGCATCCTCGACGAATACGTAAAACGCACCGGCTTGCCGCGCGAGGAGTACTTTGATCATTTGCAAGAGCCCGACCCGGCTTGGCTGAAGACGATTCGCGTGCTGCTAACCGTCGGTGAAAACGACAAAGGCCACTGGGTCAAAGGCGAGCGGCTGGAAGACAAGCGCGAGATGTTCATGGGCGCCAAGTACGCGGCAAGCACCCGCGGCGCGCACGTTGTCCTTATACCGCGGTACGGGCATGTCGGTTATTCCGAGCTCTACAATGAAAAAATTGCCTATCTCTGGTTGTGGGCATCCAAAGCGGGTTATTTCGATTGACGAGGACCTGCTTCCGAGGAGGATTCGATGCTGAGGAGACTAAAACTCGCAGTCCTTTTGTTGACGATCGTGGCACATGCTCCGCTCTTGCAGGGTGCCCAAAGCCGGCCCGCATCGGTCGGTGAGTTAGCGCTGTATCAAGGCGCTGATCGCGAAAAAATCCTTGTCGAAGGCGCCAAGAAAGAAGGCCAACTCACTTTCTATACATCGAATACGTGGGTCGCCGGACCGGTGTCGCAAGAGTTCGAGAAAAAATACCCGTTCATCAAAGCCAATGTTTGGCGCAGCGATTCCAAGGCGTTGCTGAAACGCCTCACTGAAGAGCACGCTGCCGGCAAGTACCTCGCCGATGTCGTCGAAACCAGCCCTGAATACGTAACCCTGTTGGTTCGAGCGAGTTTGCTGCAGGATCACTTCTCGCCCGAGCTCAGCGCTTATGACGATGAGGCCAAAGTAAAGGGCAAAACCGGCGTGCTCGCGTGGACCAATCGTGAGATTTATATCAGCCTAGGGTACAACACCAACTTGGTTCCGGCTGCCGAAGCGCCAAAGACGCTCAAAGATTATCTTGATCCTAAATGGAAAGGAAAGATGGCCATTGCCGGGACCACCACCGGAACTCAATGGATCGGCGCCCTGTGGGATGCCATGGGCCGGGAGTTTTTGGAAAAGCTGAGCGCGCAGGAAATCAACGTGCAGAACATGTCCGGGGCGGCTCTTTCCGGGCTCGTCGCTTCGGGTGAAGTGCCGCTTTCGCCGACAATTTTCAATTCCAACATATTTACTCACAAGCAAAAAAACGCTCCGGTGGAATGGCGGCCCATCGATCCGGTTATCGCCGGGGTAGGCAGCTCTGGCTTGATTGTCAATGCGCCGCACCCGCATGCCGCCTTGTTGTTTTTAGATTATCTCCATTCCAAGGCGGGCCAGCAGGTCGCCATGAAGGGCGGTCTTAGCTCGGCGCGCAACGACATCGGTTCGCTGGAGCAAAAGTTCAAGAAAATTTACATGGAGAGCAAGTACACTCCCGAGGAAATGGAGAAAAAGTTTGGCGAATGGGAAGGGCTTATGCGCAAGCTGTTCATCCGCCAGCGCTAGCAGCCTGCTGAAAAAGCCTCATATGCTTCGTTGCGCTAGTTCGCTTCGCTTCGACGTACTGCGGACGTACGCCTCAGCTCATCGATCTTCGCGCGCCTAGCCTCTGAGGTCTTTTTGAGCAGCCTGCAAACGGTTTTCAGCAGCAGGTTGCTCGTAAAAACCGAGCATACACATGGACTCTACGATTCTCATCACCGGCGCCAACGGCTTCATCGGCTCTCATACAACGCTGCTGATGGAGTCCCTGGGCCACAAAGTCGTTCCCATCGATGTCCTGCCGCGCTCGACGGACCTTTCATTGCTGGCGATCCAGACTCCCAGCCGCATCATGAACGTCACCGATGAAGCGTTGTTCCGGGAGCTTTGCCGGTTGGAACAGCCAACGCATATTTTTCATGCCGCGCATCCTCCGCGCGATGATAGTCCTGAAGTCCTGAATTTTTGCTATCGTGCGATGACCAACATCCTCGAAGCTGCCCGGGAATTAAAGCTCAGCAGCGTAGTTTACTCAAGTTCCGGGGCGCTTTATGGCCAGCTACGAAAAAAGGATCACGCACCCATAAAAGAAGACGATCCTGTGGCGATCTACCCGACTTATTTTTATCGCTCCGGCAAGATCATGTCGGAATGGATGGGCGACTTTTACAAACAAAAATTCGGGGTTCCATTCGTCGCCTTGAGATACTCGTCCGTCTATGGCCCGGGACTCGCCAGAGGGATTCCGCTGGAATTGAAGAAGGGTGTCTTGGGCCAGCCTTGCCGGCCCTACCTAACCCGCTTGCCCGATGATTTGATCTATATTGACGATGTGACCGATGCCGTGCGCCGTGCGCTCTTTACGGAAGAACCGTTGAGCCGCGCCTATAATATTGCCGTCGATCAGGTGTACGGCAACCAAGATCTCGAGGACTCGATCCGAAAAGCGTTGCCCGAGATCTCTTTTGAGATCGGTAAGCATCCGCATGCGTCGACTGTGGGAGCGCATCGGGATCGGGATCCATTGGATATTACTCGCGCCAAGGAAGAACTCGATTGGAGGCCCATAATTGATCTGGAAAACGGCATTGCGCGAGTCGCGGCTTGGTTAAAGAGCTATGCCAATAGGCTGAAGTAAACTCGCCACCACGCATTGCCACTATTCGATCAGGAGGAAAAAATGACTTCTGTTGCCGATGGCATAGAGCGGTCCTGCGATTCGGTGGCTGTTTTAGGGTGGCCTGGTTCTGCTCATTCGCCTGGCAGTTGTCGAGCAATTAGACCCAGCCGGGAGATCGTTGACGCCATCGGAGCTATTCTTCTATCAGGGCGCGAATCGAGAACAGATTCTCCTCGAACGAGCAAAAGAAAAAGGGCAAACTATCTTCATTCCAAGAAAGATCAGCAGGGGTGGTGAATGGGGGTCTCAGCTCTCCTAAAGACGACGTTGACTCTCTCGTGCCACAGAAGTTCAAGAAGACCGATCTTGAAGCTAAATACCTTTGGATGAATACGAAAAAAGCGACCGAGTGGGAAGATCTCATTCAACGGCTTTTTCAGAAAAGGTAAGTTCTAGAGGGAGGCAACCATGTCCCTGAAGCGAGCCAATCGCCGGGCCGGGGGTCCATTTGTCGCTGCTATCTGCTTGCTCGCGACAGTCAACGTATTTGCGGCGAGCGCGCCGATGTCGGATGCGCAGATCGCCCTCTATCAGGGTGGGGATAGGGAAAAAATTCTCGTTGACGGAGCCAAGCGTGAAGGTCAGCTCACCCTTTATAATTCACACACGTGGTTTCGCACTTTCGTCAGAGATTTCGAAAAAAAATATCCTTTCATCAAGGTGTCAGAGTGGCGCAGCGACTCGAAAAACCTGCTCAGCCGAGCCATGGCGGAGTTCGGTTCTACTCGTTCTTTGGTGGATGTCATTGAAACGACCGCTGAAGCCATGGGGGTGATGAAACGGAACGGCATGTTTCAGGAGTATTTTACGCCGGAGGCGCGTTACTATCCAGCCGATGTCCAAGTCAAAGGAGCGACCGGACTTTACTATCTTGGCGATCGGGAAACTTACAATAGCTTAGGGTTCAACACTAGTCTGATTGCTCCGAACGAGGCGCCGAAGGCGCTTAACGATCTGCTCGATCCAAAGTGGAAGGGGAAAATGGCCATTGCCGGAACATCCACCGGCGTTAGGTGGGTTGGTAGCGCACTGGACACACAGGGACGTGAGTTTCTGAACAAAATGGCCGCACAGGAGTTAACGGTGCAAAATATGTCCGGGGCGGCTTTGGCGGGTTTGGTAGCATCCGGAGAAGTTCCGTTATCGCCAACGATTTTCGATGCCGATGTGACCGTTGCCAAGCAAAAGAATGCGCCAATCCAATGGCGTGCTCTGGATCCGGTCGTCACCACCGTCGGCTATTCCGGTTTATCATCTAAAGCCTCTCATCCGCATGCGGCTTTGCTCTTTCTTGACTACCTGCATGGCAGGGAGGGACAACAGTTAATGATGAAAGGCGGGCTTTGGTCGCCTCGAGAGGACACTGGATCTTTGGATCAGAAATTTGAGAAACTCTACCTTGACAGCAAATACTCACTCGATGAGCTCGAAAAGAAGCTCGTAGAGTGGGAAAATTTGATGCGCCAGCTTTTTATTCGAAGAAAGTGAACGTCGAATAAGAGCTACCGAATATCCGGGGGTGCGTCCATATTATCAGTAACAGAGAAGATCGCCCCGGATCTCGTGCTTGACGCTATTGACTCCGATATCGAAGCAACTTATGGCTAGGTGGTGTCGCAATCTGCAAGGAGGAATAGCTCTCGATGAAATCACGGTATTCACCGCATCCTGATTTGATTCTGCACAGCGGCAAGATTCGCACCTTTGCCGGCAATGGTTCGATCTGCGAGGCGCTGGCTTGTGCCGGCGGTCGTATTGTTGCCACGGGATCTTCTGACGAGATTCGACGGCTGGCCGGGCCCGACACGGAATCTTTCGATCTCAAGGGCAGAACTGTCATCCCTGGATTGACGGATACGCACGTTCATCTTTCAGAGAAGGGCACAGCCGAAAAGGAGTTGGTCGATTGCCGCGATTTTTATGTCGATGTGAACTCCGTCGCGGATATTTTGCAGCGACTTGCCAATGCCGCCGCTAGCGTGCCGAAGGGCTCGTGGATTGTCGCCCATGGCAGTCCGATGCAAGATTTCCGCATCGAAGACAAGCGCTTTCCCGACCGGCATGATCTTGACCGTGTCGTGCCCGATCATCCGGTTTCCATTTCCTTCGGCGCGCATGTCACCATTGCCAATACGCCGGCTCTGGCTGCGGCAAAGATTACACGCGATACCGCCGATCCTGCCGGCGGCCACATCAGGCATGATCCGCAAACCGGAGAGCCCACCGGCGAATTGCACGAACGTGCGCAATTGATCGTCAAAAAAGTCGCCCCGGAATTTAATTATTTACAATTGAAAGATGGAATCGTCTTCGCATTGGATCAGTGTCTCCAACGTGGCGTGACCACGGTTCACGACATCGTCCGCTACGCGGAGCCGGTGCGCGCCTATCAGGAACTTTATAAAGAAGGCCGCATGCATGCCCGGGTGAGTATTTTGCCGCGGGTGATCGAGTCTATGATCGAATCAAAGAGCTTGATCGAGCTCGGTCTGATCACCGGCTTCGGCAACGACTGGTTGCGCATCGGCGGCGTCAAGATGAGCATCGACGGCGGAATCACCGGACGCAACGCCTGTTTTCACGAGCCTTATGAAAACGACGAGCACAACCATGGCATTATCAGGATTCAGCAGGACGAGCTGAATCATACTGTGCAGGTATGTCACGACGCCGGCCTGCGCTGCTGCGTTCACGCCATTGGCGACAAAGCTTTCGACATGGCGCTGGACGCCTATGAGAATGCTATCGAGCACTCGCCGCGCAAAGACCATCGCCATCGTATCGAACACATGGGCAACTGGCTGGCCACGCCCAAACTCATGCAGCGAATGGTACGATCCGGGATCGTCGCCATTCCAAATATTGCTTTTGCCTATTACATCGGCGACGCGATCCTCGATTGCGTCGGCGAGAAGCGGCTGACCAAAGCCTTTCCATTTCGAACACTCTTGAAGAACGGCATCATCATCGCGGGCGGCTCCGATTCGCCGGGCTACTGGCCGGTCGATCCTCTACGGGATATTGCCACTGCGGCATCACGAAAGATGCGCTGGGGTGATGTGTGGGTGCCCGAGGAAAGAATCAGTGTCAGCGAAGCCTTTGCGATGCATACCACGACGGCGTCATGGGTAGGTTTCGAGGAGAACGACAAAGGCACATTGGAGGTTGGCAAGCTTGCCGACATCGCTGTCCTGGCCGAAGATCCATTTGAGATTCAACCGGAGCGCATCAAGGATCTCAAGGTCGAGATGACACTGGTCGGCGGAGAGGTGAAGTATCAGGCCTAGGATAAAGGACCACGGATGCCGCACTCGCAATCAGTGATGCGCATGTGAGTCGCCGCGCGATCCCTGCTCAGGGATTGGCTTTGTTCAATTTCCTGATCTTCTCTTTGGTTAAGCGGAATATGCAGTTCTGTCACAACCGTGATTTCCGCCCGAAATTAGCATTGTTTGCCGCCATTGTTATTCTTGTATTGCCAGCCTTGGCGGCGGCACAATCACCACTCAAAGTAAGAGCAGCTTATGGAGCGATGTCCGCAGCTATGGCGCCGTTGTGGTACGCCCGAGACACCAAGCTGTTCGACAGGTTTGGAGTACATGTAGAGCTGCTATATATACAGGGCCAGCCGATAGCCCTGCCAGCGCTTGTGACAAAGGAGATCGATGTGTTGTTGACCAGCGGTGGGAGCGCTGTACCTTTTATTATGAATGGCTTGCCGTTGACCATGGTTGCCAACCTTAACAACATACAACCGTATCGCCTCCTGGTTGCTCCGGAAATCAAAAATGCAAGTGACTTGAAGGGCAAGAAAGTGGCCGTAAGCCGGATCGGCGCCACGAGTCATCAACTCGCTGTCATGAGTCTTGAAAAGCTCGGACTTAAATCCAATGACGTCACTTACTTACAAGTGGGTGGCCAGCCGGAAAGGCTTGCGGCTCTCAAAGTGCGCGCGGTCGATGCGACATTGATTAACCCGCCCGCCAATCTGACGGCTCGTAAGCTGGGATTCAATGAAATCTTCGATCTAAAAGAATTGGGAGAGAACTTCCTCTTTCAAGTGCTCGTCACTCGTAAGACCGATTCGGATATGAAGGTCGAATGGCTTCAACGTTTCATAAAGATGACCATGGAAGCAGTAAGGCTGATGAAGGCTGATCAACAGACTACTATCAAAATAATCGGCAAGTATCTTAAGGAGACAGACCGCGAAGCCCTTGAAGAAAGCTTCAAAGTTCATGCGCTGAGCATGGTCGACTATCCGCTGGTGAGCCGTAGCGCAGTGGAGGATGCCTACAATGACGCGCTCAAGGCGCTGAAAGGAACTGCTCCAAGGAACACCAACATAGACAGTATGTACGACAACAGTCTGTTAGAGAGTATCAAAGGTGGGGCGCAATCTGGAAAGTAGTAGACAGGTAACTATGAAGCCCAAATTCATCAAACACGATCCGCCTCGGCGTTATTCCAAAGCGTCGGTTTACGGCGATTTCATTTTTCTCGCGGGCGAAGATTCCAAAGACCCAAAAACTCAAAAGGTGAGGGGGACAACAGCCGCAGAGCAAGCGGAGTACTTGTTCCAGAATATGAAAGCAACCTTGGAGAGTTTAGGAAGTGGACTTGAGGATGTCATCAAGACCACGATCTATCTCACCGACCCTCGCCACGCGGATGGTTACCGCGAAGGGCGTAAGAAATATCTGCCGCAGGCGCCGCCGAGCACCCTTATCATGGGTGTTCAATTGGCCGAACCGGAGATGCTGATCGAAATCGAAGCGGTAGCCGTAATTTCTGAAAAAAAGTGACGGCCATGTCAGAGGTCGCTGCTAGATGGTGTGGTTGCACTCTTTCTCTTTAAGGTTCAATGACGCTGCTTGCGTCAGCTTTTTACTTTCGGAGTTGGAGCGAGCCCGGTCGTCGTATCGCCTAAAACCTCTCCGTGAGCAATGCCAAGGGTTTTGATCCAGCGCTGCTGCCCCAAGGTAAGCGCGACAAAAAAGCCGAGCTCAACCAACTCTTCGGTGGTAAAGTGCTGATGCAACTTCTGCCACAGTGCCTCGTCAGCAATTTCTGAGTTCCAGACAATCGCGCTGGTATAGGTCAGCGCGACCTTTTCGCGTTCTGAAAACTTTTCAGAATCGGCAAAATTCAGCAGGTCGTCGATCTTGTCCTCCGTCAGACCCTTCCGTCCAGCCTGGACGGATCGTTGGACTCCTCAATATTCACAGTCGATGGATTTTGAAACATAAACACGGCAGAGCTCCTTGAGAGCGTGATCGCAAACGCCCTGGCGATAAGTCAGTTCCCACGCCTGCGAGAAGGCTCGAATGACGCTTGGATTATTGGCCCGGATCGCTTGACTTTCCGGCCGGGGCGTACCTTGCTTCCGTGCCAATTCCAGATAACCCAAAATTTCCGGGTCGCTGATAGATGCCGGATCGGCATAGGGAATGTGCGGCATTGTCTCTACCTCCTTCAGTCAGTCGCGCTAGGCTGCATCAATTGAAGCCGTAGAATTTTTTCGGATTCGTTTCGAGAATTTTGCTGGCCACCTCAGGCGCGATTCGTTTATCTTTGCGCAGCAGATGAATGGCGTTGAGCTCGGTGGAGGGATCATGGTGACCGTAGTCGGTGCCGATCATCAGACAATCTTCGCCCGCATGGTGCAAGACATACGGCAGATCATCGGTATTTTCGCAGGCCACCCACAGGTTGTTGGACGCGAGCGGATCGGCTGGAAACGACCTGCCCTGCCGCCGGTAGCGATCGGCCAGATCATTTAGAACATAGGGCACCCATTGGGCGCTGACCTCGACAAAGCCCCAGCGAACCTGCGGAAACTTTTTCGGAATCTGCTTCTCAAGCAAGGTATGAAAAGCGCCGACGACAGTCAATTTGAATTTAGTAAAGCTAGTGTCCTCGGCGAAGAAGTCATGATGGATAAAACTGCCGTTGGCCGAATGAATGCAGACGGGAAGATCGAGTTCCGCCGCCATTTCCCAGAGCGGGTAGAAATAGGGAGCGCCCAACGCCCGCTCGCATTCCAAGCCGCGCATGAAGATGCCGCAGGCGCCGTTCTCCTTGCCCCATTGGAGTTCCAGTCTTACCGCGGCAGGCGTTTTTTCGAGTGAACGCAGAGGGGGCTTGGCCACCCAACGCAATCGACCCTGGCCCTGCCGCCAGAGCTCGCCCATCCAGCGATTGTAAGATTTGCATAGAGCACGTTCGCGTTCGGCATCCTGCAGAACCGGCCGGAGAAAAAGTGTCGGATAAAGCACCTGCGTTTCAACGCCGAGCTCATCCATATGCGCGAGCCGCGCCTGAACGCTGAGCATTTCACGCGATTCCTTTGACGTATCCGTGCCGACGTTGCGGTCCTTGCCAAAGGCGCGGTTCTCGATAACCCAAAACTCGGGGACGGCGATTCCTTCATTACTGAGAAGTTTCTCGCCAAAGGTCTGAGTCATGAGTTGCGGGGTGAAATGTCTTTCATCATTCTCCAGATAGCTCCATGTCTGCACCGTCTCGATCACATGAGCATCAGCATCAATCGCGCCCATCGGTTCCCTCCTTGAACTAACGTACGACTCTCCGTGTCGAGGTCCTTAGGCCATCGTTCGGAGCGCCGGCTTCTCAGTGGATCATCAACAACACTCTACCGCACCGGGATGTCTTAACATGATCGCTTTGAAGCGGGCAATTCAATAGAGCCGCTCAATTCTATAGCTTGAATCACCGAGGCTCAGACGATGTCCCACAGTTGAATGCTATTTACCGCCGAATTCCTGCCGCTTCCATCGGACTTCATGCCGCTTGTGATTTCTCCGCTGTGCCGATATTGGGTAGAAACTAGAGTTCTGCGAACGAAGGGAGGATTGCGGAAAAAAGCTTCTCTGACACTTCTTTCCGCAGGAAGGAAACGCATGAAGATTCTACTGCTTGCTTTGGCGATTTTGGTCAACGCGTGCGCCAGCCCGCCGCCGCCTACGACTCAAACGAGAGATAAAACCACTACGACGGCAAGTCCAAGCAGCGCGAGTCGTGATACCACGGATTGCGAGCGCCAGGCTGCGCTAGCCGGCGCGGGTGAGAGGGCCAAAGCTTTTGAAAACTGCATGAGAGCGAAAAGCCGGACGCCATAGCGTTAAACGGATCACGATCTCAAACTGCGGAGATTGCGCCCTCCGCAGCCGGACTAGCGCAACACGTCTCGTTGTCTGAGATCGGCAATCTGCCGGCTCGACATGCCCAATAGTTCGCCAAATACCGCCTCGTTGTCGTCGCCGGCAAAGTGCGCTTGCTCTTTCTGCGCAAATTTCGCATCGCTCGAACGCACCGACGGCCCTGCGCGCGTCACCCAACCAAGCGGCTGATGAAAGACCTCCCGGGCGGAACCGCGTTCGCGCAGGTGCGGATCGCGATAGAGATCTTCCGCGGTCTGGACCACACCGGCAGCTATGCCGTTACGCTGCAAGATCATTAGCACCTGATGCGGCGTGTGCCGCGCCGTCCACGATTCGACGAGAGCATCGAGCTCCAAACCGTGGGCAACCCGGGATGAAAGATCAATGAATCGACCATCGGCAAGCCACTCGCGATGGCCGACCACATCGCAGAAACGCGCCCATTCTTCTTCCGTCTGCACGGAGATGACGCACCAGCGGTCCTCGCCCTTGCATCTGTAGCAGCCGTGTGGCGCCGCCGATGCGCTGAAATTTCCACTCGGTTGAGGCTCCTGCCCAGTTAGCAGCCATTCCAGATGTGCCGGAGCGATGAGCGATGCAGCCGTCTCCGCCTGTGACAGATCGATGTACTGGCCTTTACCGGTACGCGCGCGATAGTGAAGCGCGGCTAAAATCGCCAGCGCGCCGTAGGAGGGCGCGATGTAATCCGGAAAGGCGGTCTGACAAGCGGCGCCGGGCCGCTCGCTTTTGGGATCGCGCCAGAGATAAGCCATGCCGGAATAAGCCATGAGAATCGGTCCGAAGCTGACATAATCCCGCCGTGGCCCCGTCTGACCAAAGGCTTGAAGGCTCGCCATGATAATGTCGCTCCGAACTTCGCGCATGCGCGGGTAGTCCAGTGACCAACTCGCCATCACCCGGGCGCTGAAATTTTCCGCGACAACGTCCGATTGAGCAATGAGGCGCTTGGCGAGATCCACTCCCTCCCTGTGCTTCATGTTGATGGCAATCCGTTTGCGGCCGCGGTTACTTTCGAGATCGGAGGCAATCTGAAATTGTTGGCCGCGCTGCGGGCTGCGGATGGTCCGACCGGCTTCAATGGAGATCACCTCTGCGCCATGTTCAGCCAACAGGCAGCCCAGGGCCGGTCCGACAACGCCGGTTGGAAAACTGATGACTCTGATGCCCGCAAAAGCTCGGCTATTGCTCTCCGGCGATTTCAATGACGCCAGCGCCGGCGACGGCTGCGTCCAGTCGCTCCCTATCATTGATTGATGTTCGCCCATCAGCGGCGCGCCCCGGCCGATGTGCCACGGGCTTTCAGAGAATTTATAGGGGTCCCCGGGAAAACGGTGACGGCCTAAATGAGTGTGATCGAGTTCCACGACATAACCGCGATGGCAGGTCTGTTCATCTTCGAGAAAGGCGCTGGGCGAATTAATCGGGGCGGCGGCCAACCGCCGCCCTTGA
>DASUVS010000157.1:0-12294 GCA_036378835.1 Binatia bacterium | reverse complement strand
AACCAGCAAAGCGCCCGATGAGACGGCTTGCCACCGTCATTGTTAGTAAGCGCGCCATCATTTTAGGCGTCATTATCGTTGCAACTCTGTGGTTTGCTTATCTTTCAGTCAAAATCGAAATGTACACCGCGTTTTCGGATCTTCTGCCAGCCGACCATCCCTATATTCGTGTCCATGACCGGTTCTGGAAGACCTTCGGCGGCGCCAATGTCGTGCTTCTATCTATAGAGGTCACCGAGGGCGATATCTTCAACGTTGCGGTGCTGGAAAAAATAAAAAAACTCACCGAGATGATCGAGCAAACTCCCGGCGCCAACAATTATCAGATATTTTCCATCGCGCGACAGAAGGTCAAAGACGTGCGCGCCACCGCATGGGGCATCGAAGTGCAACCCGTGATGTGGCCCAACGTGCCGCAGAATCGCGAGGAGATCGAGCGGCTGCGCGATATTGTTTATGCTAATCCGACCATTGTCGGGCGGCTCGTTTCCGAGGATGGCAAGGCCGCGCTTATCACTGCGGCATTTCATGAAGAGCGGCTCGACTATGCCGAACTCTTCGCCCGCATTCAACAAGCAATCAAGCAAACGGAAGATGCCAACACCCGAGTTTTCGCCGCCGGCGAACCGATTCTCTACGGCTGGATTTATCATCATCTCAAATCCATCGCCCTGATCGTGGCGTTTACGTGTTTGAGCATCCTGGCGATTCTGATTCTCTACTACCGCAATCTCAACGGCGTCATGATTCCGCTGCTGTCCGCCGGGACAACTTTCATTTGGGGAACCGGCTTTAGCGCTCTCATGGGATACAACTTCGAGCCGCTGATTCTGGTCGTGCCATTTTTGATCGCCGCTCGGACAATCAGTCATTCCATTCAATTTCGCGAGCGCTTCTTCGAAGAGCTCGAACGCTACGGCGATAAAGAGAAAGCCGCCATCGAGTCGGCGGCGGGCTTGATCATGCCCGGTGGTGTTTCAATCTTGACGGACGCCATCGGCTTAACCGTTCTCCTGGTCGCGCCCATGCCGATACTCACGAAGCTGGCGATCGCCGGAAGCTTCTGGGTCCTCAGCAATCTTGTAACCGTGGTGATCCTCGATCCGATCCTTTGCTGCTATTTTCCCACCCCGCGAGCGGCGTCCAAAGGCGGTGAAGGTCATTGGCTCGACGCGCCGCTCCGCCGCGTCGCTGCTCTTTGCATCGGTCCTATGGGCCGAGTCGTGGTCATCGCCGGATTTGCCCTGGTGATCGTTTGGAGCCTTTATTGGTATCAGTTTCTCACGGTTGGCGATTCGCGGCCCGGGTCTCCGCTGCTTTGGCCCGACGCTGAATACAACCAGAGCGTCAAACATATCAACGATAAATTCCAGGGAACCGATCACCTTTACGTTATTGTCGAAGGACAAACCGAGAGCACGATGAAGGCGCCGCCAGTGTTGGAAAAGATCGAAGCTTTTCAACGTTACATGCTACGCTCACCCCATGTCGGCTCCAGCGACTCTTTGGTTGACCTAACTCGCCAGATCAATACGGTTTTACATTACAATGATCCGCGCTGGAGCCTGCTGCCGCGCACCGGCGACGAGGTCGGCGGAATCCTGATGGTCGCCGAGCACGGCAGCGAGCCGGGCGATTTCGATCGGTGGGTCAACTACAATTTTCAGCACGGCCGTGTGACTTTTTTTCTCTACGATCACAAGGGCGATACTTTACGGGAAGTCGTCGACCGGGCGGCGAAGTTTATCGCCAGCAATCCCATGCAAGGTGCTCAGTTCAAACTTGCCAGCGGCTATGCCGGCGTGCTTGCCGCGGCCAATGAAGTTATTGCCCGCTCGGACAAGCTCACTTTGGGATTGATGCTGCTTGCGCAACTCATTTTTTGCGCTATCGGTTTTCGCTCGATCACGGCCGGCATACTGTTTGTTGGCGTCGTTTTGATGTCAAATACCTTCGGCATGGCGCTAATGGCGTACTGGAATGTCGGACTTAACGTCAATACACTGCCGGTAATCAGTCTGGGCGTCGGCTTCGGCGAGGACTATGGCATTTATATCGTTTCGCGGATGATCGAAGAGCACCGGCGTGCGAACCGAAGCGATTTAAACCAGGCGCTCGTCGACGGGGTGGCAACCGCCGGCAAAGCGGTTCTGTACACCGCGTTTCTGATCTCGGCAAGCATCGCCTTCTGGGCTTTTTCGCCATTGCGCTTCCAATCCGAGATGGGCACTCAGCTCCTGATTATACTGACGATGAACATGCTAGGCGGTTTGCTGCTGTTGCCGGCGCTGATTGCGCTACTAAAGCCCAAATTCATCACTGGATATGCAAAGCCATGAGATCTTCTGTCTCCGTTCGAGACGCTTTTAAACGAAATCTTCTGAGCGTCATCCTCATCGGTGTGCTGATGGCAGCATGGCCGTGCGCGGCTGCTACTAAGATTCGCATGGCTCAACCGGTGATGGCAATGATGTACGCGCCGCTTTATTTCGGCGTCCACCAAGGGATCTTTGCCGCCGAGGGATTTGAGTTGGAATTTATGACCATGCGGACGGATCTGGCGATTGCCGCATTGGGCACGGGGGATGTCGACTATATCGTCCATGGCGGCGCTGCGTTGCGCGCCGCCGCCCAGGGCTTCCCGCTTAAGCTTATTTTCGCCCTCGACCACAAGACACCGTTTTGGCTGGCCGCGCGGCCGCAAATCAACAATGTCGGCCAGCTTACGGGAAAAAAAATCGGCATCAGCTTTCCGGGCGATACGCCGCAAATCATTCTCAAACGCTTTCTACGCCGCGAGGGGATCGATCCGGATCGCGATGTTGCCTACGTCTCAGGTCAATTCTCGCCGACGGCGCTGCAGAGTCTCTTGGGCGGGGTGATAGACGCGGCTATACTGGCGCCGCCGTTCAACGTAATCGCTGCCGAGAAGGGCTTGAGCATGCTTTCGTTTCTTGGCGACTCCGTGCCTGACGCCAGCTCTTCCAACGGTATCGTCACCAGCGCGAAAAAGATTAAATCGAGCCCGGAACAGGTGAGGCGCATCGTGCGCGCGAGCCTACAATCGCTCTATGACTTTCGCCGCAACAAAGCATCGGCTACTGAATTTCTCGCAGCCCATTTCGAAATCCCGAAGAACATTGCGACCAAATCGTATGCTAATGGACTGGATATTTTGACCCGGGACGGCGAGATCAGCGCCGAAAAATTGCGCCAGATTCTATCGATGATGCAGGATATCGGGAAAAAAGATACCGTAACGGTAAGTGCGCGTTCACTGATCGATTTCTCTTTCCTCCATGAAGCACAGAAGGAGCTCAGATAGCAGGCGAGCGTCAGTCCTCCCTGATCATCATGCTTGATTACACTTAGATGAAAGCCGTGACGATAATTAGCGACGATAGACCGGGCTGAGGCATGACTCTGGGATTTACCGGAATGTTGGCGGATGAGTCAAGACAGCGACAGAATCAAACTTTCTTGACTTCGAAGTCATAAACAAGTTCCAGGAACTGCACGATGATCCTGGCGGTGACGCCCCAGACATCCCAGCCGTTCACATGAAAGTGATAGCCCGGATTGCCCCGGGGCGAAAGATATTGGTCAATGGTAAAGTTGGGTGGCGATAGTAAAGCTGAGATCGGCACCGAGCACACCGCTGCGGTTTCCGCGGGATTCAGTACGAAGTTGCAAGAAGCTGGTATCACGCCGACAAAAGGGGTGACAAGAAATCCATAGCCTGCCTCTGCTTGATCCAGCTGTCCCAGAATGCGCACTTCATCGGGATGGATACCGATCTCTTCATAGCTCTCGCGCAGCGCCGCTTCCGCTGCGCTGCCGTCGTCGGGATCGACACGCCCCCCAGGGAATGCCACTTGGCCGCTGTGATGGCTCATCCGCTCGGCGCGCTTGGTCAAAACAAGATAGTCCCCGTCTGGTCTTTCCTGAATTGGGATCAACACCGCCGCCGGCTTATAATGATTTCCTGCAATGGTTTTCGGCGAACGAACTTTGAGAATTTGAGAGATCTTGTGAACAACCATGGCTGAGAAATGTTGACCCAACAGTGATCTGTGATATGAACCTGGTTCAATTTAGCCAATCAGCAAAACAAAAACTACTCAGTGAAAGATCGCGAGATTCACGCCGCGGTGCGAATTCTGCGCCGTGAGGCGCCTAAATGGCAAACCCCGGTCGTCACCCTCATTGCCGAGGCATCCGATAGTCCTTTCAAAGTTCTGATTTCCTGCATTTTGAGCCTGCGCACACAGGACAGCACGACTGCCCAGGCTTCACGGCGGCTTTTTGCGTTGGCAGACTTGCCGGAGACCATGGCGCGATTGCCTACTAAGAAGATCGAGCAGGCGATCTTCCCGGTAGGATTTTATCGCACCAAAGCAAAAACTATCTTGGAGATCTGCAGGAACTTGAATGAAAACTATCGGGGAAGAGTTCCGGATGAGATCGACGAACTGATCAAATTCAAAGGCGTCGGCCGCAAGACCGCCAACTTGGTAGTCACCCTGGGGTACAACAAGCCCGGCATCTGTGTCGATACCCACGTGCATCGAATTTCAAATCGCTGGGGCTACGTGAAAACGGCAACGCCGGAAAAGACGGAGGTAGCTCTACGCCAAAAACTGCCCAAACAGTATTGGATCGAGTACAACGATCTTCTAGTGAGTTTCGGTCAGCGATTATGCCGGCCGATTTCACCGCTATGCAGTCAATGTCCGGTGGCGAAGTATTGCAGTCAAATCGGTGTGACTGTGAAACGTTGAACAGCACGGCAAAGTTAGAATGATTCTTCGCACACCGAAGCTGACGTTCGTTTGATGACGGGGAAGAAACCTTCTTCAGACCAGGCGATCCTCAGATCTCAGGGAGCCCGGCATCTGGTCACCGTATATGTGATCCGGTCGCCCATCGACACGATATCGAGTAGCACTCGTTCGCGCTACAGTGATTGCGCCATCCCGATAGTTTAGGGCTTCATCGATTCGGCGAAATACTTTGAAGGCGCCCAGACATTTGCGGTGAAGTTATTACACCCCAAAATCCGGAGCTCGCGCATGATGCGAATGTAATCCTGTGAATCAATGTAGTCGCGCCAGCACTCCATATTCTCGAAATCGATCGTGATCGCGACGTGGGGGGTTATCTCAAGCGGGTTACGGTAATTACGAATTTCGATCACACCTTGATGTGAAAGCGTAGCCGGCAGCCAGTCGTTCTTGGCTTTGTTGGCGTATATGGTCAGATTGGCCTTTTGATCCGGAAGATCCCATTGAATCACGAAGTGAACCATTTATTGAATCCCCCTTACTAGACCTCCATCGATCTGAATGGTGGTTCCGGTGATATAGCTGGCTCGATCCGATCCCAAGAAAACAATCAAATCGGCGGTTTCATCAGCCGTTCCGTAGCGGCCCAGAGGCACCTCCGCCGCCATTTCTTGATTAATTTCCTCAACCGGCCTTTTAAGACGATCGGCGCGGGCTTTGTTGAGTTTTTGGGCGCGTTCGGTATCGATGCGGCCGGGGCAAATATTGTTGATCAGAATATTATCCTTGCCCAACTCGCGCGAGAGGGTTTTTGCCATGCCAATGACGCCGCTGCGGATCGCATTGGAGAGAACCAAACCGGAGATCGGTTCTTTGACAGAATAAGATGTAATATTGATGACCCGGCCTGCGCCAACCTTGCGCATATGAGGCACCGCCTCGCGAGTCATGCGCATGGTGCTCATGAAACTCAAATTAAAAGCGTTGTTCCAGTCTTCGTCGGTGAAATTCAAGAAGTCGCCGGGAGGAGGGCCACCCGCATTATTCACGATGATATCGACCCGGCCAAAATGCTCTGCGCTGCTCTTTACAAATCTCTTGATATCTTCCGCTTTGCTCATATCGGCCGACATCGCCAACACTTCGCCCCCGGTTTGTTTGCGGATCATGTCAGCGGCTTGGTTCAGCGCCGCTTCACCCCTGGCGCAGATACTTACCTTCGCTCCCTCACGAGCGAACCCCAAGGCTGTCGCTTTACCCATTCCCTGGCTAGCACCTGCAACAAGCGCCACTTTCCCCTTCAATCCAAGATCCATCTTGTTCCCCCTCGTTTGACGTGTGCCCGGATACTACCAGACCGGTTCCAACGGGTCAAAATGGGAATAGGACTGCCAGGAAACTAGGTGATGTGAGAGGTGACGAGGAAGATCGGAAGGAAAGTCACAGAGAAACAGCAAGAGTCAAAAGACAAAATTGAGGCGCCGTTATTCTACTTCTGCGCCCAATAGATATTGTCGCGAAACGCAGGATTGAGCCTTTTGATATATAGGCAAAGCATCCCATGCACGCCCAACTGCCGTAGCTTGCGCGGATCACCGGATCGGAGAGCATCCTTTTCTACATCGGTTAGTTCATAATCGCTGATGACTTCTTCGAAATCAGCCACGGCGCGGTGATAGCACGATTCGTTCATTTTGAGATCGAAGAGCAGACGGCTTAAATGATAGCAGCTCACAGCACCTCCAGCGCCGCTGTTAATTACCAGCCTAGCAAAGCCGCCAACTGACAAAACCCCAGCCGGTGGCGACGAAGTCAGGCATGTAAGAAGTGTAAGTGGCTTTGGCGTTCCCAACAGCGCCAATGACAACCATCCAGTTGAGAAATTCGCTGTCTCCCGCTTTTAATAATTCATCGACAGAGTAGTCGGCCAAGCTCGGTCCCTGCCCCTGGCGCATGACTTCCAAAAGCTCATGATCGAACCGGGTGTCGATCTCACCGATTCTCGGCGAGCCGGGGAAGTGGGATAAGCCGCCAGTAGCAAGAATCGCCACGCGATCCGATGATTTGACAGCGACTTCTCGGATCAGCTCACCAATTTGATAGCAGCGCTTCGGTGTCGGCGCGGGGTCGACCCAAGTGTTCACGTAGATGGGTAAAATTGGGATCTTGGGTTCAGGCAAAAGGAAGTATAGCGGCACGTTCTGCGTATGCTGCAATTCAATATGTTCGCCGAATGAGAAATCGATCCCCCTATCCATTCCGGCGCGAACGATTTCCCGTCCAAGCTCTTTGTGATTGCGATAGTGAAACTTATGCCGGGTAAATTGACCCTGGACCTCATCCGCTAGAGTCACAAAGAAGGTTGGAATGTTGTTCCAAAAGAAATTGACGAACTGATCATTAGCCACGACGATGAGAACGTCCGGCTTGGCTTCCTCAAGATCGGTACGCAAAGCGGTAAACGCAGCTTCGGCATCCCGTCTGAGCTTTTTCTGTTGTTCTAGCGTGGGTCTCGACCCGAACCCTTGCGGCGCCATACTGTAGTGCAGATCCATGAAGTCTTCCCATTCGGCACCCGGTTCTAAAAGAATATTTGGCGCATGACTGGCAGCCATTGCCGAGATTAGCGGCATGATCCGCACCCCTTTACCTGATCACCGTCTCTTTCTCTGGTTTCGATTAAACTCATGGTCTTAAGAAAGCTATAGCAAAATCTCTAGTAACTGGAAACTCAAGATGTTCCCACGCAATCTATAGCATTCGATAACCCCGCACGGACCAGTACACAAGCACGAAGACGACGATTACTGAGACGATGGGATGAGCGATAACCCAGTTCAACCCTGGTTCGAGTGCATACCTCAGCGTATAATCAAAAAGCTTTTCCAGTCGGTCCATCCGCAGCCCCTTTCTCGCAAACTACAGTTGACAAATGCCCGAACATTTTAAACAAACGCAGGCTATAGCGCCAACATAAAAGCTTTTTAGATCCATTTTGATTAGAAGTACGGTATCGCAATAATCTTGCGGCTGGGTACTCGTTATCTTGCTTAAACATGTGCATGATGAACCGCTTGCAGTTTGCGTCCATTTCAACTGACTTGATGTCAACAAACCGCCCGACTGTACAAACTCTAACCTCTCGCCGGAGACACGAGAGTAATCTTTGGGATCCTGCCGCTTGCGAGTAAGGGAGGACAGACACCTGGCTGCAGTAATTGAGAGGCCTTGTTGAACTGTCTGGAAAGAATAACGATTCTGCCGGAGGTGAAACTGTTCGCCACTACAATTGCGGCAACCAAATCAACGTGCTGGGGTGAACTGTAGAGAACTTAAGCGTGGGATCGCCGAATCGGCGGATCATATCTCGTCCGTTTGCCGACTCGGGTTACGGAAGCGTTAAACTACAGCTCCATTCCGAACCATCTCATGTTTGTTTAAAGAGTGGGATGAGCATTAGGCGCGGATTGAGGAAGATAAAATCACTCGGTGGGCGAGCCGGATTCCATCGATGGCGCCGCTTTGAGATACAGCACGGCGCTTCCACCGAAAGGAGGCGTAAAGGTATTCTTGCCGGCCGTCAGGCTAACGACACCTATGTCCGCCGTTGAAGCTGTGTCGGAATCGAACCATTCATATTTATAAGTGCCGGGCTGCATCGTCACCGTAAAAGCTCCGCTCTCAGGCTGAACGATCAAGTATTCTGATCCCGGATTGGCAAGTGCATACTGGGTTGAGCTGAGATCGCCACTCGGGAGCATTTTAGCGAGATCAGAAAATACCTCGTTCGCATAAGTCACGATTGCACCTACATTGCGGCGCGCGAGATCCCATGTAGCATCCTCGATCGGAGCCTCGAAAGGTTGGTCATACATGGTGTAGTGATGCCCTCTGGCAAAGGCTTTCCAGGCAAGAATGGGCACGTGACTGTGAGTCGGCCTGACGTGATCCCTGTCCAGAATACCGGGCTTGCCGTTGTTGTTGGCCGGCGGATTCTCCAAATAATCGGCCCAAACGATTGAGGCGGCATAAATGTCCGCAGAACTCGCAATGACTTCGCTCTGCGTGGCACTCGTATAAACGTTCAAACCACTCAAACCTCCAGGGCTCATGAGAATTAGGTGTTGCTTGGCCTTGGAAGCCTCATAGTTCTTAACAAAGTCGATCATCTCATACTGCCATTGCAATGCACCCACCTCGTTCCCGATCTCGAAAATGACATTGTCTAGATCATTGACGGCATCGATAACTTTCTCCACATACTTTTTTTGCAAAGCACGGATCTCAGATGACGGCGCGGTAAAGAACTCCACTCCCCAACCATCGCCATTGGTGTCGGCCGTGACGCCATTAATGTTGTTTGCCGCATTGAAAACATTGCCTCCCCACATCGGACTGTGAGGTGCGGAAAAATTCGAGAAGGCATAGACATCGTAAAGCATAATACTGACATAGATCCCGTGGTTACCCGCATCAATAACCCGGGAGCGCATCCGGTTAAAAAATTCCTCATCGAACTGGTTCAGATCAAACTTCCACCCACCGTCATTCGCACTGCCAAATCCCGAAACCCGTTTGTACGGCATCGGGTAAGCCACTGCGCATTGCAAAGGCACCCCGCAACCGGTGCTCATCAGGGTCCAATTTCGCAAGTAGTTGAGCTTTCGGGCTCTAGCGAACTGGATATACCACGGCCAATCCAGTTGGTTTTGCTGATTGTAAGTCGTGTAGTTGCCAAACGGATTATCCTGCAAATCGACGAATATCTGATGCCCGCCGAGATAAATCGCTTTGCCAGAATCATCTGTGAAATACCGCGGATTGGAGGGATGCACGCGCAGCAATCCAGTTCTGGTACCTCGGGAAGAAATGCCACTGTTGGCCACCGCAGAAGTACTACTGCCCGAGCAGTAAGCCTCAGCGGCGATAAGTTCAACCGGCCATTGAACGGCCGTTAGAAATATCACCACACAACAGAGCTGCAGGAGGTGAGGTCTGATGCTCCGTCCCGGTAGCTTCCGCGCAGTGAGTCTTCCTGGTGCCAAAGCATTCATCACAATTGAAATTTCGGCGGCGAGCGCATCGCGAATAGTCGCTGTGAGACGGAGTGTCAGCCGTGGCCTTTCGTGGATACCGGAGATAAATAACGGCCGGATTTTAGGGTGCGGTTGATTATCGCTGCCCCTCGCGAGGGTTGTCTACACAGCACTTTGATAATTATTTCTTGCGCGTCCGCCAGGCGTCTGTTGTACAAAGACGGCCATAGCGAAGTTCAACTCCTGCTGGCGCTCGGTGCATTCAGACACAGTTAACGTTCAAAATCCCTTAACCCGTCAAAATACCAGACTAGGCCACCGTGGCAGAGAGCGACTGCAAGGTCGATAGCTAACTCAGAATTAGCAAATATACGGCAGCCAAATAAAGCGCGACCACAATGATTATCATCAAAGTAACGAGTAATACATCTTCAACGTAGTCAGACCGGAACTGGCGCATTATCTTGTTCATGTAAGTGTCTCCATTGACTTCTCCCATCGAGTACTGGGCCTCGCCGGCGCAGCGCCTTCGACAGGGCTGTCAAAAGCTTAGCGCAACGGTATCGCTGCGCGGCGAGGGCGGCGTTAATAGCACAATGACAGGGAGTCGATCAAGGGATTCAGAATTTGACTCGTAGCGTGCGAGAAATTTCGGCCAATATGCTAGGATCAGGGCTGTAGATTGCAGGCGAATCGATTCCGGATGTTCATGTCAGAATGTGAGTCGCTCGGAGCTGTTTATCGGAATGGCCTCAATGTTCGATTATCGAGTCTGCGCGGATCGAGGCAAGATGATGAAGACGATGACGGAAGCCGAGGGGCTCGAACTGCAGCAGCTGGTCAGGGAGCGGGTGGATAAAAAATGTTTGGAAGTATCGTCGCCGGTCTTCTCGTTGTAACGTCAGTGCTTTTAATGCGGCGAGGGCGAACAACCATCTGCCGGCGATGTCGATCTCGGATTCGGCGGTGGTTCTCACATTGTCCAGTCTGCGGTGCCAAGCAGGACGATTGAAACGATGAACCGCAAATACCCTCGCGGCCGTGAGCGATAGGCTTGGAAACCCGATTAGAGCGAGAAGTTGGGACCTTGATCACTCAGGCCAATATATCGCCCATGAAGGCGTCCTAATATGGGATCTAGATGGTATCGGATCTATGCCCGTCGGGATCCTGGAATTTTCGTGGTCCCTGTAAAATACCTCGGCAGAATCAGAAGCACTGCGGTAATTAGCCGTACCCCCGAAAAAAGGGGCGTTGAGATATTCGCGTCGAGCGGAGGGAAATTGGGACGACCCGAGCAAACCAGAACTTACAAAGGTTTGACCAGCAGCGAATTTCAGGAACTTCAAAGTGGATGAGTTGTGCTTCTTTGTCGAGGCGCAGCGTTTGAAATACTTGAGGCTTAGAGGTGGCCAGGGACGGAATCGAACCGCCGACACGAGGATTTTCAGTTCTGCGATGGTACCGAGACTATATGACACTATTGGTAGTCAACTGAATGAATCCAAGCGTCTAAGGCGGCTCAGCTCTCACTGAATTTGCCGATTGGAACACATTCGATTAGATGGTTCTGGCAAAGTAATAGCAAAGTAACGCAAGAAAAAGGAATTCCCCTGACTCGTTTTAACTCTGAAGTCAGACATAGCAAGCATCTTTCCGCGTCGGTCGGATTGGCCGATAGCGGCTTTACAAGTATCCGTCGATTGTTAGAAGCGCGTTCTGAAAGCCTAGTGGCTTAGTCCAGAACCGTTTCAGGTCCGTTAAATCATAGTCCGAAACAACCCGATTAGAACCTGCCGGGTTTATTCAACCAACTTGCCACGTAGTCGTAAAAGTTTTTTTGTGAATTATTATAAGGTCCGCCCGGGCAAGCGTTGCATGGTGTGATTCCATGAACGAGCCCCGCGATGACGACAAAATCCTTGTCCCCGCTCTTCGCTTCTTCAAAATGGATCTCGTTATCGCGGATGAAGTAATACGCTCCCATCGCAGTAAACAGCACCGGAACTGTAATTTCGCGGACGTTGCATACGGTTGAATTATTGCTAGAGCAATAGTCAATTCCATCGATCGAGTTAGTGGATCGAATGGCATTTGTGCTCAAGAATGATTTGACCGTTAGCAGGCGCGCGCCAGCATCAAAGGTTTCGTCCGTTTGGGCCACAGTGGGGTCCGGGAGGCGGACGCTTTCTACGATGTGCGTGTCGTCGATCGTGCCGTCGTCTTTCAGGAGCTTCCGTGGTTTTTCAGTGCTGTGAAGAATGCTTGTGTCAAGCACAAAAAGTTTTGAGGCCGTGCTTCTTCCGATGACAAATGGCGCATTGTCAGGATAAGGGTAAGTGCCCCGATCAATGTGAAACTGTATATCCAACGCTTCATCGATCAGTTCGTTTAAGCGGTCGGATTGTCCCTCAAAATATCTTTTCTTAAATGAATCAGAGTATGTCGAGAGCCCATTCGGATTATATCCATTC